>NZ_JALKFZ020000159.1 GCF_023243075.1 Frankia sp. AiPa1 | reverse complement strand
GCAAAAGAGGGGGTAAAACATATTTGGCACTGACAATCGGCACGCTGTTGAGTTCTCAAGGAGCAGACGCTTACCGGTTTTAAGCTTCCGCTTCGTTCCGGTGCTTCTTTAAGTTACCCGCCTTTTCAGTGGCTGTCAAATCGCGTTTTCTGTTGCGGTTTGACTTTCATCTGAACAGGTTCTTACGAGGTCTCACGTGCTCGTGGCCCGAATTCCGAGCGCTTGAGCGATGTTTCAACCTTACGAGCTTTGGAAGGATTGTGTCAAATCGCTTCGGCTTCATTCAGGTCTACACCCTGGTAAGCCAAGGACTGCCACTTTCACTACCTTATCGCACCGTCCGCGGCCCGTTTCCTCGGGGGGTCTGTGCCCCCTCGGAGGAGATCTGGTCCTACGCGACACCCCGGCTCGCAGTGGAGCTCAGTGGGCGACGAAGAGGAACTCTACACGACGAGAGGCGCCATGCGCGGACACGCGGCCATAACTTTCTGGCACCACCGACCAACGGTGAGCTACCAGCTCCAACGCACGGTCCGCCGGGCTGCTTCCCGGCCCTCCCGGCTCCGAGTTGCCTCTGCCTCCAAAACCGGTCTACCCGTCCCTCACCAGGGCCAAACCCGCCGACCGCCCGGAAGTTCGGCCGGCCGGTCCGCGAACCCAGCGGTGGCGGCCGGCTTCCAGCGGGCGTCGGGCGGCGTCCGTCTGCCGTCCGTCGGCCGACAGACGACAGACGGCAGACGGCAGACGGCTGAATCGCGGACGTCGGACGACAACGGCCGGCAGGCGGCAGCGACAGACGCGTGGCGGGGTATACGGGGCCACCGCGGATACGGGGCGGAACCGCTGGGGTAGCCGCCTACGGACAGCGCGGCTGGCGGGCCCGGACGCATCGCTCGACCGGCACCGACACCTCGTGCTGGGATGCACCGGGATCGCGCGGGGCCAGACCGGACCGGGGCCGTCCACGCCGGAGGGCCACGGCGGCTGCGGGCGATCTCCTTGGCAGGGGATCCGTGGACGCCTGGGGGTGAAGGGCGCCGGTAGAGACGCTCGGCAGCAGCAGCAGCAGCAGTGGGCAGCGACAGGGAGGTGGAGAGTGATACTCGGGGACTCCACCTGGCCTGATCTCGAGGGTCGGCGTCCGATCCTTGTTCTACCGGTCGGCAGCACCGAGCAGCACGGACCGCATCTCCCGCTCGACACCGACATGCGGGTGGCGATGGCGGTCTCGCTCGGGCTTGCCGACCGCCTGACTCCGCTTCTGGTCGCCCCCGCCTTGCCCTTCGGGGCGAGCGGCGAGCACGCGGGCTTCCCCGGCACCCTGTCTCTCGGCACGGAGGTCCTTGCCCGCGTGATGATCGAGATCGTCCGCTCGGCGGATGACACCGCCAGCGGGGTGGTCCTGGTGAACGGGCACGGCGGCAACCTCGAAGGTCTACGCCAAGCCACGTCCGTCCTGGGGGCGGAGGGCCGGCGGGTCCTGCTCTGGGCTCCGACCGCAGCCCTTGCCCGCGCCGCCCGACCACCGCGACCCGCCACACCGCGTGCGTCGGATCCGGCTACGCTGACCGGCCTGGCTGCCCCGGCGGATCCGGCTGGTCGGCCAGGCCCGGCTGGAACGATGAGCGTGGCCGGCGACCTGCACGCCGGGCGTACCGAAACGTCTCTGCTACTGCACCTGGCGCCGCAGCACGTACGGCTCGACCGCGCCACCGCCGGTCCGGTGCCTTCCCTGGACGCGCTCGTGGCACATGGTGTCGCGGCACTCAGCTCCTCCGGAGTCCTGGGCGATCCGACCGGAGCGTCCGCGGCCGAGGGGGCCTGCCTGCTCGCCGCCTACATCGATCACGCGACCGAGCATCTGTTGGCCTGGGCGGCACGTAGCGGAATCCCCGCCCCACGGCGACGTACCGCGCACCCGACGACATGACCGCCGTCCCAGGCGCTGCTGTACCCCCGGCGGCCCGCTGCGGCCCGCCGCGCAAACGCAACGAGTTCCGTGATGAGAGCGTTTCATCGGAAGTCGGTACCCGGAGAACGGACGGCGCATCGGTGACGGCGGTGACGGCGAGAGTGGATCCAGTGGCAGACGCCCCAACGGCAAGCGGCCCAGCGGCGGATGCCCCGGTGGCACAGGTCCCAGGGGCACAGTTCCCAGGGGCGCAGGTGGCGGGGGCGGTTGTGCAAGGGCCGGTGGCGCCGGATGCGGAGGTTCGGCCGGAAGCCGCGGGGCCACGCGGACGGCGGGAGGCCGCACCGGTGGCGCTGGTCACCGGCGCGGCCCGCGGTCTTGGCGCGGCCGTCGCGGCGTCGCTGCACGCGGCTGGATACCGCCTCGTCCTCGCCGATCTGGCGCTGCCGACGACACCTGCGTCCGGCTACCCCTACGCGACCAGGGACGATCTCGCCGCGGTCGCGGCCCGTTACCCGGACGCGCTCGCGATTCCAACCGACGTGCGGCGTCAGGGCGACGTCGACGCGGCGGTGCGGGCCGCGCTCGAACGGTTCGGCCGGCTGGACGCCGCGGTCGCCGTCGCCGGCATCATCGCGGGCGGTCCGCCGGCGTGGCAGACCGACGACGACACCTGGGAGACGCTGCTCGCGGGCAACCTGACCGGGGTGTTTCACGTTATCCGGGCTGCGGTTCCGACCCTGCTCGCGGCGCCGGCGGGACGATTCGTGGCGGTGTCCTCTGCCGCGGGCACCCGGCCGCTGCCTCGGCTGGCCGCCTACTCGGCGAGCAAACACGGCGTGGTGGGACTGGTTCGCAGCCTTGCGGCGGACCTCGCGGGCACCTCCGTGACCGCTAACGTCGTGTGCCCCGGCTCGATGGACACCACGATGCTGCTCGAGACGGCCCGGATCTACGACCTGCCCAGCACCGCGGAGTTCGCCGGACACGCCTATCTGCGGCGACTTCTGCGTCCCGAGGAGGTGGCGTCGGCGGTTGCCTTCCTATGCTCGCCCGCCTCGAGCGGGATGACCGGATCGGTGCTCGCCGTGGACGCGGGCTTCACCGGCTGATCCCGCCTGGCCCGACGAAAAGCCGATCAAGATCGATCGGACGAGATCAGCCGGACCAGCCGTACCGGTCTGGGACCAGGACGAAGGCGGCAGCGCCCCACAGGGGGACGCGGTCCGGATCGGCGCTGCGCAGGATCCGCAGCCGCCGGGAGAAGGCCAGGCCGGCATGGCGGTCGAAGCCGGCACGCATGGCATCCCAGAAGATCGGCCCGGACTGGGCGAACCCGCCGGCCACGACCGCCGCGTCGAGGTCGAGCAGGTTCGTGGCCGCTGCCATCCCGGCGCCGACCGCACTGCCCGAACGGGCCAGTTCCCGCCGCGCGGTCTGGTTCCCGGCGGCGGCGCAAGCGGCCAGCACCCGCCCATCGGCGGGCTGCCCGGCCGGGGGAACCCAGCCGGCCGCCAGCGCACGGCGCACGGTGTGCGGGCCGGCCGCCATGACCTCAAGGCAACCCTGGCCACCGCAGGGGCACGGCGGCCCGTCGGCCGCGACCGTGAGATGGCCGATATGGCCGGCGTTGCCCCATCCGCCGTGCAGCAGCTGGCCCGCGAGGATCAGGCCGCCGCCGACACCCGTCGAGACGGTCACGGCGAGCAGGTTGTGCACCCCGCGGGCGACACCGGCCCAGTGCTCGCCGGCGGCGAGGGCGATCCCGTCGTTGTGCACGAGAACCGGGGCGTCATCGACGAGCTCCCGCAACCGTTCCCGTAGTGGGAAGTCGCGCCACGCCGGGATGTTCAGCGGGGATACCTCCCCCGCCGGCCACCGCATCGGTCCGGCGCAGCCGCAGCCCACTCCGGCAAGCTCGCCGATGCCGACCCCGGCCGCCAGCAGGCTTTCGTACGCGCAGTCCCACACCGCCGCGAAGACCTGCTCGGCGCCGGATGGGCCGGACACGACCGGCACCGGCCTGCGGACCGCGCCCCGCAGGGCACCGTCCGCGTCCACGACTGCCGCCGCGATCTTCGTTCCCCCGATGTCGATGGCGAGGGCACGCTCACCCATCGCGCCTGCCCGTCGCCGGAGCTCCGCCTAGGTCGCATACCGCCTGTGACTGCACACCGTCGACTCCACCACGGGACCGGCGGCCATAGCCAGCCTGGCGGGAGCCCGTGGACGCAGGCGCCCAGGCCGGGCCGGCCACGCGAGACCGATGTCACCCTGCCCGCGGGCACGATCAGATCATGATGGCTCCGGCGACACGACCGCGCCCGACCATGGTCGGGCGCCGGGGCGTCCTGGGACGCGGGCGGCGCCCGACCGTGGCCAGGTCGAGCAGCGCGACTGCCGGCGGCACGGGCGAGCCGGCCGGCGGCGGGAGCCGGTCAGCCGGCCTTGCGGGTCTCGATCTCCGAGGTGAGCTGCGGCACGACGTTGAACAGGTCACCGACCAGTCCGTAGTCGGCGAACTCGAAGATCGGCGCCTCGGGGTCCTTGTTGATGGCGACGATCGTCTTGGAGGTCTGCATGCCGGCGCGGTGCTGGATGGCACCGGAGATGCCGACCGCGATGTACAGCTGCGGCGAAACGGTCTTGCCGGTCTGGCCGACCTGGTTCTGGTGCGGGTACCAGCCGGCGTCGGTAGCCGCGCGGGACGCGCCGACGGCGGCACCGAGGGTGTCGGCGAGCTTCTCCACCAGCGCGAAGTGCTCGGCGGCCCCGAGCCCGCGACCACCGGAGACGACGACCTGCGCCTCGGTGAGGTCCGGGCGGCCCGACTTGGCCTCGACCACCCGGTCGACGACCTTCGCGCCCTTGGCGGCGTCGGAGATCGCGACGTCCAGGACCTGCTCCGCCGGGGTGGACGGAGCGGCCTCGGGCGCCGTGGCGTTCGGCCGCACGACGACGACCGGCACGCCCTTGGTGACCTTGGAGGTGACGATCGTCGAACCACCGAAGATGCCCTGGGTGGCGACCAGGTCGGGGCTGAGCGCGGTGGCGTCCCAGATGAGGCCGGAGTCGAGCTTGGCGGCGACGCGGGCGGCGACCTCACGGGAGTCCGCCGTGGCGGCCACCAGGACGGCGACGGGCGAGGCGTCCCCGGCGACCTTCGCGAGCAGCTCGGCGGCCGGGCCGCCGATGTAGCCGGCGATGTCGTCGGACTCCGCGACATACACCTTGGCGGCGCCGTACTGGGCCAGGTAGTCCTTCGCCTTCGCGTAGGTTCCGGGCGCGCCGAGAAACACCGCGGCGGGCTCGCCGAACGTGCGGGCGAGGGTCAGCAGCTCGGCGGTGACCTTCTTCGGCTCTCCGTCGGCGTGCTCGACGAGTACGAGTACTTCAGCCATCGAACAAACCTCTCAGATGAGCTTCTGCGCGGCGAGGAACCCGGCGACCTTTGTCCCGCCGTCGCCCTCGTCCTTGACGATCGTGCCGCTGGAACGCGGCGGCGCGGACTCGGAGGTGACGACCTGCGAGGCGGCACCGGCGAGGCCGACGGAGGCGGCGTCCAGGCCCGTGTCCGCGACGGAAAGCGTGGTCAGCGGCTTCTTCTTGGCCGCCATGATCCCCTTGAACGAGGGGTAGCGCGGCTGGTTGATCTTCTCGACCACGCCGACGACGACGGGCAGGCTCGCCTCGACCAGCGCGTAGCCGTTGTCGGCGAGACGCTCGACCGTGACGGTGCTCGCGCCGGGATCGACCGTGACCTTGCGGGCCTGGGTGAGCTGCGGCAGGCCGAGCCGCTCCGCCAGCAGGGCACCGATGACACCGCCACGGGCGTCGGACGCCTCGGACGAGGTGATGACGATGTCGGGTGACAGGGTCGAGATCACCTTGGCGAGCGCGGCGGAAGTTGACAGCGCGTCGGAGCCGTGCAGCGAGTCGTCCGTGAGATGCACAGCCTTGTCGGCACCCATCGAGAGGGCCTTGCGGATCGTCTCGACCGCCTTGGCTGGCCCCATGGTGACGACGGTGACCTCGCCACCGTGCGCTTCCTTGATCTTCAGGGCCTCTTCGACCCCGTACTCGTCCATCTCGTTCATGACGTTGTCGACGCTCTGGCGGTCAACCGTCTTGTCCGCCGCGTCGAGCTTCTTCTCCGCCCAGGTATCGGGAACCTGCTTGACGGTAACGACGATGTTCACGCCTTGGGGCCTCCGTAGCCAACTTCCGATGTCAGTGCTCTTGACATCGTCGCATCTGGGGCGCTCCCGCGCTCGATGATCGGTTGCAGGGTGCGGGCCACACCAAGCCCCTGACCTGGACGGCCGCCCCGCGAACCGATCACGGCTACACGCCGTCACCGAGGTTAGTCCGTGCACCCCGACGGGGCCATCCCTAGTGACGGGACTATCACGGCGCCGCGGCGCCGGTGACCGAATGCCACTACGTCGATCCATTACAGCTACAGGCACCCATCGGCGCAACCACAGCCGCCGGACACCCGTCCCAGTGCCGCCCAGTGCCGGCCACCATCACACATCGGCGACCTCGCGATGACACACCGGTACCACGCGGAGGCCACGACCAGCCCATCTCAGGCGCACGACCTGCGGATCCCGCCGGAACAGGCAGCCGAGCGTGGCGTGTTCGCCAGAGGCTTCCGTCCTGAAACGGCGTGCATTTCGGCCATCTTCTGCACACCCCCTTCCCCAGCACGTGAACGATCAACTACTTTCTGCCCCGTGGGATGCGCGCAGCGCAACCGACTTGGACGACGGTCGCCCACAACATCGACGGGGGAACAATGTCGAAAACACCATCAGACGATTCGACGGATACCTCGGCTTTCGCCCGCCTGCTGCGCGAGGCCGGGGTATCCGACACCAGGTTCGCCGCCCAGGTCAACGCCCGCGCCCGGCAGCAGCGGCAGATCGATCTGGGGTTGGCCCGCACCACGGTCGGTCACTGGCGGCGTGGCATGCGCCCGCGGGACCCGATGGTCGCCGAGCTCGCCGCGGCCGAGCTCTCGGCCGGGCTCGGCTATCCCGTCCTGCCCAACGACCTGGGCTGGCGGGGCGAGTCCTACCGCCGCGACGACCTCGGCCTGACCGGCGCGGGTGCTCCCGTGGAGACCCTGCGCACGCTTGCTGGACTTTCGGGACGTGACATGCATCGACGCGAGCTGCTGCAGGAAAGCACAGCCTTCATAGCCTCCGCCTTCGCCGATCCGGTCCTGTCCAGCCTCACCGGCGTGATCGACCGCATCACCGACGCCCACCGACCGAGCGCGGGCGGCGGCGCCCTCATCCGCGACGTGACCGAGACCTTCCGCCGACTCGATGCCAAGTTCGGCAGCGGCGAGATCCGCCCCCAGGTCATCAGCTTCCTGCACGACCAGACCCGGGCTGCCCGCGACCGACGGCCCGACCCCGACCTGTTCAGCGCCCTGGCCGAACTCACCCAGTTCACCGGCTGGCTCGCTCAGGACAGCCAACGCCACGGTCTGGCCCAGCGCTACTACATCCAGGCCCTGAGCCTCGCCGAACACGCCGACGACGCCATGCTCGCCGGGCGCGTGCTGTCCGGAATGAGCGACCAGGCCGCGCAGCTCAGCCACATGCGGCAGAGCCTGGCCCTGGCCCGGGCCGCGCTGAACCGCTCGGCCGACTACTCGACGCCGACCGTCCGCGCGATGCTGTTCGACAAGCACGCCTGGGCGCTGGCCCGCAACGGCGACGAGAACGGCTGCCGGGACGCCCTGGACAAGATGGACCACGCGATCTCCCAGGCGGATAGCGAGGAGTCGCCGCCGTGGGCCGGCCACTACAACGGCGGAGACGCGTTGGAATGCCGCGGGCACTGCCTGCTGCTGCTCAACCGGGCGAAGGAAGCCGAACGGATGCTGCTGCAGGCCCGCGAGCTGCAGGGTGCCGCCCGCGCCCGCACCCGCAGCTACGCCGAGGCGGATCTGGCGCTGACCCGCCTGCGGCGCAGCTCGCCGGACCTGGAGGGCGCACTCGAAGCCGGCGGACGGGCCCTCGACGTTGCCGGCCAGGTCACCTCACTGCGCATCACCACCAAGCTCTCCGAGCTCAACCAGGCCCTCGACACCCACGCCACTGTGGCCGTGCGGGAATGGCAGGCACGAGCCCGGCCGCTGCTGCGGCACGGTCGCCACGCCAGCGGCGGTCCCTGCGCCGCCTGACGCTCCTCACCTGTTACTCCCACCGCCTGCCTCCAGCGCGCTTCCCCTCCACCGCCACACCGGGCTCTGGCCCGCCGCGCGTCGCCTCAGGCTCGCGCCCGGCCGCAGGGTAGCGGCGCCCTTGCCGGGTACCCTGCGCGCTGCCGGGCGAGCCGGGCGGGCACTCTAGGAATCGTGAGTTCCACCCAGGAATCCGGGCCGACCCCGCCGGACACACCACCCCCGCCCCCGCCCTCCTCGCCCGGCGACATACCGGTCGCCGCCCCGGAGCCCAGAACCTGGACGGTCCCGGGCGTACCCGAGCAGATCACCATCGTGGCCTGGGTGGTGACGGTGGTTCTCGCGTTGCTCGCGCTCGGCCGCCTGGTGCGTCTCGATGATGCGATCGACTGGCCGTACACCGTCGTCAACGCGCTCACGCCGCTGCTCTATCTGCCGGCCTACGCCAGCGTCGCGGTGGCCTTCGCCCGGCGGCGCAACCTCCTGCTGATCCTCTCGGTGGCTCTCGTCGCCGTCCACGCGTTCTGGACCGTGCCCGAACTGCTGCCCGGGCACGCCGAAAACGCCGCATCCGGCTCGGCCCGGCTGCGGGTGATGTCGGCCAACCTGCGCTACGACAACGTGCACGCCGACCGGCTGGGCGCGCAGATCCGTTCCGCCAATCCCGACGTGCTCGTCCTCGTCGAGCTGACGCCGCTGACGCTGTCCCGGGTGAGCTCCACCGGCGCGCTGCGGCCCTATGCCTACCACGAGGTCCATCCGCACCTGGGCGCGTCCGGCGCGGCGATCTACTCGAGGTTTCCGCTGCGGGACGCGTCCGCGCCGGTCATCGGCGGGTCGACGTCGCTGCGGGCCACCGTCGAGGTCGACGAGAACCGGCGCTTCGTGCTGTACGCCGTGCACACCATCTCGCCGACGTCCAGCGCCTTCACCAGCCGCTGGCGCACCCAGCTCACCGACCTGCGCCACGAGGCGGGGGCAGCCACCCTCCCGGTGGTCATGGCCGGTGACTTCAACGCCACCCGGGACCACCGCCCGTTCCGCCAGCTCGTCGACGCCGGTGTCCGCGACGCCCACGACGTCGTCGGCGGCGGATGGGAGCCGACGTGGAGCGCCACCGCGGTGATCGTGCCGCCGGTGCTGCGCATCGACCACGTGCTGGCCTCACCCGCGTTCGCCGTCACCGGCTTCCAGGTCGGCCGCGAGTTCGGCAGCGACCATCTCCCGATCATCGCCGATCTGGCCATGCGGTAGCGGTCAGCGGCCGGAGAACTTCGCCTTGCCGGGGCCGTCGGCGACGAACGACTCCATGCCGATCCGCCGGTCCTCGCTGCCCCAGAGGCCCACGAACAGCGCCGTCTCCAGCCGCAACGCCTCCGACAGGGCCAGCTCCCCGCCCTCGTCGATGGCCTGCTTCGCCGCCGCCAGCGCCAGCGCCGGACCATGCACGTACCGTTCGGCGATCTCGCGGGCCTGGTCGAAAACCTCCGCGGCGGGCACGACGACGTCGGCCAGGCCGATCCGCGCGGCCTCGTCCGCGCGCACCTGTCGGCCGCTGAAGATCAGGTCCTTCGCCCGGGCCGGCCCGATCAGCCGGGGCAGCCGCTGCGTACCGCCCGCGCCGGGGATGACGCCGAGCAGGATCTCCGGCACGCCCACCTTCGCGTTCTCGGCGAACACCCGGAAGTCCGCGCACAGCGCCAGCTCCAGTCCCCCGCCAAGCGCGTAGCCGGTGATCGCGGCGACCACCGGCTTCGGGATCCGGGCGATCTGCTCGAACGTGGTGGACAGGTCACGATCCCAGGCGGACGCCTCGGCGAAGTCCATCGACACCATCTTCTTGATGTCGGCTCCCGCGGCGAACACCTTCTCCCCGCCGTAGAGAACGACCGCGCGGATCGCCGGGTCCCGGGTGACCTCGAGGGCGATCTCCCGTAGCTGCGCGGCCACCTCGGCGTCCAGGGCGTTCATCGGCGGCCGATCGAGCCGGATCGTGCCGATTCCCCCGTCGACCTCAAGCCGCACGATACTCATCTGCGTGGTCCTTCCACCGTGGGTCAATCCGCCGCAGGCCACGATAGGACGACCGACGCTGATCTTCATCGCTCTCGCGAGCGGGGCGGCGTGCGCGCGACCCCTACCGAAAGGTCCCACCGGTTGCGCTGCGTGGGACGAACCGTGCTCGGCGTCGCTTACTGTGACGTATGTGGTTGTTCGGCCGGCAGCAAGGTCCGACGTCGGCTAGCGTCAGCCGAATGTCCGACGTCCGAGGTATCACTGTTGCCCCGGGCGCGCCGGAGCCGCTCGGGGTGACGTTCGACGGGGCCGGGGTGAACATCGCCGTCGTCGCCCCGGGGGCTGACACGGTCGAATACTGCCGGTTCGACGCGTCCGGGGCCGAGACCCGGCACCGACTGCCCGAGCGGGATGGCGGGGTCTGGCACGGCTACCTGCCCGGGGTCCAGCCCGGGGAGCACTACGGGCTGCGGGCCCACGGGCCGTATGACCCGGACCGCGGCCAGCGGTACAACCCGGCGAAACTCCTGGTCGACCCGTATGCCCGGCTGCTGTCCGGCGCCCTGCGCACCGATCCGGCGATCTACGGCTTCGGCGGCGGTGATCCCTACGGACGTGACCCGGACCAGCGCGATTCGGCGCCGTATGTCCCTCGCTGCGTCGTCACCGGCGCGGGTGGACGGCTCGGCCCCGCCGTCAGACCGCTCCGGCCGGCCCGGCGGCGCAGGGCGGACACCGGCCGGTTCGGTCCGGCCGAACCCCAGGGCTCGGTCTGGACGGGTCCGTTCTCTCATCCGGCCGAGAACCGTCCCGCCACCCCCTGGTCACGTACGGTCGTGTATGAGGCGCATGTGCGTGGCCTGACCCGGCGGCATCCCGGGCTGCCGGCGCAGCTGCGGGGCACCTACGCGGGCCTGGGTCATCCGGTGGTCGTGGACCGCCTGGCGCGGCTCGGGATCACCGCCGTCGAGCTGCTGCCGGTGCACGCCTCGGTCACCGAACCGTTCCTGCTCGAGGCCTCGAAGACCAACTACTGGGGGTACAACACCCTGGCGTTCTTCGCGCCGCACGCCGCCTACGCCGCCACCGAGGACCCGGCGCACGAGTTCCAGACGATGGTGTCCGCGCTGCACGCCGCCGGCATCGAGGTCCTGCTCGACGTCGTCTACAACCACAGCGCCGAGGGCAGCGAGCGGGGGCCGACGCTGTCGCTGCGCGGCCTGGACAACACGACCTACTACCGGGTCGAGCCCGCTGACTCCCGTCGCTACCGGGACGTCACCGGCTGCGGCAACACGCTCAACGTGACGAATCCGCACGTGGTGCGGCTGATCTGCGACTCGCTGCGGTACTGGGTCACCGAGATGGGCGTGGACGGGTTCCGCTTCGACCTGGCCACGGCGCTCGCGCGCAACCCGGACGGCTTCGACCCGGCGGCGCCGCTGCTCACCGCGATCCACGCCGATCCGTTGCTCTCGTCGGTCAAACTGATCGCCGAACCCTGGGACGTGGGCTCCGACGGCTACCAGGTCGGGGCGTTCCCCGCGCCGTGGGCCGAGTGGAACGGTCGTTACCGGGACACGGTGCGCGATGTCTGGAACGGGCGCACCAGCAGCGTCGCCGACCTCGGCTACCGGCTCACCGGCTCCTCCGACCTGTTCGAGCATGGCGGACGCCGGCCATGGGCGTCGGTCAACTTCGTGACCGCGCACGACGGGTTCCCGCTGGCCGACCTCGTCTCGTATGCCGGCAAGCACAACGAGGCCAACGGTGAGGGCAACCGGGACGGCGAGTCGGACAACCGCTCGGCGAACTACGGCGCCGAGGGCCCGACCGACGATCCGGGCATTCTCGCCACCCGCCGCCGGGTACGCCGGGGGCTGCTCACCACGCTGCTGCTGTCCGCCGGGGTCCCGATGCTGCTCGCCGGGGACGAGCTCGGCCGCACCCAGAGCGGCAACAACAACGCTTACTGCCAGGACAACGAGACATCCTGGCTGGCCTGGCCCGAGCCGGAGGCGGGCGTTCCCGCGAGGCCCGACGGTCGCGCTCGCGGTCGCGGTCGCGCCGGGGCAGCCGCGGGAACGGGAGAGCCCGGGCAGGCTGATGCCGCCGTCGGGGCCGATGATCCCGCGGGGCCCGATCCCCTGCTGGCGTCGCTGGTCGCGGGCCTGCTGTCCATGCGGGGTGAGCTGGCGTCGCTGCACCGGGACCGGTTCTTCCACGGCGGCGAGTCGGAGCCGGGACGGCTGGCCGACATCACCTGGCTGCGCGAGGACGGAAAGGTGATGTCCCAGGCGGACTGGTGGGCCGCCCACCTGGTCACTCTCGTCGCCCACATCGCCGGCGCCGCGGACGGACCGGATGGCGAGCGGGTGGGCGAACTCGGCGGCTCCGGAGTCGACGGCGCGGCGCGGGCCGGGGGCCTGGGCACGTCGACGGTCGGTGACCAGACGGGGCTGCTGTGCATCCTGCATCCGGACGGCACCGACACCAGCGTCACGCTGCCCGGCGCGCCCTGGGCCGAACGACTCGACCTGCTGCTGGACACCGCCGAGGAGGATCTCGGCGGCTTTCCGGCGACGCGGTCGGCGCCCCGACGGGTGCTGGCGGCGGGGGCGGAGCTGGCGGTGGCCGCCCGCAGCGTCGTCCTGCTGCGGACGCATCCACCGGCCTGAGCCACCAGCGCTCTCCCCCGGGCCGCCACACTCCCCAGGGCCGCCAGACTCCCCAGGGCTGCCAGACTTCCCGGGGGTGCGAAGCTCCCCAACTGCCAAGGCCCGGTACGCGGATGTCGTCGTACCGGGCCATGGTGCGGGAGTCGCGTCGAAGGGGACCGGAGACCTACGGGTTCGCGACCAGGCCGAGCTCGGCGACGCTAGCGGCCAGCGGGTGGCGCGGCAGGACCCGCACGGTGTACCCGAACGGCCCGGTGCGACCGAGCTCGATGACACCCTCGTAGCGATGGGAGCCGTCGCCGTCCTCAACGTGACTCAGTGAGAGGGCGCCCGGTGCGGCGATCCGGTCGGCGAGGTCCACCCGGCCATAGGAGGCGATGACGTCGACGTCGTCCGGGCCGAGGCCGCCGAGATCGATCGTCGCCCGCACCACCAGCGACTGGCCCACCTGGGGGGTGTCGCCGAGACCGGCGGAATCGACGTTGAGCACCCGCACCCCCGGCCAGGCGGCGCGCACCCGCGCCTTCCACGCCGACAGGTCGCGGGCACCGGCGAGGCCGTCCGCGGCCACCGTGCGGGCCGAGACCCCAGCCGGGACGTAGTACCGCTCGACGTACTCCTGCACCATCCGGCTGGCCAGCACCTGCGGGCCGAGGGTGGACAGGGTGTGCTTGACCATCGCCGTCCAGCGCCGCGGCGGGGAGCCGGCGGTCTCCCGGTCGTAGAACCGGGTGGCGACGGTGTTCTCCAGCAGGTCGTAGAGCGCGACGGACTCGATGTCGTCGCGGCGGTCAGGGTCCTCGACGCCGTCGGCGGTGGGGATCGCCCAGCCGTTCTGGCCGTCGTACAGCTCGTCCCACCAGCCGTCCCGGATGGACAGGTTGAGGCAGCCGTTGAGCGCCGCCTTCATCCCGGACGTGCCACAGGCCTCCAGCGGGCGCAGCGGGTTGTTCAGCCAGACATCGGAGCCGGAGTAGAGAAACCGGGCCATGCCGATGTCGTAGTCGGGCAGGAACACGATCCGGGCACGGACGGCCGGGTCGTCGGCGAACTGCACGATCTGTTGGACAAGCTGCTTGCCACCGTCGTCGGCGGGATGGGCCTTGCCGGCGATGACCATCTGCACCGGCCGCTCGGGGTGCAGCAGCAGGCGGCGCAGCCGGTCGCGGTCACGCAGCATCAGCGTGAGGCGCTTGTAGGACGGCACCCGGCGGGCGAAGCCGATGGTCAGGACGTCCGGATCGAACACCGACTCGATCCAGTCGAGCTCGCCGGGGGCGGCGCCCCGCTCCAGCCAGGACGCCCGCAACCGGCGGCGGACCTCGGCGACGAGCCGTTCCCGCAGCGCCCGGCGCGCGGTCCAGATGACCTCGTCGTCCAGCGTGGCGAACGCGCCGAAGCCGGCCGCGTCGTCGGCGAGCAGGCCGGGGCCGAGCTCGCGGTCGGCGAGTTCCAGCACGGTACGCGAGACCCAGGTCGGGGCATGCACACCGTTGGTGACCGAGCCGATCGGCACCTCGGCGGCGTCGAACCCGGGCCACAGGCCCGCGAACATCTCCCGGCTGACGATGCCGTGCAGCTTGCTGACGCCGTTGGAACGCTGGGCCAGCCGCAGCCCCATGTGGGCCATGTTGAACACGTTCGGGTCGGCCTCGACGCCGAGATCGAGGATCCGCTCGACCGGCACGCCCGGCCAGGAGTTGTCCCCGCCGAAGTGACGGGCGACGAGGTCGCGGGGGAAGCGGTCGATGCCGGCGGGCACCGGGGTGTGCGTGGTGAACAGGGTTCCTGCGCGCGCGGCCTCCAGCGCCTCGTCGAAGCTCAGGCCGGTCTCGGTGAGTTCCCGGATGCGCTCCAGGCCGAGGAAGCCCGCATGCCCCTCGTTGGTGTGGTAGACCTCGGGCGCGGGCGTTCCGGTGACCGTCGCGTAGGCGCGCAGAGCTCGCACCCCGCCGATGCCGAGCAGCATCTCCTGCAGCAGCCGGTGGTCGGTGCCGCCGCCGTAGAGCCGGTCGGTGACCCCGCGCTCGGCCGGCTGGTTGTCCTCGACGTCCGAGTCGAGCAGCAGCAGCGGCACCCGGCCGACCTGCGCCTTCCAGATCTGCGCGTGCAGGGTGCGACCCTCGGGCAGGCCGACGGCGACCTTCACCGGACGGCCGCCCGCGTCGGTGAGCTGGGTCAGCGGCAGGCCGTGCGGGTCGATGCCCGGGTAGCGCTCCTGCTGCCAGCCGTCACGGGACAGCGACTGGACGAAGTATCCCGCCCGGTACAGCAGACCCACGCCGACGATCGGCACGCCGAGGTCACTCGCGGTCTTCAGGTGGTCTCCGGCGAGGATGCCGAGGCCGCCGGAGTACTGCGGCAGCACCTCGGTGATGCCGAACTCGGGTGAGAAGTACGCGATCGCCGCGGGCGTGTCCGCCAGGTTCTGCCGCTGGTACCACAGATCCGTGCTCAGATAGTCCTGCAGGTCATCGTTGATGTCGGTCAGCCGGCGCACGAACCGGCGGTCGGCGGCGAGCGCGACGAGCCGGTCGTGGTCGACCTCGCCGAGCAGCCGGACCGGATCTCCCTTCGTGGCCCGCCACAGCTCCGGATCGACCGACTCGAACAGATCGAGGGTCTCCGGGTGCCAGGACCAGCGGAGATTCAGGACTAGTTCCCCCAGCGGAGCGAGCTGCTCCGGGAGCTGGGCACGGACGGTGAACCGTCGTAGGGCTCTCACGAAGTGGTGAGCCTAGACAGTCCTGGTGGCGTCGGCGCACGCGGGTTCGACCTGCGGGTTACGTTCCCCGAACAACTCGCCGACGGGCAGGGCGATCAGTGGCGTTCCTCCACCATTCGCCCGCCCGGACCCCCACTCCTCGCCCGCATCCCCTTCTCGCCCGCACCCCACACCCCACCCCACCCCACCGCTGCCCGCTGCCCGCTGCCCGCTGCCCGCTGCCCGCGATCTACTCCTCGTCGTCGCGGGCGGTGCGGACCCGGTCGGTGATGACGGCCATCACGGCCGGGTCGCGCAGGGTCGTGACATCGCCGAGTTCCCGACCGGCGGCGACGTCCCGCAGCAGCCGGCGCATGATCTTGCCGGAACGGGTCTTGGGCAGGTCGTCCGCCCAGATGATCCGGCGCGGCCGGGCCAGCTTGCCGATGCGGTGCGCCACGTGCTCGCGCAGCCGCGCCTCCATCGCGGCATCGCCGGTCTGCTCGCCGGCCAGCGTCACGAACGCCACGATGGCCTGCCCGGTCTGCTCGTCGGGCTCGGCGACGACCGCGGCCTCGGCCACCGCCTCGTGGGCGACGATCGCCGACTCGACCTCCGCGGTGGACAGCCGGTGCCCCGACACGTTGATCACGTCGTCGATCCGGCCGATGATCCAGTAGTAGCCGTCCGCGTCGAGCCTCGCCGCGTCGCCGACCACGTACGTCGTCGGGCCGAACCGGGAGAAGTAGGTCTCGACGAAGCGCTTGTCATCCTTGTAGAGGGTGCGCAGCATGGACGGCCACGGCTTCGTGATCACCAGGACGCCGGTGCCCTCGGTGACCGGCTCGCCATCCTCGCTGCGCAGCGCCGGGCTGATGCCGGGCAGCGGCTGGGTCGCCGAGCCGGGCTTGGTCGAGGTCACCCCGGCCAGCGGCGAGATCAGCACCGAGCCGGTCTCGGTCTGCCACCAGGTGTCGACGATCGGGCAACGACCGCCGCCGATGACCAGGTGGTACCAGAGCCAGGCCTTCGGGTTGATCGGTTCACCAACGGTGCCGAGCACCCGCAGCGAGGACAGGTCATGCCGGCCGGGATACTCCGGGCCCCACTTGATGCAGGTCCGGATCGCCGTGGGCGCCGTGTAGAACACGGTGACCTGGAATTCCTCGATGATCTGCCACCAGATGTCCCGGTCCGGATAGTCCGGGGCACCCTCGTACATGACGGACGTCGCGCCGTTCGAGAGCGGGCCGTACACGATGTAGGAATGCCCGGTGATCCAGCCGACGTCGGCCGAGCACCAGTAGACGTCGGTGTCCGGGTTGATGTCGAACACCATGCGGTGGGTGTACGTCGCGCCGAGCAGGTAGCCGGCGGTGGTGTGCAGAATGCCCTTCGGCTTCGCCGTCGACCCGGAGCTGTACAGGATGAACAGCGGATGCTCGGCGGGCAGCGGGATCGCCGGGCAGTCCGGGTCGGCCCCGGCGAGCAGCGCGTCGTACCAGACATCCCGCCCCGGCGTCATCGGCGCCTCGCTGGCGCCCGTCCCCACTCCCGCGGCCAGCCCCGTCCCGCTCGCCGCCGGCTCCTTTCCGCTCCCGCTCGCAGCCGGCTCCGATGCGCCACCGTCGCCGCCCGTCCTCGGGCCGCGCACGACCACGATGTGCTCGAGGGCCGGCAGATCACCGAGCTCGGCGTCGACGGCGGCCTTCACCTCGGCGCGCCTGCCCTTGCGGCGCGCCCCGTCGACGGTAATGAGCACCTTCGCCGCGGAGACCTCCATCCGCTCCCGGACAGCGGACGGCGCGAAACCACCGAACACCACGTTGTGCACGGCGCCGATCCGGGCACAGGCCAGCATCGCGACGGCCACCTCGGGGATCATCGGCAGGAAGATGCCGACGACGTCTCCCGCGGCCACTCCCAGCGAGCGCAGGCCGTTCGCCAGGCGCTGGGTGTCGGCGAGCAACTGCGCGTAGGTGACGTCGCGCCGTTCCCCCTCCTCGCCGCGCCAGTGGAAGGCGACCCGCTCGCCCCGGCCGGCGGACACATGGCGGTCCAGACAGTTCGCCGAGAGGTTCAGCTCCCCGTCGGCGAACCAGGTGTAGAAGGGCGGGTTCGTGTCGTCGAGCACCTGGGTAAACGGCTTGTCCCAGGTCAGCAGGTCGCGGGCGGCGTCAGCCCAGAACCGCTCGGCGTCGAGGTCCGCCGCAGCCCGATCGGCCTCGACCGGTCGCCGACGGGTGAACCCGGCCGGCGGGTCGAACCGCTCCACCGCCAGCATGTCCTCGAGCGTGGCCTCGAGCTCGGTCACGGTTCCTCCCACATCAGGGTGTCTGGGACCGGTACGCCCGGGACCCGATGCGCCCAGGACCGGATCACCGGTTTACCACGAACGGACACGGCTGAGCAGTATGCGGCGAAACCTCGCCTCGACAGCACCCGCCCGGCAGGCATCATGATCCGATCCTGACGATCAGGGGGTTCGAGGGCGCCCGCCGCGGATGAGGGTCAGGATGGTGGTGAGTAGCTGCTCGCCGGCCAGGCCGCCGGCATCCGCGGTGACGGTGACCTGCGGGGCCGTCCAGCCGAGTTCGTGCAGCTCGCCGTGGGCCGGGCGCACGGCGGCGTCGGCTGCGAGCAGCATCGGCATGTCCAGCACAGAATCACCGGCGGCGAGCTGGATGGAGGTGCCGGTGCGGCGGCGCACCTCGTCGACAGCTCGCTGCTTGGTCAGCGCCGTGGGCACCAGGTAGACCTTGCGTCCCTGCTGGGACACCGCCCAGCCGCCCGCCACGGCGTCCGCCGCGAGCTCGGTGAGGTCCGGGATGTCGGCCCGGGCGTGCGCGACGACATAGACGAACAGGTCGTCGGCCGAGCGCACGGTCCGCGCCCAGCCGGCGGCGAACCGTTTGGCGCGGGCGAGCATCTCCGCGAGCGGCTCGCAGGCGGCGAGGTCCGCGGCGACGGTCTCGGCCCAGGCCGGATCGGGCTCACCGCCGACGAGCAGGTGCCCGCCGTTCGCGGCGACCGCGTACGGCGGCCGGATGCGCAGGTCCACCCGGCGGTACTGGGCCAACGTCCGAGTCGTCACGGGGACGACGACGGCGACGCGCGCCAGTTCGGCGAGCAGCTCGAGTTCCCGCGCGGTCGCGTACGACAGCGGCGCGCCATCCAGCCGCTCCACCTCCACCACGGACGGGTTGGAGGGGATGGGCAGCAGCAACGAGCGGGCCGAGAAGATCAGCGTCTTGTCCAGGTCGAGCGCGGCGAGATACGTGTGGCTCCCGCCGTTCGTCGACGCGCTGATATCAGCCGAGCAGGTGGCGCCGACGGATGCCGCGCCGGCTGACCTCCCGGCGGCGGACGTCACGCGACCGGCGGACGTCACGGGACCTGGGGGCGCCAGCGGGCGCCGGGGGTGTGGAAGGTCGGCGCGTCGCCGAGCGGACGGACCAGACCGACGCAGGAGAACGGCAGGTCGGCCCGCTGTTCGACCACAACCCCGCGGTCAGCGGCCAGCGCGAGCACGTGGGCGAGTTCGGTCAGGCGGTCGGGGGCGACGAGGATGCGCCACGGCACCCGGCGCAGCAGCACCCGGGTCGTCTCCCCCACGCCGGGCTTGACCATGACGACGTCGGGGATCTCGTAGTCCGCGGCGATGCGCTCGACCGCCGCCCATCCCTCCCAGGTCGGGGCGCGATCGGCTGCCCACAGCGCCGGCCAGGCGGCGTCGATCTCGTCCGCGACCGCATCGAACTGGGCCACGATCGTCTCGATGAAGTGGCGGGACAGGTCGTGCGGCGCGAGCTCGCGGTAGAACTTCGCGCCGTGGAAGTCGTCCGGGCCGATGTGCTCGGCGTTGAGCACCGTACGGCTCACCAGGCCGCTGACCGTGGAGTTCAGGCAGGCGCTGGGGATGAGGAAGTCATCGCGGGTGCCGTACAGCGGCACACAGCGGGCGGGGTCGGCGAGCACGGCGAGGGTGTCGTCGAGACCGAGTCCGGCCAGCGCCTCGGCGAGCACCCGGGTCATCACGCCCTTGCCGGTCCAGCCGTCAACGAACTGGATCGCCGCCCGGTCGAACCGGTCGGTCAGATGGCGCACGGCGTTCATGTCCACCCCGCGATCCTTGATCACCGAGATGGCGTGGTGCGGGACGTCCAGACCGTGCCGGAAGCCGTACCAGCGGCGCATCAGAATGCCGATCGGGGTACCGGCGCGGGCGATGGAGACGAGCACCGGATGCGGCTTGGTGACCCGCACGAGCTCGGCGACGACGCCCGTGGCCAGCGCCACGCGGCGAGCCGAGCGTTCCAGCGCCTGATGGTAGAGGCGCAGGTAGCTGTCATCGGGTTGGTATTCGACCGGCAGATCCTCGGAGTAGTGCCGCCCGGACTGCATCGCCTCCTCCCGGTCCTCGGTGGGGCGCTCCAGGTCGACTCCGGACAGGTCGGTGAGCAGGAACGTGACGTCCGCCGGGTCGTAGGACCCCGAGCCGATCGTGCGCGCCGCCGCGGGTGTGCTCATGGGTGCGGCCTGTCCTCTCGGGTCGTCCTGTGCGGGGTCGGCAGGGCTGCTCGCGCGGCTGCTCGTGCCGCCGTCGGCCGAGCGGGAAGCTGGGCGGTAGGACGGCACGGACAGGACGGTGACGGGGGCGCAGGCACACAACCGCGTGACGAGGCCACCCGGGTCGGCCGAGGGGGTCGGCGAGGCGCTGTCCACACCCGAGTCGACGATCACGACGATGTCGTCGTAACGGCCGGGACCGACGTTGTAGACGTGGCTGGCCCGGCTCGGGTCGTCCGGGGCGGGGAAGGTCAGCGCACTGCGGATCGCGCAACCGTCGACGTCGAGGGGATGGACCGGGGAGCGGGTCGTCGACTGATAACGGACCTCTCCCTGGCCGCCGCGGGCGAGTGCGGCGGCGATCCGCATCGGGACGTACATGAACTCCTCGGTGCCGAGCACCAGGGTCCGCCCACGGGGTGCGGTCAGCGCCGCGCGCACGGTCGCGGCGAGCGGGTCGAGCAGCGCGTCGAGCCGGCGGGCGTCATCCGGCGACCAGCCGAACCGCCCGCCCTCGGGCAGCTCCTTCGGCCAGGACGCGCTCAGCCACCGCACCGGGACGACCGGCGGCCCGGCCGCGCTGGCGGTCGGCAGGTCGTTCGCACCGGCCGGCAGACCGTTACCGGGTGGGTCGAAACGGGCGCGAATGTCCGCCGCCCGCTCGGCGATGTCCGCCGGGACGGTGACGGTCGCGGCCACCAGTGAGACGACGTCGATGCGCACCCCGAGCTCGTCCGCGAGCTCCGCGAACGCCACCCTGGCAGGTGCCGGCCGGGCGTCCACCAGGGCGGCCACGACGTAGTGGGCGCGCGGAGCGTGGGCGTGCAGGATCCGGATAGTGCCCAGTGCGGTGCGCCCGGTGGACAGCTCGTCGTCGACAAGCACGATCGGGCGGCTCTCGCGCAGGATCGCCGGGTCGCGCGGGACCAGCCAGTGGAACGAGGCGTGGGAGTGCGACTCGGTGAACTCCAACACCGGCGGCACGCCCGGGGTGTCGCGGCGGGTGGTGTGCAGGTAATGGCTGCCGGGCAGGCCGTCGGCGACCGTATGGCCGAGCGCCGTCGCCGTCTCGCAGTAGCCGATGACCAGGGCTCCCCCACGAGCCGGGAGGCCCCGACCCTCGGGGGCGCCCTCGACGCCGAGACCGGGCAGCTGGCGGATCTGGGCGGCGAGCCGGGCTCCGGCGGCCAGCGCCACGGTCGGTTCGACCGGCAGATGCTTGCCGAGCACCCGGCTGACCAGCAGGTGCGCGCGACGGGGGTTACGCCGCAGGGCGAGGCCGACCAGGTCGTCCAGATCACCACCGCCCGCCTGCGCGGTCACGTCGGCCACAAGCCCGAGCTCCGACCAGAGCCAGCCCGCGCCCGTCGCCGGCGGATCCGCCATGGTGGTCATCGGCCGGTTCCCACGGGTGCCGTCGCGGTGGGAGTGGCGACCATGGGCGCCGCCGCGGCGGGCACGATGACGGTGGGTGCCGTTGGGGCCGGCGCGAGGGTGGCGGGCGCGGCGGCGGGTTCGGCCGCGCCGGCGGCGGCGAGGACCTCGACGAACGTCTCGCCCTCCCGCAGCACGCCGAACGCCCGGGCCCGGCGCAGCACCGCCTCAGCCCAGGCCCGGTGCGGGCCGAGCTCGTTCATCTTGTTCGCGTAGCTCGAGCGGCGCACCCCGCCGGCGTTCCCGGACGCGGCGTTGCCGGTGAGGATCGACTCGGCGTCGGCGTACTCCTCCTGACTGACGACATGCAGGGCGTGCACGGCCAGGATATGGCTGGGGTGGATGACCGTCTTGCCGCACAGGCCGTTCGCCCGGTCCAGGACGACCTCCCGAATGAGCCGGTCGAGGTCAGCGGAGACCAGGGCGCTGCGCATCCGGACGGCCTGCTCGCCGTCGACCCGCTCGGCCTGCGCGAACGGAGTGACCCGCAGCGAGCTCACGAACAGCCGCTCGGGCGCGGCGAAGTACTCCCACACCGGTCCGGTGACGACATGGTCACCGCCGCGGGCGCAGATGTTCACGATGTCGGCGATGCAGTCGCGCACCACGGCGATGTCGTAGATCGTGAGATCCCGGTCGCGGCGCAGGCCGAACAGGCCGCACAGGTCGGTGGCACCGAGCCGGATGGCCAGCACCTGCTCCACGTGCTTGTCCACCAGGCGGCGCACGGCGCCGAGTGCCTCCACCCGGGTCTCCCGGTAGATCACCGGCGGACTCTCCAGCACCGGCATCGCCCACAGCGGCCGGCCGATCGAGTCGGAGGCCCGCAGCACCGCCTCGAGCGCCATCTGTCCGCCGTCCTCGGCGAACTTCGGCAGGACGAACCCGGCCAGGCAGCGCGCGCCGCCCACGCCCAGGCGGCCGACGAGGTCGGGGATCTGGCTCACCGCGCGGACCCGGACGAACAGCAGTGGCATCCCGTCGCCGGAACGGGGCGGGTCGTCGGCCAGCTCCCGCAGCGCGGCGACGACGTTGGCCTCGGCGTCGGCGACCTCAGTGTCGGCGATCGCGTCCTCCAGGCAGAGCACCATGGACGTCACGCCGGACGCCGTCTGGCGGCGCACGTCATCGGCGAGCCGTGATCGGGTGCCAGGCGCGTAGAGGGTGGCGCCGAGCGCCGTGGCAAGCAGCCGGCGGTCGCCGTCGACCGGAATCTCCTCCGGCGGCCGGTGGAACAGCGCCTCGACCACCAAAGGGTCGAGGAAGGCGAAGTGGCGCACCCGGCGATCTCCTCGTCTCCCGCGGCAACGTCGCTCGACCCCGGTCCCGACGGGCCCGACGGTCATCCCGCCGGCGCCCGGTGTCCCATAGCCGGGCGTCGGCCAAAGCCGACAAGATCGCCAGACGTCACCTGTCGGGCTGACCGTACCCGGCCGGGGATGTCTTGCGACAGACCATGACAGGCGTCAGGCTGACGACACTACGTAGTCACCTCCCGGTCATTTTCAGGCTGCCGACCAGCGCCTCGAGCCCGCCCCGAGCCCGCGGCGCCCTGCGGCCCGGCGCTCCTGGAAACGACGCGGCGTGCCACCCCCCAGCCGGGAACGTGGCACGCCGTCGGGATGCGCGGCCCGTGGGCCGCGGACGGATCAGGTTCCGCCGGTGCCGAAGTACTTCTTGTACTCGGCGGAGGCCTTCGGGTTCTGACCACCGTTCATGATCGTCGAACAGACGTTGCCAGGGGCCGCGTCGGCGAAGTAGGCGTCGTAGCCCATCGTCGCCCCGGCCGACTTGAACGTCTGGTACATCTTCTGGATGTAGAACGCGTTGTCGCCGCCGCCGTCTCCGGAACAGGAGGCGACACCCCACTCGCCGACGCCGACCTTCTTACCGTGCTGCTGCGCGAACCGGATCACGTAGCACAGGCCGTTGACGTCCTCGCACTGCTTGTTCCACGTCGCCTCGTCCTTGGACGGCGGGAAGTGGTCATACGAGTCGATGCCGACGTAGTCGACGTACTGGTCGCCAGGGTAGGCGCCCCACGGGCTGTTGCCCGAGGGCACTGGCGAGGCGTGCGCGTTGAACGTCCAGTCGATCTTGACCTGCGGGTCGGTGGAGCGAATCGCCGTGGCGATCTTCTGGAAGCAGGTCCTGAAGTTCGTCGGGTCGGAGTCGGTGTGCCAGTACATGAACGTGCCGTTGAACTCCCAGCCGATCCGGATGATCGAGTCGGCCCGGTTGTGCGCGACCAGGAAGGTACCGAGCTTCTTCCACTGGCCGTCATAGGAGCCCTTGGCGCACTCGGCGTTGCTGCCCTGGCCCTGCGGGTAGGTCGGCTCGCTGATGAGCAGCTTGCCACCGAATCCCTTGAACGTGTCGACCGGCCAGCTGGGCTCGACCAGACCGCCCCACCCGGAGGTGCGGTCGGTGTAGACGTGCACGAGATCATCGGAGCGGCCCCGCCAGTTGGCGAACGCGGTGAGCGTCGACATCTCGTGCGTCTGATATCCAGACATCCAGGGCAGGCCGGACAGAGTGCCACCCGCGACCGCGGCCGCGGCGCCACCCTGGGCCGGGCTGGCCGGCGACACCGCCGGTGCCGTGGCCGGCGGCACGGCCGGGCTGGCGGCCGGGACCGCCGGGGTGACGGTCGGCGGGCCTGCCTGCGTCGAGGGATGGGGCCTCGAACCGGGCCTGGCCGTTGGAGTGGGCGCCAACGTCACCGATGGGGTGGCGGCGGTCGGGCGCGGGACGTCCGCCGTGCTCCCGTCCGCGCTCGGCGACACCGCTGGGGAGGCGGTGGGACTCGGGGTGCTGCTGGTGCCGGTATCGGCGCCAGCTGTGGTGCCGGAGCTACCGACCGGGAGGTCAGGCAGGGCCGGCGCGGCGGTGAACTCCTTGGCGGCGGCCTCCGGACCCGTCACGTCGAGGGAGCCCTCGGCGCTCGAGCCGCTCTGGGTCGCCTTGACGTTGACGGCGCCCTTGAAGTCAGCCGGGACACGGAAGCCCAGGATGAACCGCCCGTCGGTGTCCGCCCGGATCAGGGCGCTGCCGCCGAGCCTGGTGGTCTGGGCGGCGACGGAGACATCGTTACCGGGGGCGAAGCCGCGGCCGCCGACGAGCACGATGTCCTCGTCGAACAGCACCAACGCGATCCGGGTGGTGGTGCTGGGCGTCATCGTCGTCAGCGGGACCTCGAGGCCCTTGGCGCCGGTGGCGGGTGAGGCGGAGGCATCCGGCGAGGTGGTGGCGTCCGGGGTCGAGGCCGGCGCCGGAGTAGCCGTCGGTGTCGGCGTTGCCGCGTTGGCCAACGGAGAGGTTGCCTGGAGAAGCCCGACGATGAAGACCGTGACGAGCCCGAATCGGGCGCCGACACCAGCCGGTCGCCGGGGACGTCTGGGCCGATGATGGGCGGCACGGGAACGACCCGGCCCGCCTCGGGACACAAGAAAGACCGGACGGCCGACCAGAGGGGTAGGTCGGCCACAAGAGGTCGAGGCCATGCTCGCGCGCTGCCTTTCGGTGAGGGCGTGAGTCGACGCACCCACCGGCCACGCCACCGATCGACCACCGGATCCGGCCGCATCACGACGACCCGTGGAACGTCCCCTCCGCGCTGGTCGCAGCCGGCGACCGCTCAGCGTTCCCTCAGGTCCGACGGCACCGCACCGGGCCGCCGAACGGGCTGCCAGGGCGGCCCGATCGTGATGCCGGCCGACCCTGACCACACGACCGGGACGGACCGACAGGTGCCCCGGCCCGATGGCAGATACCCATCAGACCGGTACTGGAACTACACGTGATGGGACCAATCGTAAACGCAGCTCAGGCATCGAGGAACGGCGCCAGGGTGAATACTTTGCGTGGTAGTGCCGCCATTGATGATTGAGCGCAACACCTCAGCCGATAAGCGACATACAGCCAACGTATCAGCCATATACCCATGTGGAATAGCCGATCCACCCGAACGGGTAGGGGCGCGACACCCGCCGCCACGGCGTCCGAGGCGGCATCCGACGCGGGCACTACGCCGTGTCGGCGCCGCGCGTGGCGTGTTTCGCCGGATCCGCGCGCCCCTCGTCACGCGCACCGCGGACGCGACGGCTACCCCGCCCGTGACCGCCCGAATTGCCGAGACGTCCCCCCGCGCGGGGAGCCCTCAGTGACCGCCGAGACCCGGAGACGGCGACTGCGGGGATGATCCCCGCAACCTGGCCGTCACCCAACGCCAGCTTTGTCGGGATGAATCGGACATAAGGCGTCGAAAAACCCTACAGAGAGACCACGGCCATCACCTCGAGGCCCTTAAAAGCAACAAGACAGATAAAAGCGACAGCCACGATGTGTGACCATCATCCGCAATCCCGTGATCGGGGTGCGCGAGCCCATGCTCTGATTCCCGGACCCGACCCGGAGCGCGGAAGCCCGGAGTGCCGAAGCCCGGAGCGCCGAAGCCCGGAGTGCCGAAGCCCGGGCCCGGCCGCGATTGTCGCGGGCGCGGTCGTAGCCGCGGAAGTGCCAACGCCCGAAGTGCCGAAGCCCGGGCGTCGGAAGGTCGACGTCCGGGCGCGCAAGGTTCAGGGTGGCTCCGGCTCGCGGACTCGCGGTCCGCAGGACCGGCGACGCTGCGCCGTCAGCCCTGCCCCAGCCCCTCCGAAACCGACGCGGCCTGAGAGTGTCCGCTGGTCAGCGTACGACGAGGTCCTCGTCTGCCGGGTGGGTGACCGTCCAGCCGGTCGGGCGCAGCGCGGGCAGCAGGCGTACGCCCCATGGCAGTTGGGCGCCGTCCAGGGTGACGTCGATGGTCCGGGTGACCGCCTGATCCACTGCCGCAAGTCGAGACAGCTCGTGTGCCTCGACCGCGGCCCGAGGTGGTGCGGTGCCCGGCCGGGCGAACAGGATCAGCTCGCCGACCGGTCCCGAGGTGTGCACCTGCACCCGCATGGTCCGTCGACGCCAGCCAGATCGGCTCACCGTGTAGGTGACGGTGGGCAGCACCTGCCCAAGCTGGGGAGCATCTCCCATCGGCCCGGCGCTCGGCCTGGTCGCGCCGTCCAAGGCCGCGCCGGGGCCCAACGCCCGGGCGATCCCGAGCTCGTCCGCACCGCCCGGACCTGATCCGGCCCCCCCGTACCCACCGCCCGCGGCCGCTGGGCCGCCCGGATGGGTGGGGTCGGCATAGCCGCCGCTCACCGCCGGTATCGACGGTATCGACGAGGTCGACGGACCGACCGGAAACTCCGTGGCGACCGGGATCGCCGCGCCCCCCGCGGCCGACAGAGAGCCCGAGTGCGACGGCCCGCCGGCAACGGGCGGCCCGCCGGCAGGAACCGACGCCAGGATGGGCAACGCTCCGGTAGCGGACACCACCCCACCGGCCGGCAGCGTCCCATCGGCCGGCAGCCCCCCACCCGCCGGCAGCGTCCCATCGGTCGGCAGCGTCCCATCGGCCGGCGGTCTCCCATCGGCCGACGGCACCCCCGCGGCCAGCGGCACCCCACCGGCTACAAGCGCCCCATCGGCCAGCAGCCCCCCACCAACCCGCAACGTCTCATCAGCCGACACAGCACCATCAGCCGACACAGCACCATCGACCGGCAGTGCGCCGCTTGTCGGCAGTGCGCCGGTCACGGGCATCCACCCGGTCACGGGCGTCAAGGGGTGGCCGGGCGGGAAGGACGCCGCCGCGGTGGGCGGGAGGAGCGGCATCGCCCCGGTGGCAGGGGAGCCAGATGAATGCGGTCCGCCATGGCTCGGCAGCGGACCAGTATGTGCGTCGGAGAGCGGGTATCCACTGGCAGGGCGGCGCGGAAGGGCACCGCCAGGCGGCGTGTCGGCCGACCCGGCACCGGCCGGTCCCGCGGATGCGGTGCCACCACCAGGAGGGCCGCCACGAGGAGTTCCGCCGTACGCCGTGCCGCCAGACGCAGGGCCGCCAGATACAGGGCCACCAGACGCAGGGCCACCAGACGCAGGGCCACGGAGTGGGGTGCCATCAGATGGGGCGCCGTCGGCCGGCATACCGCCGTAGGAGGGGACAGGCGGCAACGGACCTGGGCGGGGCGCCGTCGGCCGCTGGAACCGATGGGTCGGCGCCGTCGGGAGGACGGCATAGCCGATCGGCCGTGCCCCGACCCCACCGCCAGGCCAGGCCGGGTGGGCGACCGGCTGCGGGTACACCACACCACGCGACGGCTGTCCCTGAACATCGGCAGGCTGGGCGCCACCCCCCGGTGCCAGCCCGGCGCCCGGCGGCAGGCTGCCGAGGGGATGCGGCGCGGTGATCGACTCGGCGTCACGCGGATGCCCACCGATGGTCGGGCCGGTCGGCATCGCCGCCGGGGGTGGGTCGGCGCGGCTGGCGGCCCGGGCGAGGACACTGACGCCGGCACCCGCGACTCGTACGATCCCACCCGCCCGGTACATCGGGTAAGCGGCGACGTGGTAGGCCCATCCGTCGGCGGGTGCGGCCAGGTGCCAACCGCCCTTGACCTCCAGGCTGGTGTTGGTGACCCGGGCGCTGGCCGCACGCGGATCGTCCGGGCCGGTCGGCGGACGGTCACGCCGCCACAGCACCCTGGCCTCGGTGACGCCCGGCGGCATCTGGAAGGACAGCACGATCGCGTCACCGCGGTCGTCGGCCCGCAGGTCGCGTACGGGTTCGATGACGACGTGCCGCAGTGCTCGGCCGACGACGGCCACCGCGCCGTGCACCGTCACCGGGGTGTAGACGACCTCGCCGACGGGCGCCGACTCGACCGCCTGCCCGCCACGGCCCGCGGCGACGAGCCGCACTGGCCCGGTGATCGCCTCCAGCACGACCTCGTCCCCCTCGGCGCCGAGGCCCCCCAGCGGCAAGGGGCCGGAGCCCGGGAGCGTCAGGCCGGGCGAGCCGGGCAGGCCGCCGGCAACCGATGACACCGGTGGGACCGAGGCTGCGTAGATCCGCACCTCCAGGCCCGGCGGCGGTGTCCAGCGCAGTGTCGTACGCCCGCCCGCGGTGACGGCGCTGAGATCCTGCACCGGACGGGGCCGTGCGGTCACCTCGATCTCCACATCGGCGCCCGCGGTGTGCGCGAGCTCCCCGGTGACGTCGGGATATTCGATGAACACGTGGTAGCGATAGGTGACGCCGGCGGAGGCGTCGGTGTCGTGAAAGGAGTTGCCGGCCACCCGGGCCCTGCGGGTCGGCTCGTGGCCGGCCGGGCCCGACACGGCAGCGCCAGGCCCCGTCGTCCGCTCGACGGGAGCCGGCATCACTGTCCGCTCGACGGTGACGGGTCGGGTCCCGCCGTCCAGGCGCCACTGCAGGCGCACGCCCGCCGCGGTCCGCTCGGCGCGCAGCTCGCGGACCTCCCGGGTGCAGACGACGAGGGCGGTGACGACAGGTTCGGATCGGCGCTCGCCGCAGATGGCGGTGACCTCGTAGCGCACCGGTGTCCAGGCCGGCGCGCCCGCGTCGGACAGCTCGGTCGCCCGGGTCGTGCCCAGGCCCCGACGGGCCAGCGCCGCGCCGCCGCCGTCGACCAGCAGCAGTCGCTCCACCCGGTAGGACACCGGCGTGCAGACCGACGGAGAAGCCCGCCAGCGCAGCGCCACCGTGCCGTCCGACCCGGGCAGTGCGACCAGATCGCTCGGCGGCGGCAGCGGCAGCGCGGCGAGCGCGGCCAGCGCGTCCCGGTTGTCCGCCGCGCTCGCGAGCACGGCGACGAGCGCCGCCTCCTGATCCTGCGGGGGCAGGGCGCGGGCGGCTTCCACCCGGCGTCGGATCACGGCGGCTGCGGCGACGAGCTCGCCGAGCACCTCGGCGGGATTGCGGCCATCGGGACCGGGCACGTCGGCGGCCTGGGCGGCAAGCCAGCGGGCGTCGTCGAGAGCGGCGTCGGCGCGGCTGGCGGCGCGGGCCTGCGCGAGTGCCCGCCAGCCGGCGTCGGCGGCACCGAGCGCGGCGGAGACCCTGGCACCGAGCTCCTCGGCGGTGCCGGCGACCGGCCCCCCGACGGCGGCCAGGACCGGATGGGCGGCGGCGAGCAGCTCACCCGCGGTCCGCGGCTGGCCACCCTCCAGAGCGCGGCGCACCGCGGTCAGGGCCTCGGCGGCCTCCTTCGCCTGGCGCAGGCTGTGCCCGCAGTGCCGGCAGACCACCGCGGCGGCCTCGGTGAGCGCACCGCACGACGGGCAGGTGGTGTAGAGGTCGATGTCGCAGTAGCGGCAGTGCTGGGCCGCGCCGGCCACCTCAGGACGCCCACAGCCGGGGCAGACCACGTAGTTGACGACGCCGCCGACGTTCACCGCCGCGCCAAGCTCCCGGGCGACGCCGAGAAGGACGGATTTCGCCTGTGCGGCGGTCAGGCCGCGCCCGGTGGCCAGGGCCGCGCGCACCAGGCCCTCGAAGGCGACGGCGGTGAGCTCGCCGTCGAGCACGACGTGCTCTTCCACCGCGGGACGCAGCTCGTCGGCGGCGTCGGCCATCAGGCCCGCGGTGTAGGCGGCCGGGTCGCTCTCGATCAGCCGGGCCGAGACGAGGGCCAACAGGTCGGCGGCGACCGTCTTCTCCCGGTCGTGTGGGCGGCGGCTGTTGGCGGCCGCCGCCGCGTTGTAGGCGGCCCGCAGCCGCTCGGGCGAGGCATCCGGGGTCAGGCCGAGGAACGCCCAGAGGGAGGCGCTGGAGACCCGATCGCCGCCGCGCAGCGCGCGCAGCTCCCCCAGCCGGTCGGCGATCTGGCGGCGCACCTCGCTGGGTAGCGGCTCGATCCCACCGCCGACGCCGTCGACGATGATCTGCTCCCGGCCGAGGCGGGCGTCGAACTCGGCAGCGGACACGCCCGCCGCGGCGGCGAGCCGCCGCAGCCCCTCGACCCGGGAGGCCGGGATTCCGCCGAACCGCTCCCGCACCGTGGCCAGATAGCCGTCCACCTTGGCCAGCCGCTCCGCATCGCCACTGCGCCGCGCGGCCAGCACCCGGGAGCGCACCTGCTCACGCGAGTGCGCGTCGCGCAGCGGCTCCTCCCACTCGGCACGGCGGCGCACCAGCTCCGTGGCGAGCGTCGCGTACTTGGCCGAGTTGCGCTCGCGCTGCAGGAACGCAACCACCCGGATCAGATGCGCGCCGACCTCTGAGTCGGCATGGCTGACGGTGGGATCGAGGCCGGCGATCAGAAAAGGATCGGCCGTCTCCACCGAGGAGCTCGCCCGCAACGGCGCCAGCACGCGCTGGCGGTACCCGCTGCCATCGAACGCCGCGCTCAACGCTCCACCTTCGTCCCACCTGCCCGTCGGACCGGTCGGTAACCCGCCCGGCCCCCAGGGCGCCGAACGCGGGACGCGGAACGGCAGCTCAACCGTTCCACACCCGCAGGCCCACACCCGAGAGTAGTTAGCGACGCCGGGCCACGGGACCAGACGTCGCGGACGTCGCGGCCGGGACCCAGCGCGAGCGGTGTCGGCATGACCGTTCCCGCTCGTTCCCGGTCCCGACCGGGTGTCCGGGCCAGAACCTTACTGACTTCCCGAGCGATGCCCGTAAGCGCGGGTGAAGGGGGATAAATACGATTTCGTAACAGTTAGCGAACCGCTATTTCCACTATTATGTTAAGAAGTGCAGGTAATCGACCTAAGGGACGATCCAAGGGATCAGTCCCGCCGCTTCAACAGACTCACCTTCGCCGATTCCGCCACCCGCATCTCCTCCGATCCGACCCCGGCCCGCACCTGGAGGACCAGTGCGGTGGCGGCACCCTCGTGCGACGCGGTAACCCGGATGGTCTGGTCCGCCGCCATCGCGAACGTCACCTCGACCTGCGTCCCACGCTGGTGGCCGGGCGGAATTCCGGTGATCGCGCCGGCGACGATCACCTTGTTGTCCTCGATCTCCTTGGATTCCGCGGTGGTGCCCTGCTCAAAGACGCGGATGTCGACCTCAGCCTGGTCGTCGGTGACGGTGTAGAACGTGCGGACCACCGAGATCGGCAACGGATCGTTCTGGTGCGCGAGGAAGGCCGCGACCGGGGCACCCCGGTCCTCCGCGAAGATCCCGAAACCACGCGATGTGACATTGGTCACCTTGGTCCGCACCAGGTCGACGACGGATGCCGTCGCGAGGCCCGCCTCGTCGGCGCTGGCCGCGGCCGCCTTCTCGACGTCCGCGTCATCGGCGGCCGCGAGGTCCTGATCCGGGCGCAACGCACCGCTGGCCACCAGATCCGAGTGGACGGCCCGCTCGAGCGCCTTCTTCTGCCCATAGACCGCGGCGCCCTTGGCCACCGCCAGGTCCGGGTCTGCCAGCCGGGAGGCCAGCCCGAAGGAGTCCTGCAGGCTGCGGGCGACCATCGGGGTCTTGCTCATGCCGCCGACCAGCAGGCACAGGTCGATCTTCTCGACGCCCTTCTCCCGGGCCCGGTTCAGCACCGAGCCAGTGAGCTCCAGCGTGCGACGCAACAGCGGGCCGGTGATCTCCTCGAACGTCGCCCGGGTGACCGGCACACTCACCCGGTGACCCTTGTGCACGACCAGGACGTCGACGCTGTCCCGTCCGGACAAGGCGAGCTTGGCGTCCTCGGCGGCGCTCAGCAGCTCCTGCTCGTCGTAGACGTCGTCCAACGGGTCGCCTGCCTCGGGCTCGGCCTCGGTGAACTTCTGCGCCAGGTAGCGGACGAGCTCGTTGTCCCAGTCCGCACCGCCGAGCTCATGGTCGCCGTCGGTGGCGACGACCGTGATCGCGCCCTCGCTCAGCCGGATGACGGTGGTGTCGAACGTGCCGCCGCCGAGGTCGTAGACCAGCACGGTCGACTCCTCGGCGCCCTCCTGACCGAACCCGTAGGCGAACGCCGCGGCGGTCGGCTCGTTGATGATGTCGACGACGTTCAGCCCGGCGAGCTCGCCGGCGAGCTTGGTCGCCTTGCGCTCCTCGTCACCGAAGTAGGCCGGAACGGTGATGACGACGTCCGTCACCGGGACGCCGGCCGCCCGCTCAGCGTCCGCCGCGAGCGCCTTGAGCACCAGGCTCGACACGGCCGCGGCGCTGTACTCGACGTCGTAGGCGACGAAACGCCAGTCGGACGTGCCCATGTGCCGTTTGACCAGCCGGGCGACGTCGTCGGGGCGGATGCGTGCCTGCCGCTTCGCCTGGGTTCCGACCACGAACGTCGTGTCGCTGCCCTGGGAGCCCTCGTCGAAGAGCACCACGGACGGCGTCGTCGGCTGCGACTCGATGTTGCGGATCACGTCAGGCCGACCGTATTCGTCGACCTGGGCGATGCAGGAGTAGGTCGTGCCCAGGTCAATCCCGAACACCTTGGTACCCGCCACCTTCTGGACTCTCCCTTTCACACAAGGTCAACATCTCGCGCGTTGCCGGCGCGTTGAGCCGGCCTGGTGGCCGGTACGCCGACGCTGGAACGGTGCAGCGCAGTGCCGGTGGTCACGCCGTGTGCGGGAACCCGTCAGCGGGCGCGGTAGACCTCGGTCTCCGCGGGCCGCACCACGGTCGCCTCGCCGCGGACGAATCCGGGCCGGACCGTCCGCGCGATCGTCCCGTCCCGCCCGGCGTCGTCGGTGGGCACACGCCGCACCCCCAGGTGCCGCGCCGGATCAAATGTCCCGCCGGGAACGGCCGTGTAGGGGCGGACATCCACGGCGAAGTCGAGCACCTGCAGCAGCTGTTTGCGTAGGATCCCGGCGACGCTCTGTGGATCGTCCGCCCCCAGGCTACCCATCTGGTCGTGCAGTCTGATCAGCCCACGCAGCAGGGGGGCCATCGCCTCGGTCAGCTCGCCCGAGCGCAGCCGGCTGTTCTCCGCGTGGAGCCGGTCCACCAGCTCGGCGTCGTGCCGGCGCAGCCGGGCAAGTTCGTCGACCCGGCTGGCGAGCCGTTCCAGCGCCACCGCCTGAACCGCGCCGACCGAGCCCGCCAGCAGATCGGACGCCGCTGACAGATCAGCCACCGGAACCCCGGCCGCCGGAGCCTGCGCCGCCGGCCCCTCAGTCACCTGTACTTCAGCTACTTCAGCTACTTCAGCCGCCAGTACTTCAGCCGCACGGCTGTCGGGCGCGATGTGGCCGTCGGCCTGGGTGTAGCCGCCGGGGCCGACGTGGTCGGCATGGGGCTCCCCCTCCGATGCCTCGTCATCGGGGCCCCCGCGCAGCCCGCCGTCGGCGTAGCCCGCGGGGGGTGGCGCCGCCGCGCCGTCGGGGATGCCCTCCATGGCCTCACCCGGGACGCCCTCGCCGATGCGCTCGGCGCGAACACTCGAGGCTCCACGCCCGAACCGTGACCCAAACCCACCGGAGACGGCCCGCCGCCAAGCGGACGCGACCCCGCCGTCCTGGTCATCGTCGACCGGACCGTCGGGCGCTGTGTCCCGGCTGGCCTCGCCTCCCCGGCTAGCCTCGCCTTCCCGGACGGGCTCAGCTTCCGATCCGGGCTCGGCTTCCCAGGCAGGCACGGCAGCATGATCACGGTTGAGGCCAGGGTCATGGCCGGCGCCACGGTCACGACCGGACTCGCGGTCACGATCGACACCGCGCTCCAGCCCTCCTGCTGTGACGTGGCCGCTGGAGTCCGGGTAGCCGTCGACGTCGGCGTACCGCTGGTCTGCCGCGGCATAACGATCCGCTTCGTCATAAGGACCGGCCTCGCCAGAACGGCCGGTCCCGACGAAACGACCGGACTCGGCAAAACGGTCAGACTCTGCAAAACGGTCGGCCTCGGCGTAGTGGCCGGACTCGACATAGCCGTCCGGGCCGACACGGTCATCCGAACCGACAGGACCATCCGAACCGACACGGTCATCCGAACCGACATAGCTCTCCGGGTTCGCGTAGCCGCCCGGGCCGGCACTGTCACCGACACCGGTGTAGTCGGAACCGGTGTAGTCATCGGCCTCGACGTATCCGGCACCAGACTGATGCGAGGCGCCATAGTCGGACGAGTTGGCGATGCCGGCACCATCCGCATATCTCTCGTCACCGCGATAGTCACCGACATCGACCGACCCGGCCCGCTCGCCATACCGGTCGGGCTCGCCGCCAGACACACCACGCTCGACATAGGCCTCGGGGTCCGCGTGGGAGCCCGTCTCGTTGTAGGCGCCCGTGCCGTCGAAGGAGCCTGGGCCGTCGTTGGGGTTCGGCGCGGCGTGGGCGTCCGACTCGGTGTAGCTGGTCGAGCCGGCGGGGTGGCGTGGATCGGCCTGGACGGCGAAGCGGCCGTAGCTCGCAGGGTCGGTGCCGCTCGCCGACTCCCGGAAGTTCGTCGACTCCCGGAAGTTCGCAGGATCACCGAAGTTCGCGCGATCACCGAGGTTCGCGGGATCGGTGTAGCGGCTCGCCGGGTCGTCCTGGTTCGCGGGATCAGCGTGGTAGCGGTGGTCGTCCGACGGGCGCGTCGAGCGTGTGCCGAAGCCGCGCACGCCCACCGGCACGGAGGGCACATCCCATTCCGGCGTACGGGCCGGGCCGCCGTTGCCACCGTCCCCGGAGCGGTCATCCGATCCGCTGCCCGCCACACCACCATGCGCCGAGGCATGGTCGGCCGGATCCGACGGATCAGGCACCCGGTCGACGGCGAGCTGGGCGAAGTCCATCGCCGCGTATCGCCGGCTCAGCGCGGGAGCGGGCGTGGATGGGTCGGTGGGATCATCGGCATAGTCCACGGCATCGCGGCCGGCCGCACCACGATCGGCGGCACCACGATCGGCGGCACCACGATCGGCGGCACCACGATCGGCGAGGTCGTCATCGGCGACGTCGTGATCGGCAGCACCGCGATCGACCGCGGGATAGTTGGCCCCGGTAGGACGCCGCTGCTCCTCGGACCGGCCGAAGAAGGTGCTGAGGCTCGCCGGCCGGCCGATCGGGCTCCAAGGACGGGCCGGCTCGTTTCCAACGGGCTCGTTCCTGGCCGGCTCGTTCCTGGCCGGCTCGTTCCTGGCCGGCACAGACTGGCCGACGGAGTCCGCGTACTGGCCCGCTTCCGGATAGCCGACTCCACCGGCATAGCCCACCGAGCCCTCCGGCGGGGAGACCTCCGGATAGCGGGTACCCGCGGGAGGCACCGAGCCCGGCGGTCCCGTCACACCGGGCGTCTCGGCGGACGTGTGGCGGGCCGGGGACCAGACCGCGTCGGCATCCCAGTGCAGTGTCTCCCGCCGCGTCGGGTCCCGGTCACGCTCGGCGGGAGGCGTCCCCTCACGTCCCAGCGGGTCGGGCTCCAACGGATCGCGCCGGCGGGGCGCCGATCGGCGCCGATCCGACGAGTGCCGGCCGGGTGCGCGGGGATCGCCGGCGCCCGGACCGGACGGGAAGGCATCCGCCGCATGCCGGTCAGCCGCGTGGCGGCCGGACACGCGTGGATCCACAGCCCGCGGATCGGCTCCCAGCGGGTCCGCACGGAGCAGACCGGCCCCCGAGCCCGCTTCCCGCGGACCGGCGTCCGGCGAACCGGCCTCCGGCACAGCGGCATAAAGCGGATCGACGTCGAACGGATCGACGTTCCGTGGAGCGCCGTCGCGCGTCCCGGGGTCCCGGGCATTGACGTCCCGAGGGTCCCCGCTGCGCGGATCCGAGTACGCGACGGGCCCGTCGCGGTCGTCCGGCGACTCCGGGCGTGTCGGCCCGGCAGGGAACCAGCTCGTCCGCTCCGTGCGTGGGGCGGGGTCGCGACGTGGCTGGAACATCGGGTATCGATCCTCCTCGCCGCCGGGCGGCGGGACCGGGGGGGTCATCGCGAGGTACCGGCGTGTCTCACTTACGGCCGGCGCTCCAGTTCAGCCCCCATCCGTATGCCTGGTCGAGCTCGCGATGCCCGCTGACGTAACGAATCTCGCGGCTCACGCTGAAGTCGTTGCCAGTATTCGTCAGCAGCGCGATCGCGCACATCCGGGCACCACCCGCCTGCTCGTCCAGGCGTACTTCAATCGGGGCTCCCTGGGCGGGGGTCAGGGTGACGACCGCGTCTGCCTGGTCGAAGGACGCGACACCCTCGTAGATGAAGGCGAAGACCAGCACCCGGCGGATCTGGGCGATCTGGTTGAGGTTGATGTAGAGGTTCTCCCCGCCGACGGCGGCTCCGGTCCGGTCGTCCGCGTCGAGGTTGAGGAACGGCGGCGCGTCGAACGAGCCGAACGCGTTACCCAGCGCCTGGACGACGCCGGAGCGGCCGTCGGCCAGCTCGAACAGGGCGGCCAGGTCGAGGTCGATGCCGCCCGAGGCCGCGCCGAGGACGCGCTTGAGGAACCCGCCCTTCTGGGCGCTGCCCGCGGAGTTCTGGTTCCAGTTCAGGTTGACGTGCAGCCGCCCGCCGCCGCCCTGCTTGCTCAGCGACACGGTCGGGGTGGACTTGGTCAGCGTCACCTTGCTCAGAGACACACCACCGGTACCGGCCGGTGGTGTGTCGGGACGCTTGGAGTAATCGATGCCCATGGGTCCGCTCCCTCGCGGTTGCCGGGTGCCTGCGCGGTCGCCGGACGTCTGCGCGGGTTCCGGATACGTGTGTCGGTCAGATCACTGGATGTTCCCGACGATGTCACATCCGCCGTGCGCCGCTCCATACCCCGCCCGATACCCCGCCCGCGGCGTCGGCGGGCCCTGTCCGCAGCGCTGTCCGCCGACGTCGATCCCGCCCGGAGGATGCCGCGCGGGATCGACGTCGTACCGCGATCGCACTACAACGGCGCCGCGGCCGGCTCTCGGGGCTGTCCCTGCCCGTCGCCGTGCCCCGCGTCGTCGTCGGCGAAGGCCTCATTGCGCCGGTGTCGGATGGACGACACCAGCGCCAGGCCGATGAAGGCCACGCCTACCAGGCCGGTAATGATCTCCGGAACCTCGGTCTCGATGGAGATGGCCAGAATGATCGCCAGCGCGCCGATCGCGTAGTGCGCCCCGTGCTCGAGATAGATGTACTCGGACAGCGTCCCACGCCGAACCAGGTACACCGTCAGCGACCGGATGTACATGGCTCCGATCCCGAGACCGGCGGCGATGACGAAGATGTTCTGAGAGATCGCGAATGCCCCGACGACGCCGTCGAAGGAGAACGACGCGTCGATGACCTCGAGGTAGAGAAACAGGAACGCGGCGGCCCGGCCGGTGGCGAGCACCAGCTTCGGAGTGCCGCCGGCACGGGGGGCCGGCGGGGCGGTGTCCCTGGCCGCCACACCAGCCGCGGCGTCCGCACCAGCGGTGCTGTCGTTGTCAGCGCCGGTGGCATCCTCGTCGTCCTCCTCGCCGACGCCCTGGGCCTCGAAGAACTCCCCGAGCCCGCGCACCCCGAGATAGGTGGCCATGCCCGCGACGCCCGCGGTGAGCACCTGCTGGGTGTGGTCACCCGAGAACGCCTCGCCGACGACGAGCAGCGCGACGAGGGCCACCACGATCGGAATCACGTCAAGCTGGCCCGCCCGGCGCAGTGGCTCCTCCAGTTTCTTGATCCACTGGATCTCCCGCTCGCTGTCGAAGAGGAAGTCCAGAAAGATCATAAAGAGGAAGATCCCGCCGAACGCGGCGATCGCCGGATGCGCGTTGCCGAGCTTCTCGGCGTACTGGCTGCTGTCGTTGAGTGCCAGGTCGAACACGTGCACCGGGCCAAGATGCGCGGTCAGCGCCACGATCACGATCGGGAAGAGCAGCCGCATACCGAACACGGCGATGACGACACCGAGCGTCAGGAAGATCTTCTGCCACCACGGGCTCATGCGACGAAGGATCGTCGCGTTGATCACCGCGTTGTCGAAGGAAAGGCTGATCTCGAGGATCGCGAGAATAGCCACGAGGGCCGCATCCCGGGGACCGCCGAGCACTCCTGCCGCGGCCACCCCCAGGGCAGTGATCGCAAAGGACCACCCAAAGATCCGCAAGGCGTGCACGCCTATCAACACCTCTCCGGACCGATTGCCAGACTCCGGTCACCCGGCCAGTCCGCGCGGGCGGATCCGCGGTCCGTCGGATCACGCCAGGTCGCTCGAACGTGCCGGCGACCGCGTCGATCCCACGGCCGGGGCCCCGGTCGGCGGTCGACGGCATCGTAGCCGCTCACGGCTGGTGCGCGGCCCGACAAATTACTTACACCGGGCGACCAGCACCCCGGCCCGCGGCCGGGCACCGGGTCCCGGTCAGACGTCGAACCCCGGTCGGACGTCGAGCCCTCAGTCGGACACCGGGTCCCGGTCAGACGTCGAACCCCGGTCAGACGTTGACGCCGAAGTCCCGGGCGATGCCGGCAAGGCCCGCGGCGTAGCCCTGGCCGACGGCGCGGAACTTCCAGTCGCTGCCGTGCCGGTAGACCTCGCCGAAGACCATCGCGGTCTCGGTGGAGGCGTCCTCGGTGAGGTCGTAGCGGGCGATCTCGGTGTTGCCGGTGCCGTTGACGACCCGGATGAAGGCGTTGCGGACCTGACCGAAATTCTGCTGGCGCGAGTCCGCGTCGTAGATCGACACCGGAAAGACGATCTTGTCGATCTCGGTGGGCAGCGAGGCGAGGTTCACGGTGATCGCCTCGTCGTCGCCCTCGCCCTCGCCGGTGAGGTTGTCGCCCTGGTGCTGGATCGCGTCGTCCGGGCTCTTGAGGTTGTTGAAGAAGACGAAGTACCCGTCCGAGACGACCTTGCCGTCGGCCCGGCACGCGATGGCGCTGGCGTCCAGGTCGAAGTCGGCGCCGGTCGTGCTACGCACGTCCCAGCCGAGACCGACCAGGATGCTGGTCAGGCCGGGTGCCTCCTTGGTCAGCGAGACGTTGCCGCCCTTGCTGAGGCTCACTCCCACGTTTCTCTCTCCCCTTACGGTGCGTTGACGGCTACCGGCTCGACTGCGGTCGGTATGCGTACAACTTCGGTGTCGGTCAACTGCGGTTACGCTCACCCGCGGTGCGGTCACCGAGGTGGCGCGCTGTGCCACGGTGCGATCCGGGCGCCGGCAGCGTACTGCTGACCATGGCGGTCAGAGATGTGGCTCCGCCCGGGCAGGCCACGCGCCGGCAGTGCCAGCGCGCCGCGTTGTGGGCGCGACGTCACGGGTGCGCCGCCCCGCCCGACCTGACGTCCATGTCCTCGGCCGCCCCTGTTCCCTGCCGATCTGTGTGTCCTGCCGATCCGTGTGTCCTGCCGCTCTCTCTGCACTGCGGGACGAACGAAGGATGCGGCAGGTTCCCAGGCGTTCCCCAGAGAGATGCGTCACGCGGCCGTAACAGAGGGCCGCGTCGTAACGTCACTGGAAACTGCGCCCTGCACCGGCGTGGACGGATCCTCACCGCAGTCCCAACTGTTACCGGGCTGATCGTCGGCCGTCCGGGCACCAGGTGGCACCGATATGGCCACGAAAGCCCACGCCGGACCGCACAACGGACGCGGTTCGGACGTTCGTCGGCACGGCAACCGGGGAACATCGGCTCCAGTGCAGACCATCCGGACGGTGCCAACGGGCCCACCCCGACCTCAACTATCACCCACGCGATGGTCGCGGGCAGTTCACACAGAGGTGTCGCTATTCGCCACGTGCAGGGCGGACCATTGAGGCGTGGTTCGTCTGGATAAGGTCGCCATGATGATCGGACGTTCAGTAGGCCGGGTTGTCATCTCCGACGTGACCCCGGTCGTGTCGTGCGGCCAGTGGCCAGCGCGCGCGGTCGTGGGCGAGAAAATTACCGTGGGCGCGACCGTCTTTCGGGAGGGTCACGATCTCATCGGTGCGAACGTCGTGTTGTCCGGGCCGGATGGCCAGGGCACGCCGTTCGTTCCGATGCGCGTCGGCGCCGCGGGCACCGACCGCTTCGAGGCGGATATCACCGTGGGCGACTCCGGCCTGTGGGGGTACCGCGTCGAGGCGTGGGCGGATCCCGTGGCCACCTGGCGCCATGGCATCGAACTGAAGGTCGGCGCGGGCCAGACCGTCGACGAGCTCGCGGTCGACTTCGAGGACGGCGCACGGCTGCTGCTGCGGGCGCTGCCAGGCGTGCCGGAGGGCCGGCGGGCGGAGATCGCCCGCGCGGTCGCCTTCCTGCGCGACGACGCCCAGGAGGATCCGCACGCCCGGATCGCCGCCGCCCTCGACGCGCGTCTGGCCAGCCTGCTGGACGCGTTCCCGCTGCGTGAACTGGTCACCCGCTCGCAGTTGTACCGGGTGTGGGTGGACCGGCCCAGGGCCCTCTACGGCAGCTGGTACGAGATGTTTCCCCGCTCGGAGGGGGCCACTTTGGACCCCCCGCGCTCGGGCACCTTCCTCAGCGCCACCGAGCGGCTGGCCGAGGTCGCCGCGATGGGCTTCGACGTGGTGTACCTGCCGCCGATCCACCCGATCGGCGAGATCAACCGCAAGGGCCCGAACAACACCCTCACGCCCGGCCCGGACGACCCGGGCTCGCCCTGGGCGATCGGCAGCGAGCAGGGCGGCCACGACGCGGTGCACCCCGACCTGGGCACGATCGAGGACTTCGATCTGTTCGTCGCCCGGGCCCGGTCACTCGGCCTGGAGATCGCCCTCGATCTGGCCCTGCAGTGCGCGCCGGACCATCCGTGGGCCAAGCATCACCCGGAATGGTTCATCGTGCGCAGTGACGGCTCGATCGCCTACGCCGAGAACCCGCCGAAGAAGTACCAGGACATCTACCCGCTGAACTTCGACACGGACCCGAACGGGCTTTACCAGGAGATCCTGCGGGTCGTCCGGCACTGGACCGCTCACGGAGTGCGCATCTTCCGGGTGGACAACCCGCACACGAAGCCGGTCGAGTTCTGGGAATGGCTCATCGCCCAGGTGAAGGCGACCGAGCCGGACGTGCTGTTCCTCGCCGAGGCGTTCACCCGGCCGGCGATGATGCACACCCTGGCCAAGGTCGGATTCACGCAGTCATACACGTACTTCACCTGGCGTAACGAGAAGTGGGAGCTGGAGGAGTACGCCGCCGAGCTGCTTGCCGCCGCGCACTACATGCGGCCGAACTTCTTCGTGAACACGCCGGACATCCTGCCGGGTTATCTGCAGGACGGCGGGCAGGCGGCGTTCCGGATCCGGGCGGTGCTCGCGGCGACGCTGTCACCGACCTGGGGGGTGTACGCCGGCTACGAGCTGTACGAGAACGTGCCGGTCCGCCCGGGCAGCGAGGAGTACCTGGACTCCGAGAAGTACCAGTACCGCCCCCGGGACTGGGCGGCGGCCGAACGTGCCGGCCGCTCGCTCGCCCCGTACCTGGCCCGGCTCAACCAGATCCGCCGCGCCCACCCCGCTCTGCACTGGCTGCGCAACCTGCACCTGCACCACGCCGACAGCGACCAGATCATGGTCTACTCGAAGCGCCTCGAGCCAGCCGACGCCCCCCGCGCCGAGTTCGTTCCCGCCCTGCCCGGCACCGCACCGGCGGCGGTCGTGCGCGCGGGGTCCACCGCCGACGCCGCGACCCCCGCCTCGGCCGCCCACGCGGCGACCACGGCCCCGTATCCGACGACCGACGACCGTACGGCCGCCGGCCCGACGGCCAGCGACACCGTGATCGTCATCGTCAACCTGGACCCGCACCACGCGCACGAGACCACGGTGCGGCTCGACCTGCCCGCCCTCGGCCTCGAGTGGCACGACACCTTCGAGGTCATGGACGAGATCACCGGGGCCACCTACCAGTGGGGACGGGACAACTACGTCCGGCTGGACCCGGCGGCCGAGCCCGCGCACGTCCTCACCGTGCGGCCCCGGCCATGACGGACGTGTTCGACGGCGTCGGGCCGGACGTGGGCGAGATCATCATCAACAACGATCCGGAGCCGCTGAGCGAGCCGATCGGCGCCGACACGCCGGGGCCTGCGCCCACCGGCCCCGGCGGCGAGTCCGCCCGCGACCCGCACTGGTACAAGCGGGCCGTGTTCTACGAGGTCCTGATCCGTGGCTTCGCGGACTCCAACGGCGACGGCACCGGGGACATCCGGGGCCTGATCTCCAAGCTCGACTACCTGGAGTGGCTCGGCGTCGACTGCCTCTGGTTGCTGCCGATCTACTCCTCGCCGCTGCGCGACGGCGGCTACGACATCGCCGACTACTTTCAGATCCTGCCCGAGTTCGGTGATCTGGGGGACTTCGTCTCGCTCGTCGACGAGGCCCACCGGCGCGGCATCCGGATCATCGCCGACCTGGTGATGAACCACACCTCGGACGCCCACCCGTGGTTCCAGGCCTCCCGCTCGGACCCGGACGGCCCGTACGGGGACTTCTACGTCTGGTCCGACACCGACGAGCGCTACCCGGACGCCCGGATCATCTTCGTCGACACCGAGAGGTCGAACTGGTCCTGGGACCCGGTGCGCGGCCAGTACTACTGGCACCGTTTCTTTTCCCACCAGCCCGACCTCAACTATGACAACCCGGACGTCCAGGAGGCGATGCTCGAAGTCCTGCGCTTCTGGCTGGACCTCGGCATCGACGGGTTCCGGCTCGACGCCGTCCCGTACCTGTACGTGCGGGACAACACCAACGGCGAGAACCTGCCGGAAACACACGAGTACCTGCGGCGGGTACGCAAGGAGGTCGACGCGAAGTACGCCGACCGGGTGCTGCTCGCCGAGGCCAACCAGTGGCCCTCCGACGTCGTCGAATACTTCGGCAACGACGACGAGTGCCACATGGCGTTCCACTTCCCGCTGATGCCGCGCATCTTCATGGCGGTGCGGCGCGAGTCACGCTACCCCATCTCGGAAATTCTTGCCCAGACGCCGCACATTCCACAGAACTGCCAATGGGGCATCTTTCTCCGCAACCACGACGAGCTGACCCTCGAGATGGTCGCGGACGACGAACGCGACTACATGTGGGCGGAGTACGCCAAGGACCCCCGCATGAAGGCGAACATCGGTATCCGCCGCCGGCTCGCGCCGCTGCTCGACAACAGTCGTGACCAGATGGAGCTGTTCACCGCGCTGCTGCTGTCGCTGCCCGGATCCCCGGTGCTGTACTACGGCGACGAGATCGGCATGGGCGACAACATCTACCTCGGCGACCGCGACAGCGTCCGCACCCCGATGCAGTGGTCGCCCGATCGCAACGCGGGTTTCTCCACCTCCGACCCCGCCCAGCTGTACCTGCCGCTGATCATGGATCCGGTCTACGGGTATCAGGGGCTCAACGTCGAGGCGGGCCAGCGGACGCAGACCTCGTTCCTGTCCTGGACCCGGCGGATGATCGAGGTACGCAAGCGGCACCCCGTCTTCGGCCTGGGCAGCTTCGAGGAGCTGGCCGCGTCCAACCCGTCAGTGTTCGCCTACGTGCGCGAGTTCGGCGATGACAGCGTGCTGTGCGTGGCGAACCTGTCCCGCTTCGCGCAGCCGGTGGAGCTCGACCTGCGGCGGTTCGAGGGAATGGTGCCCGTCGAACTCCTCGGCCGGGTGCATTTCCCGCCGATCGGCGAGCTGCCGTACCTGCTGACCCTGCCAGGACATGGACATTACTGGTTCGCGCTGACCAGACAGGGGGAATTCACCCCCTAGCAGGTCCTCGCCGTCCAGCCGGCTGCCGTCGTCCCAGGTGATCCGCCGCCGCCCGACCGACCAGGGCCAACCGGCCAGGACGGTGAGGGGCCGGCGCGGATGCCAACACCGGCGGAGCACGACCCATGAAAGGTACTTTCAGGATATTCGACGTTAGGTGCAATAATGATCGTCGACTGCGGGCAGTGGGAGGCCGAGGATGGGTGACCACCATGGCGAACTGACCGGCCTGTTGACGGACTGGTTGCCTCGCCAGCGCTGGTTCGCCGGGAAGGGCCGCAGCGGCGGCCGGCTGCGGATCCATCGCGATGCCGCGCTGGGCGGGCTGCGCCTGCTGGTCGTCGAGGTCGCCTATGACCGAGGCCCGGCCGACTACTACCAGGTCCCGCTGGTTCTGCGCGCCGACGCCCCGCACGGCCACGAGGGCTTCCTGCTCGGGGAGTGTGCCGGCGGTCTGGTCTACGACGGGCTGTCCGACCCGGCCGGCACCGCCGCCCTGCTGGAGTTCCTCGCCCGCGCCGCACACCACGGCGACCTCGTCGCCGAGCGGCAGCCGGCACCAGCGCCGGACGACGGCTTTCGGGTGCCGCTGGCGGACCTGCCCGCCGCCCCGGTCGGAGTCGAGCAGTCCAACTCGTCGATCATCTATGGGGACGCGTACATCCTCAAGGTGTTCCGCCGGCTGTGGCCCGGGCAGAACCCTGACCTGGAGGTCACCCGGGCGCTGGCCACGGCCGGCAGCTCCCACATCGCCGCCCCCGTCGCGTGGTACTCGGGCACGGTGCAGGGCGTCCCCACCACCTTCGGATTCCTGCAGGAGTTCCTGCGCAGCGGCAGTGAGGGCTGGCGCCTCGCCCTGGCCAGCGTTCGCGACCTGTACGCCGAGGCGGACCTGCACCCCGACGAGGTGGGCGGCGACTTCGCGGCCGAGTCCGAGCGCCTCGGCGCCGCCACCGCCGAGGTGCACGCCGACCTCGCCCGGGTACTGCCGACCCGCCCCGCGACCACGGACGACCTGCGCGACCTGGTCGCCTACCTGCACGGCCGGCTCCACGCCGCGCTCGACGGCGTCGAGCGGCTGCACCCCTATGCGGACGCCGTACGGGCCGCCTACGACGAGCTTGCCGGCACGGCGCCGAATGCCCTCCATCCCCGTCCATTCCAACGACTTCACGGCGACCTGCATCTCGGCCAGGTGCTCCGGGTCGACTCCGGCTGGGTGCTGTTCGACTTCGAGGGTGAACCGGCCCGTCCCGTCGCCGACCGGACCGGGCTCGAGTCGCCGCTACGCGACGTCGCCGGGATGCTGCGCTCGTTCGACTACGCCGCCCGTTCCCTGCAGCTCGAGCGGGCCGACGAGCCAGCGCTGGCCTACCGGGCCCAGGAGTGGGCGCAGCGCAACCAGAACGCCTTCCTCCAGGGCTACGCGGGCGCGGCTGGGCGCGACCCTCGTGACGATGCGGCGTTGCTACGCGCGTTCGAGCTCGACAAGGCCGTCTACGAGGTGCTCTACGAGGCACGTCATCGTCCCGGCTGGGTGCAGATTCCCCTGGCCGCGGTCACTCGCCTCACCGAGACCACCGAGTCAGCCGCAGCCACCACTCCGGCGGCCCCCGCCGGCTAGGCCGTCGTGCCGCCGGGCCCGCGGCCATGCCCGTTCGCCCGGATCGACCGACCTGACTGAATCGACCACCCGACCCCCAAGCGGAGAGAGGCAGGGGTGTCCCAGTGAACAACGGCAGTGTCACCAACGGCAGTGTCACCGGCGGCAGTGTCACCAGCGGCGATGTCACCAGCGGCACGGCGCGGTCGGGACGCCGCGGCGCCGAGGTCGCAGCCGGCCGACCGTCCCCGGCCGGCCCCGATGCGCCGATCCGCGACTGGGAGGGTCGAGTGGCCCTGGCCGACCGTGCACCCGTGGCCGCGACCGAGGCTGGGCCCGCCAGTGCGGCTGGGCCCGCTGGTGAGACTGGGTCCGCTGGTGAGGCTGGGTCCGCTGGTGAGGCTGCGCTCGCTGGTGAGGCTGCGCTCGCTGGTGAGACTGGGTCCGCCGACGCGCCGGTGCTCGGTCCGAAACCGGAGCTGGGCCTGCCGCACGGCACGCTCGAGCGACTGGTCGCCGGCACGTTCCATGATCCGCATGCTCTGCTCGGCGCGCACCCGGCCGGCGACTGGACAATCGTGCGGGTGCTGCGCCCGGATGCCAGCGCCATCAGCCTGCTCATCGGCGAGCAGCGGCATCCGGCCAGCCGGCTGCACAGCGGCGGGGTGTTCGCCGCAGCCCTGCCCGGCTACCTGCCTGACTACCGGATCGAGGTGGTCTACCCGCACGCCACGGCCCTCGTCGACGACCCGTACCGCCACCTCCCGACCGTCGGCGAGATCGACCGTCACCTGATCAGCGAGGGGCGCCACGAGCAGCTGTGGAAGGTGCTCGGCGCCCATATCCGGACGCTGCGCACACACGGCGGGTTGGCCGTCACCGGCGTCAGTTTCGCGGTGTGGGCCCCGTCGGCGCGGGGAGTGCGACTCGTCGGCGACTTCGACTTCTGGGACGGCCGGGCCTTCCCGATGCGTTCGCTGGGCGGCTGCGGGGTGTGGGAGCTGTTCGTCCCCGGCGCCGGCGCGGGGCTGCGCTACAAGTACGAGATTCTCGGCTTCGACGGGGTCTGGCGGCAGAAGGCCGACCCGATGGCTTTCCGCACCGAGGTCCCGCCGGCCACCGCGAGCGTCGTCACCCGATCGGTCTACAGCTGGGAGGACGAGGCCTGGCTCGCTCGCCGTGCCCAGACCGCCTGGCACGCCGAGCCGATCAGCGTCTACGAGGTGCATCTCGGCTCGTGGCGGCGCGGGCTGTCCTACCGTGAGCTGGCCGAGCAGCTCACCGCCTACGTCCGGGACAACGGCTTCACCCACGTCGAGATGCTGCCCGTCGCCGAGCACCCCTTCGGCGGCTCGTGGGGATACCAGGTCTCCGCGTACTACGCCCCGTCGGCACGCTTCGGCACTCCGGACGAGTTCCGCCACCTTGTCGACGCGCTGCACCAGGCGGGCATCGGCGTGATAGTCGACTGGGTTCCCGCGCACTTCCCGCGGGACGCCTGGGCGCTGGGGCGCTTCGACGGCACTCCCCTGTACGAGCACCCCGACCCGCGCCGCGGCGAGCAGCCCGACTGGGGCACCTATGTGTTCGACGTCGGCCGTCCCGAGGTGCGCAACTTCCTCGTCGCCAACGCCCTGTACTGGTTCGAGGAGTTCCACGTCGACGGACTGCGGGTCGACGCCGTCGCCTCGATGCTCTACCTCGACTACTCCCGCGCCGAGGGCCAGTGGCTGCCCAACGAGCATGGCGGACGGGAGAACCTCGACGCGGTCGCCTTCCTGCAGGAGACCAACGCGATGGTCTACCGCCATTTCCCCGGCGCCATGATGATCGCCGAGGAGTCGACCGCCTGGCCAGGCGTCACTCGGCCCACCCACCTGGGCGGGCTCGGCTTCGGCTTCAAATGGAACATGGGCTGGATGCACGACACGCTGGAATACACCTCCCACCAGCCGGTGCACCGCAGCTTCCACCATCACCAGATGACGTTCTCGATGGTCTACGCCTACTCCGAGAACTACATCCTCCCGTACAGCCACGACGAGGTCGTCCACGGCAAGGGGTCGATGCTGCGCCGGATGCCCGGCAACCGCTGGGAGCAGCTGGCGAACCTGCGCGCACTCTACGCTTACATGTGGTCGCATCCTGGCAAGAAGCTGCTGTTCATGGGCAGCGAGTTCGGCCAGGACAACGAGTGGAACGAGGCGACCTCCCTCGACTGGCCGCTGCTCGACGAGCCGGGTCACCACGGCGTCGCCACCCTCATCCGCGACCTCAACGCGCTGTACCGCGGCTTCCCGGAGCTCTACCGCCGCGACGTCGACCCGACCGGCTTCTCCTGGATCGACGCGAACGACACCGGCAACAACGTGATCTCGTTCCTGCGCTGGTCCGGCCCGGTCGACCCCGGCTCGTCCGGCGCTGGCTCGTCCGGCGCTGGCTCGGTGGGCGCTGGTTCGTCCGGCTCGGGGACGCTTGCCTGCATCACGAACTTCGCCGGCGTCGCGCACCACCACCACCGGATCGGCCTGCCGTTCCCGGGACGTTGGCGGGAGGTGCTCAACACCGACAGCCAGCGTTACGGCGGCACCAACCTCGGCAACCTGGGCGGCGTCATCGCCACCGACGAGCCGCGCCACGGCCTGCCCGCGTCCGCATCGGTGACCCTGCCCGTCCTCGGTGCCATCTGGCTGCGCCACGACCCCGACGGCACCGCCTGACCGACTCCGCACCGCCTGACCGACTCCACCACACGGGGCGGCCGGCCAGCGTCCGGCGCCGGGCCACCCGGGGTGACGTCGGGTGGCCCGGACGCGGGCAGCTCAGACGCGGACTGGTCAGAACAGGGCAGCGGCCAGCGCGCGGCGGGCCGGGGCGACCGCGGGATCCTCCTCGCCCAGAGCCTGGAAGAGGCCGACCAGGTGGGCGCGGACCTGCTCACGCTCGGGACCGGAGGTGCCGCGCACCAAGGCGACGAGATCCGCGAGGGCGCCGGGGGTGTCGCCCTCGGCCAGACGCAGGTCGGAGGCAGCGATCGCGGCGTCGACGTCGTCCGGGTTGGCGGCGAGGCGGGCGCGTATCTCGGCCGGGTTGTGGTCGCGCACCCGGCGCAGGAGCTCGGCGCGGGCAAGACCGATGGCGGCCTCCGGGTCTCCGGGCGCCTCCTGGAGGCGGACCCGGTAGGACGCGATCGCCGTGTCGAGGTCGCCGTGGGTCAGGGCCTCCTCGGCGGCGGCGAGACGCGGGTCCCGCGCGGGCTCCTGCGCATCCCCTCCCGGTACGCCGCCCTGCGCCCCGCCGGTGGCCTCGGCGACGAAGGACAGAAGCTGGTCGAGCCAGGTTCGGACCTCGCGCTCGGGCACGGCGCCGGTGAACTCGCCGATGATCCGCCCACCGATGACCGCCTTCACGGCCGGGATGCCCTGCACACCGGCCGCCTGCGCCAGCTGCGGGTTGGCGTCGACATCGACCTTCGCCAGGATCCAGCGGCCGCCGTCAGCCTCGGCGAGCTTCTCCAGCACCGGACTGAGCTGTTTACACGGCCCGCACCACGAGGCCCAGAAGTCGAGCACGACCGGCACCTGCATGGAACGGTTGATCACGTCGGTCTGGAAGGTCGCCTCGGTGACGTCGATCACCACCGGGCCGGGCGGAGCGCCGGCCGGGGCAGTGCCGCCGGGCCCGGCCGCGGCGGGGGCGGGAGCGGGGTTTGCCGGCGGGGGCGGGGCAGCCGGCTTGGGATCAAGCGGGACGGCGCCGGCGAGGCGCAGGCCGCCGAGGCTGTCGGGTAGTCGCCCGGGTCGTCCCGGGCCTCCCGCGCCCCGCGGCGATCCGGATGGAACTGGTGGCCTACGTTGCATGCCTCCATCGTGACATCCGAGGCGCGTCCACGGAGGTGCCGGCGGACGCCAGTTCGGGCCCCGATGTCGCCCCGCGGCGCCTGTTCGTCCGCGGGGACGCGCTTTGCCGCCGAATCCGGGCGGCTCCCGGCCCTCAGCCGGCCGGTTGCTGGCGGGGTTCGCCGTCGTCCTCGGCGAGGATGCGCTCGATGCTCGCCACCTTGGCGTGCAGGGCGTCGTCGACGCCGGCGCGCAGGTCCGCCTTGAGGACCAGACTCACCCGGCCCGCGCGGGCGCCGACGGCCGCGGTCGCGCGGCGCACCACGTCCATGACCTCGTCCCAGTCACCCTCGACCGTCGTGAACATCGCGTTCGTCTCGTGCGGCAGGCCGCTGGCGCGCACGACCCGGACCGCCTCGGCGACAAGCTCCGCGACACCCTCGCCGACTCCGATGGGCGTGACACTGAAGGCTACGAGCATGAGGCCAGAGGTACCACGAGTCGCCCGGCCCGGGCCATCGGCCCGCCCGGACCAGCGGCCGCATCGGTGCCGTGCCCGCCCGTGAACGAGCGGCCAGCGGCCCGACACCCGCCTGCTACCGTGACAAATCTGGTCGGCCGGTAAGCTGTGGACATGTCACCAGAAGTCACGGGTGGCACACCGAACGGGCGATTGCGCAAACCCGGGACAACGGGCCCTGACAACACGCCCTACCATTGCCCGCCGTGGGGTGGACGAAGACGGATAACGAGGCGTAGGTGGGGCCACGCACGCTGCTCGATGCACTGACGGACCTAGCCGTGGTCGTCGGTGCGGACGGCCGCGTCATCGACATGGGGGCGGCAACCGAGGTTTTCCTGGCCGAACGCGTGCCTCGTGATCCCCAGGCGCGTGACCTGGTCGAGGTGGTGGACCCGGCGTTTCGGGTCGCGCTGATCGAGGCGGTCACCGCCGGACTCGCGCACAGCGGCCAATGGCGCGGCTCGGTCGGTCTGATCACCAGCGCCGGAGTGACGGTGCCGCATCACGTGACCGTCCGTCGGGATCCGGACGGCGGCCTGGTCATCGTCGCCCGGGACACCAGCGACCAGCGGGCTCGCGAGGTCGCCGAGAACGAGTCGCGGGCCAAGGATGAGCTGATCGCCAGACTCGGCCACGAACTACGCACCCCGCTCAACGCGATGCTCGGCTTCGCCCAGCTCCTCGAGCTCGAGCCGCTCACCCCGGACCTGCACGACGACGTCGAGCGCATCATCACCGGCGGCCGACACATGCAGGCCCTCATCGACGACGTGCTCGACCTCGCCCGGCTGCGCGCCGGCCGCGGCGACATCACCAACGGCCCGGTGAACGTCCTTGACATCGTCAAGGGCGTGGTGGAACTCGTCGAGCCGCTGGCCGCGCAGCGCAGTATTCGCCGGGCGATCCATCCGGCGGAGCCGCTCGTCGCCGACGCGGACCGGCGCCGGCTGTGGCAGGTACTGCTGAACCTGGTCGGCAACGCGCTGAAATACGGCCGGGAGGGTGGCTGCGTCCGGGTCGGGATCGTGCCGATCACCGGCTCTCGGATTCGCATCGAGGTCGAGGACGATGGGGTGGGTCTTTCGCCCCGCGCGATCGACCGTCTGTTCCGGCCGTTCGAGCGCCTCGGAGCCGAACGCAGCGGCATCGAGGGAAGCGGGCTGGGGCTCGCTCTCTCGCACGCCCTGGTGACCGCGATGGGCGGCGTACTGACCGTCGCCAGCCGGCATGGCGTCGGCAGCGTGTTCGCCGTCGTCCTGGATGCCGTCGACATGCGGTTCGAGGATCCCGACGCCGACGACGACGGCTTCGGCGACGCCTATCGCGGGTCGGGATCCGGCGGCTACGCCACGTACGGCGGGGCGGGCCACGGCGGGTCAGTCGGTCACGGCGCGTCGGCGCATGGCAGATCGGGCTATGGCGGGTCGGGCTATGGCGGGTCGCCGTACGGCGGGGCGGGCTACGAGGACTCGGGCAGCGCGGGCGGGTCCGGCGGCGCGTGGAACGGCCGCCCGGCCACCGGTACCGTCTCTTCGGCCCAGGGCCCGCCGGGCAACGGCACGGCCCGCACGGGCTCGGCAGGCATGGGCCCAGTGGGCAGGGCCACACCCGGATACGGCACGCCGGCCCATGGAAGCGCACCGGCGGCGCTGGCGCCCGGATCGGCGGGGTGGCGTGCCGCGCCGGACGGCCTGCGGGTGGTGCACGTCAGCGGCGATCCCGCCGTACGTTCCGCGGTCGCGCAGGCTCTCGCCGAGACGCTCGGCGCCGATACCGTGACGGTCCCCCGCGCCGGGCTCGCGCTCGACGCGGTGCGCCGCGCCCGCCCGGCGTTCGTGCTGATGGACCAGAATCTGCCCGACGCGTCCACCGCGGAGCTGCTTGCGCAGCTCGCCTCCGACCCGATTGTCGGGGCGGTCCCCGCCTTCGTCCTCGCCGAGGACGTCGACTCCCAGGAGCGCGCCCAGTTACGCCGCGACGGCGCCGTCGACGTGCTCGACCTCCCCCTGACTCCCGCCAGCCTGACCTCCGCCGCCTCGGCCCTGACCGCCACCGTCCCCGCCCACCGCTGAACCCGCCCCACCGCGAGCCCGCCCACCGACGAGCCCGGCCACCCCGCTGGATTGCCGCGACGCTCTGTATAGCCCGCGGTGCAAGATCCGGCTACACAGGTCGCCATGGGGGGCAAATCGGACACGAACACCCCCTCAACGACCTACTTGGATCTTAGGGCCGCGCAGGCTCGGGATTATCGTCACAGAGCGTGATCTAGGCTGGTTCGGTGGCGCTGTGCCACGCCACCATCGATCGACAGGGGCATCGGGCAGTCAGCGCCGGAGTGCGGCCCACGACCAGCGGCGGTGTGGGCTGAAAGGCGGAGGGCGGAGGCTGGGGGTAGTAGGGGGTGGAGGTCTCTAGGCCAGGGCTGCGAGCAGGCGATGGGCGGCCGAGACGGGGTCGGCCGTGCCTGCGGCGACGGCGTTCGCGAGCTCCCGCAGGCAGGCTTCGGATTGCGCGGTCTCGAGTCGCGTCCGGAGGATGGCCAGGGCGAGGGTGCGAACCTCGGCCGCCGCTCGGGTGACCCGCCGGCGGTCGAGCTCACCGGTCACGGCCAGATCGCGGTAGTGGGCAGTGATCCGCTCGACCAGCGAGTCGATCCCCTCGCCGCGCGCGGCAGCCAGCCGGACCACGCCCGAACCGGCCTCGGTGAAACCAGCCCCGGTGGAACGAGCCCCGGCCGAACCGGCTCCGGACGGGCCAGCCCCGGACGAGCCAGCCCGGGGCGAGCCAGTCGTCGAAGAAGTCGAAGAACCGGCCAGGCCCGGAGCAGCCCGCAGCCGAAGCATGGCGGTCAGGTCGGCGACGGTGCGCGCGGCTCCCGGCTGGTCGGTCTTGTTGACGACGAGGATGTCGGCGACCTCGAGCAGCCCGGCCTTGACGGCCTGCACGCCGTCGCCGGCGCCGGGCGCGAGCAGCAGGCAGGTGGTGTCGGCGATGGAGGCGATGTCGACCTCGGCCTGGCCGACTCCGACTGTCTCGACGAGCAGCAGGTCGTAGCCGGCGGCGTCCAGGATCCGCAGCGCCTGCGCCGTGACGGTGGCGAGGCCACCGAGATGGCCCCGGCTGGCGAGCGAACGCACGAAGATCGACTGATCGCCGGCAAGCTCTGACATCCGGATCCGGTCACCGAGCAGCGCGCCACCGGTGACGGGGGACGAGGGGTCGACGGCGAGCACTCCCACCCGGCGTCCGGCGTCGCGGAAGGCCCGGGCGAGGGCGGCGGTGGTCGTCGACTTGCCGACGCCGGGTGGCCCGGTGAGACCGACGATCTGGGCGCCGCCGGTGTGCGGGGCGAGGGCGACCCCGAGAGCCGGCCAGCTGGACGGGTCGTTCTCCGCCAGCGAGAGCAGCCGCGCCACCGATCGCCGGTCACCTCCGAGCGCGGCGGTCACCAGCCGCGCCACCTCGGCATCCGCTGTCACGGGCTCACGTCTCGGGGCTCACGTCTCGGCGTTCATGTCCAGGGTGCCCAGGCCTGGCCTCGTGCCGCTCAGGCCGCCGGGACGCGCAGGACAAGGGCATCGCCCTGGCCACCGCCGCCACACAGCCCAGCCGCGCCGATGCCGCCGCCGCGGCGAGCGAGCTCCTTGACCAGGGTGAGCGCGATGCGGGTGCCGGAGGCGCCGAGCGGATGGCCGATCGCGATCGCGCCGCCGTTGACGTTGACGATGTCCGGGCTCAGGCCGAGTTCACGCATCGACTGGATGGAGACGGCGGCGAACGCCTCGTTGATCTCGACGAGGTCGAGGTCGGCCGGGGTGAGGCCCTCCTTGGCGAGCGCGACGGAGATCGCGTTCGACGGCTGGGAGTGCAGCGTCGCGTCGGGGCCGGCGACGAAGCCGTGGTGGCCGACCTCGGCGAGGATCGGCAGGCCGAGCTCCTCCGCCTTGGCCCGGCTGGCGACGATGACGGCCGCGGCGCCGTCGGAGAGCTGCGAGGCGGAGCCGGCGGTCACCGTGCCCTCAGTGCCGGGCGCGCTGAACGCCGGGCGCAGCCGGGCGAGCGACTCGGGCGTCGTGTCGGCACGGATCCCCTCGTCGGCGCTGATCACGATCGGCTCTCCGCGCCGCTGCGGCACGGTCACCGGGACGATCTCGTCGTCGAACAGTCCGTTCTTGGCCGCCGCGGCGGCGCGCTGGTGCGACCGGGCGGCGATCTCGTCCTGCTCGGCGCGGCCGATGGAGAGCCGGCCGTTGTCCCGGTCGGTGCTCGCGCCCATGGAGATCTGGTCGAACGCGCAGATCAGCGCGTCGGCGTCGATGGCGTCGACCAGGCCCGCGTCGCCGTACTTCACGCCGGCGCGCAGCGAGCGGACCAGATGCGGCGCGGCGGTCATCGACTCCATCCCGCCGGCGACGACCAGGTCGAACTCGCCGGCGGCGATGTAGGTGTCGGCCAGGGCGATCGCGTCGAGGCCGGACAGGCAGAGCTTGTTGATCGTGAGCGCGGGGACCTTCATCGGGATCCCCGCCTCGGCGGCGGCCTTGCGGGAGGCCATCGGGCCGGCACCGGCCTGGATGGCATGCCCCAGGATCACGTAGTCGATCTGGTCACCGGTGAGCCCGGCGCGCTCCAGTGCCCCGCGGATCGCGATGCTGCCGAGCTGTGCAGCGGTGAAGCTTTTGAGCGCTCCGGACAGCTTCCCGATCGGTGTCCGCGCACCGGCCACGATCACGGAACCCGGCATGCCCGCCTCCTCGTCGTCCCACTCGACCCGTCGCCCGCACCGGGACATCGCCCCGACGCGTCCGCGGCCACGCCAGAACCGCCGTCCCACCGGGACATCGCCCGGATGGGTCCGTGGTCCTGCCGAACACCGCGGCCATCCCCGTGACCACCACAATAACGTGATCTTGCTCCGGGCGCCCGCGTCTCGCGATCGCGCTCACGTCCCCAGCGCGGTCAGGACAGGGTGCCGCAGGAGGCGGCGAACGGCGACGAGTCCGACGGCAGGCGCACCGTGCTCGTGGCCGGGGCGCCGGAGGCGGCGGTCAGGCCGTCCCGGCTCAGGGTCAGCACCGTGGTGGTGACGGCGAACTGGGTGCCATCGGTGGACGTTCCGGAGCTGATCTCCAGGTGCTGGTCGACGCACCGGAGCCCGGAGGCGGAGTTGCCGTGCACGCCCGCGGTGAGGGTGAGCCCGGTCGGCGGTGCGACGACAACAACATCATCGAGGCCGATGTAGTGCACCAGCGCGTAGGACTTCGTGCCGTTGCTGTCATCGGTCTGCACCAGCAGTTCACCGAAACCGTCGCCGTCGATGTCGACGACGGCGCTGTTGAACGGCAGGGAGATCCCCTGCAGGCTGACCCGCCTGACCACGGAATCCCGGGTGAACTGGACCTTGAGGGTGTTCCCGTCGGTGGAGACGTCGTCCGGACGGCCATCGCCGTCGATGTCGTTCGCCGCCGCGGGCTTCGCCACCGGCGTGGGCAACGGCGGGCTGTTCACGCTGGATCCGGGGGGCGACGAGGAGGACGGGCTGGCGGTCACCGCCGGCGAGGCGATCGCCGAGGACGTCGGGCGGGTCGACGAGGTGCCGGACGAGGTGGCGGTACCGGAGCTGGCTCCCGTGCCGGGGCCCGACGCATGGCCACCGGTGCTCGTGCGCCCCGAGCCGCCGGAGCCGGGGCCCGTACTGGCCCGGGTCGGATCGGTGAAGGTGGTGGGCATCACCGGCGGCGCCGCGGGCTCGACGAGCTGGTTGGGCGGGCTCGGCCGGATCGCGACCACGGCGAGCGCGATCAGCGCGGCCATGACCATCCCGCCGGCTGTGAGCAGCGGTAGGCGCCAGCGGCGCCGACGGTCGATACCGGCCCGGATCTGCCGGTAGGCATCCGGAGTCGACCGGATCGGCTCGACCGCCTCGGTCAGCAGGCGGGTGAGCTCGTCCGGTTCCAGCGCGCTCACCGCAGACCCTCCAGCTTGCCGCTCAGCGCGGACAGTCCCCGGGAGGTGTACGCCTTCACCGAGCCGACGCTGCAGCCCATCACCGCCGCCGCGTCCGCCTCGGACATGTCGGCGTAGTAGCGCAGGACGACCGCCTCTCGCTGGCGCCGAGGCAGCTCGCGCAGTGCCTGGATGACGGCGGCCCGCTCGACCAGAGAGTAGGCCCCCTCCTCCGCGCTCGCGGCATCGGGCATCGGCTTCGGCGCGTGCTTGAGGGCGACAAGTCGACGACGCAGCGTGGAACGTGCGAGATTGACGACCGTCTGCCGCAGGTAGGCCAGGGCCTTGTCCCGGTCCTGCAGCCGGCCCCAGGCCCCATGCACCCGGATGTAGGCGTCCTGGACGACCTCCTCGCAGAGGCCGATGTCATCCAGCAGCAGCGCGGCGAGACGCACCAGTGACCTGTAGTGCTCCTGGTACAGGGCGGTCAGGGCGGCGTCCGCGTCCCGCGCGACATCGCTACGGGCGGCGTCGCTCCGCGCAGGCACGGGCCGCCACCCTTCCACCACAGTCATGGGCGCGGTCACGCCACGTTGGACGCCGACCTGGCCCTCGAAGTTGCCCCGAGGTCTTCACGGGTTGTCCGGAAAGTTCTATCGCGTCGCGCCGCAAACAGACAGCCCCCACCTCCCGCCACCGCTCCCCGCTCCGCCCGGCCCGCCGCACGCGTCGCCCGCCCGTCATCCGTTCCCCACCCGCCAGCTCCCGGGCCCCGCCGCCGGGTGCCCGGGACCGCAGAGCCATCGTCGGAGGCCAAACGTGAAGGACATCGTCGAAGCGATCATCACCGCACTCCCACCGTCCGACGCCCGTCGGGCCGAGTTTGCCCAGTTCGAGATCCCGGAGTCGTACCGCGGCACGGTCGTGCGCCGCGACGAGACGGCGATGTTCGAGGGTTTGCCCTCCCGGGAGAAGGACCCCCGCCGCTCGCTGCACCTCGACGAGGTGCCCACCCCCGCGCTCGGCCCCGGGGAGGCACTGGTGGCGGTCATGGCCTCCTCCGTGAACTACAACACGGTCTGGACATCGATCTTCGAACCCGTGCCGACCTTCGATTTTCTCTCCCGCTACGGACGTACGTCCCCGCTCGCCGCCCGCCATGACCAGCCTTACCACGTCGTGGGTTCCGATCTGGCCGGAGTTGTGCTGCGGACAGGGCCCGGAGTGCACGTCTGGTCCCCGGGGGACGAGGTGGTGGCGCACTGCCTGTCGGTCGAGCTCGAAAGCGCGGATGGTCACAACGACACGATGCTGGATCCGGAGCAGCGGATCTGGGGTTTCGAGACGAACTTCGGTGGCCTGGCCGAGCTTGCCCTCGTGAAGGCCAACCAGCTCATGCCCAAACCCGCCCATCTCGCCTGGGAGGAGGCGGCCGCGCCCGGCCTGGTGAACTCGACGGCCTATCGGCAGCTGGTCTCCGCCAACGGGGCCGCGATGAAGCAGGGCGATGTCGTACTGATCTGGGGCGCCTCGGGCGGCCTGGGCTCCTTCGCCACCCAGCTCGCGCTGCGTGGCGGCGCAATTCCGGTGTGTGTGGTCTCCTCGCCGGACAGGGCACGGTTGTGTCGCGCGCTCGGCGCGGAGCTGGTCATCGACCGGGCCGCCGAGGGATACCGGTTCTGGCGGGACGAGCACACCCAGGACCCGAAGGAATGGCAGCGGTTTGGCCGCCGCATCCGCGAACTCACCGGAGGAGACGACCCGGACATCGTGTTCGAGCATCCCGGCCGAGAAACGTTCGGGGCCTCCGTCTACGTGGCGCGCCGCGGCGGGACGATCGTCACGTGCGCGTCCACGACCGGCTTTCAGCACGAGTTCGACAACCGCTACCTCTGGATGAATCTTAAGCGGATCATCGGCACACACTTTGCGAACTACCGCGAGGCCTGGCAGGCCAACCGGCTCCTCGAGCGGGCAATGATCCATCCCACGCTGTCCCGGGTGTACCCGCTCGCCGAAACCGGCCAGGCCGCCTGGGACGTGCATCGCAACGTCCATCAGGGCAAGGTGGGCGTGCTGTGCCTCGCGCCGTCGGAAGGGCTTGGCGTTCGGGATCAACAGCTGCGGGCCCGCCACCTGACCGCAATCAACCGGTTCCGCGGCGTGTAGCCGAGGAATTCGCGACGAGCCCAAACGAGAGCTGGCCTCACGCTCGCCTCGACGGTCTGAGATGCTGGGGCCCTATGACCGAGCACACCGATCTCATCCCGATGGCCGGCGAGTCCGGCGGGACCCCCGCGTTCGACCTGGTGCGTCGTGGCTACGACCCCAACCAGGTCACCCACCACGTGAACTGGCTCACCGAGCAGCTCCACGAGGCCGAGGCGCACCGGGCGGCAGCCGAGGCCGCGGCGTCGGAGGCGGCGAGTGAGGCAGCCCGGGTGCGAGACGACCTGGCCGCCAACCGTCCCGCCTGGGAGGAGTTCGGCGGCCGAGTCACCCAGATCCTCCAGCTTGCCGAGGAGGAGGCCGCCACCGTCCGCGCCGAGCGGACCCGGGAGGCCGAGGACCGGCTCGAGGAGGCCCGGCGCATCGTCACCGAGGCCGAGGCCGCGCGGGAGAAGACCCTGCGCGACGCCGACGAGCAGGCCGCCTCGATCGTCTCCACGGCCCGCGGCGAGGCCGAGCGGATCGTGGAGATCGCCCGCTCGACCGCGCAGGCGGCCGAGGACGAGTCCAGGCGCCGCCTGGGCGAGCTCGAGCGCCAGCGCGAGCAGGTCACCACCCAGCTCGCCGCCCTGCGCGACCAGGTGACGACCCAGCTCGGCGCGCTGCGCGACAAGCTGACCGCCGCCAGCGCCTCGATCGCCTCGATCGAGGCCGCCCCGATGGATGACCGCAAGGCGATCGGCGCCGAGACGCCGGCCCTCCCGGCTCCGGCCGGTGCCGCCGGCCGCGGCGTCTGAGCCACCCCGCCACGAGCCGGCCCCAGGTCACGGCGTCAGCCGGCCCTGTCCGGCTTTGGGCGGGATGCGCGGCAGCGCCGTTCCCAACAGCCCTTGTGCCAGTGCCGACGGTCCTCGACCCGCTCCGCCTGCCACACCACCAGATGGGGTGTGCCTGGCCGGATCTCGTGGTCACAGCCCGGGCATCGGTAGACCTTCACCGACGCCGCGCCGCTGAGCGGGCGAACGGTCCATTCGCCGTCCCGCAGCCGCACCACCGGGTCGGGGAACCACCACGGGCGCCCCTGCTGCCCGTCTGACCGGGACGTGGCCGCACGCCGGCCCGCGCCGTCCGCGCCGCGCCCGCCGTCCGCGCCGCGTCCGCCGTCCAGGTCGCGATCCGGTTCCCGCCTGCGCCCGCGCGCCCCGCCCCGAGCGGAGCCCCGCCGCTGCGCGCCCCCGCCGCGCCGGGCCCCGCGCGTCACCCGCGAGTGGTTCCATCCGACGGACCGGACTGGTTCCGCCGTGCCCGGCGGCCGCCGTCCCGCCCGCCGTCCAAGCGCCTGGACGGCTCAGGCCCGTCCACCCACTCGGCCCGCCCCACGACCTCGCCGTCGACGATGCGCTGCGGATCCCCCGCCGCGTCATGCCCGCCGCCGGAACCCGAGCCCGAGCCGCCCCGACCCGTGCTGCCCGGACGCACCCGCTCGATGCCGGCGGTCACGAGCGAGCGGGCCACCTTAGCCTTGCGCAACGCGCCCGCGGGGCTCGCCAGCGCCGCGGAGGCGCCGATGAGCACCTGGAAACCGCGGTCGCCGCCACGCCAGTGCTCCCGCAGGATCGGCTCGCCCGCGCCCACGACCAGCCGGCGGAACGCAAACGCCACGATCGCGACATCGTCGAGCTGGCCGACCACGGGGATCATGTTCGTCAGCCGGTTCTTGGGCGACGCGAGATACGCCAGCGCCGCCGCGGCCTCCACCTTCGCCGACTGGGGCACCCTCGGATCGGCTACCACCCGACGCAACATGACGATGAGGTCGGGCAGGAACGTCACGACCTCCCGGCCGAACGCCCGCAGGGCATCCTTGTCGAGCGTGACCATCCCCGCCGTGCCACCTCCTGGATCAGCCCGTCCGCGCTGGTCCGGCGGCACAGGGCCGGGCACGTCGGTTCGTCTGCGTCGGATCCCGCGGGCACAGGTCCGTGCGGACAGGCCCGTGTCCACACGTTCGTGTGCCTCGGACCGGCCTGCCCTCGAACCGGGATTTCCCGCCGACCGGCGACATTCTAATGCGCCGCGGCTGACCTCCCCGACGCACCGGGCTACTCAATGACGGGGATGCGCCCGAAAGCCACGGCCGGTCTTGCGGCCGAGGAAGCCCGCCCGGACCAGCTGCTCGAGCAGGCCCGCCGGCGCGAGGCCCGGCTCGTGGAACTGCTCGTACAACGACCTGGTGATGGCGAGGGTGACGTCCAGCCCGACCACGTCGGCGAGCGCGAACGGGCCCATCGGATGGCCGCAGCCGAGCGTCATCACCGTGTCGATGTCGTCGATCGTGGCGTGGTGCGCCGCGACCATCCGCACCGCGTCGTTGAGGTACGGGAACAGCAGCGCGTTGACGATGAACCCGGCCCGGTCGGCGCAGCGCACCGGATGCCGCCCGGCCGCGCGCGCCAGCGCCAGCACCGTCGCGGTCGCGGTCGCGCCGGTCAGCACGGTCGGCACCACCTCGACCAGGCGCATCGCCGGCGCCGGATTGAACCAGTGCATGCCGACGACGTCCTCGGGACGGCTGGTCGCCGTCGCGCACTCGATGACCGGCAGCGACGAGGTGGTCGTCGCCAGCACCGCGCCCGGCCGGGCCACCTTGTCCAGATCGGTGAACAGTGCGCGTTTGACCGCCAGATCCTCGACCACGGCCTCGAGCACGACGTCGCAGTCGCCGAGCTCGCCGAGGTCGGTGGTGGTCCGCAACCGGCCCAGCGCCTGCGCCCGCTGCGCCGGTGAGCACCGTCCCCGGGCGACGGCCGCGCTCAGCGCGGCATCCAGGCGTCCCCGCACCCCGTCCGCCGCATCGGGGTCGGCAGCATCCGGACGCCGGACCCGCACGACGACATCCAGCCCGCTGCGCACCAGGACCTGCGTGATCCCCAACGCCATCGTCCCGCCGCCGACCACCCCGCACACCCGCACCGCCGAAGGCTCCCCCGCCACACGCCCTCCCGCCGGACGATCGGTGCCGGTGGGCGGGCCGCCGAGCGCCGGCTGATCACCGGTCGGGAGGTAGCGGTGGAAGCCCCGACCGGACTTGCGTCCCAGCAGGCCGGCGGCCACGAGCTGGCCGAGTAGCGGCGCCGGGGCGTGCCGCCGGTCGCCGGTCCGCGCGTGCATCGAGGCCAGGATCTCCTGCGCGGCGTCCAGACCGATGAGGTCGAGCAGGGCGAGCGGTCCCATCGGATGCCCACAGCCCAGCCGCATCGCGGCGTCGATGTCCTGGGGGGTGGCGAACCGTGCCTCCGCCATCCGGACCGCGTCGTTGAGGTAGCCGAACAGCAGGGCGTTCGCGATGAACCCGGCCCGGTCGGCTGCCACCACCGTGGTCTTGCCGGCTGCCCGCGCCACCTCGACGACCATGGCCAGGGCATCAGGATCGGTCACGACCGTGCGCACCACCTCGACCAGGCGCATCGCCGGCGCCGGGTTGAACCAGTGCATGCCGAGGACCCGCTGCGGCCGTCCGGAGCCCGCGGCGAGCTCCAGGACCGACAGCGAGCTGGTGTTGGTCGCCAGCACCACGTCCGGCGGGCAGATCCCGTCGAGGCGGGCGAGCAGCGCCGCCTTGGCGTCCATCCGTTCCTCGACGGCCTCAATGACCAGCCCACACCCCGCCGCCACGACCGCCGCGGGATCAACGCCGAGACGCAGGCGCCGCGCCATGGTCTCCCGCCCGGGCCTGTCCCGCCCGGACCCATCGGGTGCGGCGACAGCCTGGCCGGCGGCATGGTGGCTGGCGGCATCGAGCGGCCCACGGTCCGCGGCGCGCTCCAGGGACCGTTCCAGTCGTTCTCGGGCGCGCACCAGGGCGTCGGCGTCCCGCTCAACGCCGATCACCGTGAAGCCGGCCCGAGCCAGCGTCACGGCGATGCCCGCCCCCATCGTGCCCAGCCCCACGACGCCGATCGGCCGTCTGGTCGCCACCGCGCCTGCCCGTGGCGAACCGGTCCCGGACGCGTCCGTCCCCAGCGCATCGGGTGCTGGTCTGCCGGGCGCCGGCGCGTGCGGCGCTGGCGTGCCTGCCCCTGCCACGCTCGCACCGCCGGCCTGCTCCGGGCGCCTGCCGCTGGTTGGCGACGTCGACGACATCTCGCCCATGCCACACTCCCCGCTACCGAGGGTGAACCGCGGACCCGCCGATCCTCCCAGCCCGGCCGCGGCCCGTCCCGACGATCAGCCGAGGTTGACATCCTCCCCGGCCTGAAGGCCGGGGATTCCCTTCCTCACGGTCGGGTTTCCCTGTTTCACTGACAGATGCCTCCCCGCTCTAGGAGCGGGGCGGTCTCACTCCGTCTCCGCAGGCGATCACGGCGAG
>NZ_JALKFZ020000183.1 GCF_023243075.1 Frankia sp. AiPa1 | reverse complement strand
TTCAGCACCCCTCCTACACCAGCAGGGGGTCAGATTTCGCAGCCCCCTGGGGGGTCAGTTTTCAGGAGGCGGCGACAGACGTCGGCAATCGCGCTTCTCGTGCCCGCGGACGCGACGCTCACGGACCCCACGTCCAACGACGGGCTGTCCGGCCGTTCCGGCACAACGCTGATGTTCGTGCTTCCCTGTCGGTCTTCGCGGGACTGACCAGAGCCTATGACGGAGGTCTCGTCGTGGCCTTACCAGCTCCGCGTAGACCGGGCACGGTAGCGGGCGCGCCGTTGCTGCCCACCCGCCGACCCGGCCTTTCGTGGCGCGGTGTTCCCATGACTGCTGTCACGGGGGGAGAGTTGGTCTCCTACGCCGTGATCGTCCTGAATGCGGATGATCAGCCGGTGGAGGCACTGGGTGGATGGGATACCGCCCGGCAAGCCGAGGAGTATGCCCGAACCCTTACCGGTATCGCTGGCTACCGGATCGTCCCCCTCGGGCATATCGCCGGTCCCTGAACCACCGCCCGGTTCTCTCCCCGAGCTGGGCGGTGCCCCTCGGGGCTGCCCTGCCCCCAGCGGCGTGCCGTCACCGAGCACCCTGTCGGCACGCGTCACCTGCACCCCCGCCGGCACGGGCCGGGCAGCCCTGCCCCCCTCACACCCACGTCCGAGCGGAGCCGCTCCCGACCGGACGGGACGGAAAGGAGTCCTCATGGCCCCGCCCCCGGGTGACCAGCCCCCACGGCCCAGCGTGGACGGCGTTGACCTTGACGATCTGATCTGGCTCAGAAGCGGCTACACACCCACCGGCATGTACATCGAAGCCGCCGCCCTCTCGGGAGGGGTCGTCCTGCGCCACTCCCACGACCCCGACGGCACCGCCCTCACCTTCACCAGGCAGACATGGGCGGCCCTACTGAACAGCGCGGAGGACTTCCGCGCCCTGATCTGACCCGCCCCGCACCAGCCGTCCCGCCCACGGCCATGGCTCCCCCGACCTACCGCTCGGGAAATCGGCCGTGGGCGGGTGGCCTCTCAGGAGTCCTCATGACCCCACCCGACCAGTTCACGGACACGTCCGCCCCACCACGCGACTATGTGACGATCATGTACGACGCCAGTCCCACCACCATCGGCGTTGTCATCCACCGCTTCCCCCTCAACGTCCCTTACCTGCCCGAACGGGTCTGGCAGCCGGTCGTTGCCGCCGTCCGCGCCAACCCCTGCGCAGAACCACCCACAGTCCTCAACCAGCCCAGCCCGATCGGCCGCAGACCGGCCCCGCGCCGATGAACGACCCGACACCGGACCACAAAACGCGGCCCACCGCGTTGGACGCACTCACCCCCGCCGCGGTCGTCTCCGCGCTCACCGCCGTTCACACCCGGGCCGCTCTCACCGGTTCCGGCACGTTCACCACCACCGAGCTTGCCAAACTGCTCACCGCACCACCATCCGACACCGCACGGATGCTCGTGGTCCTACTCCGCTTCGGCCTGGTCTCCCTGAGCCGCACCGCGAACACCACCACCTACGACGCCAGCGGACTCACCGAACACCACCACCCCGACGACAGCCGGTCCGCCCCCGGACACCCCCGCCCCCGGGAACTCTGGGTCACGCTCATCCACCTCGCATCCGAGGGTCGGACAGCCACGACCGACAGCATCGCGACCCACCTCGACACCCCCACCCAACCCACCCACCGGCTCTGGCTCCTGCTCTGCCTCTCGATGCTCGTCGGCGCCGGACACCTCCACCTACACCGGGGCGACCACCCCGACACCCATCGATGGCAACTCACCCCCACTGGCGAAACCCGCGCCCGACAGACCCTGACCACCCCACCCAGCAATGACGACATCTGGGCAGCCATCACCGCATTCGCCCCGCAGCCCGACAATCCCGCCGCCATTGAAACCGTGGCCCAGCGACTCGGCATCCCAGCGAATCGACTCACCAACTGGCTACACCTCGCCATGATCCGCGGCCAACTCACCCTGACGAATGGCAAAATCACCTCTGTCACAAACCGCGAACGATCGCACCGCCACACAGAAACGGGTCGCGGACACCAACACTAAACAAGGAATTCAGGGCGCATCCTGGCCCAGACCGGTGCCAGGAATCGACATCCACACCGCCACGACCACATTCACCATCTGCTAGCAAGGCCGCTTGCAATAGCAAGCACGGTGGGCGGGGTGCGCCCCGTCCGCGCGTGGTGCATAGATCATCAGCGCCGCGTGGCCGCATGATCGAGGATGGTTGCGTGGGGAAGATGCCATAAAGCCGCAGGTCAGAGACCCATTTTACAGGTGTAACTTACGTCACCCTTCCCTGGTGTCAGGCGCATCATATCGTCTCGTGGCTTGCTAACGGGCCGACGGCGTTGGAAAATCTGGTGTTGCTGTGTGAAAGACATCATGGTCGGGTGCATCGGGAGGGGTGGGAGATTGTGGTGGAGGAGGATCGGCGGCCCACGTTCATCCCGCCCGCGTCGATTGATCCGCTGCGTCGGCCCCGGCGCAATCCCTACAGCCAACCGCCGCCAGATCTCTTTTCCGTGTGATGATGGGGCGTGTCGCGGGCCGATGAGAAGATTGTTGCCGGCGTGTCGGGTCGGTCAGTCCTGGCCGGGCCGCCGTGGGTACAACGGAACCACGATGCCTGCGACGACCAGACACACCTCGTCGCAGGCGGCGGCGAGGGCCGCGTTGGCCCGGCCAAGCGCGTCGCGGAATCGACGACCAGCGGCCGTCGCCGGAACGACTCCGGAGCCGACCTCGTCGGAGACGGCCACCACCCGTCGCGGGGTGATCCGCCACGCGTCGACAAGCTCCGCCATGCGGTCGTCGAGACCCCTGCCGGCAGCGGCGATGTCGGTAGCCCTGCTGTTTCGGGCGGACGCGCCGGCGGCGTCCGGGGAGCCCGGGTGTGCGGCGTCCAGGTCCGGGGGGCTCGGGTCCAGGACGTCGAGGTGGGCGGCGACCCACAGGCCGATGCCGTCGATGAGCAGTGGTGGCCCGGGCGTGCGCAGCAGAGGCACCAGGTCAAGGGTCTCGACCGTCGTCCATGCGGGCGGGCGCCGGGCCTGGTGCGCGGAGATCCGTGCGAACCACTCGGAGTCGGCCGGATCCGGTGGTGCGGCCGTCGCGATGTACACCACCTCGGGCTCGGCCAGCAGCCGACGCTCGGCCTCGGCCGACTTCCCCGAACGGGAGCCCCCGAGCACCAGCGTGCGTCGCGGTGGCGCTGCCACGGCCGGCGTGCCGTCACACAGCCGAATCGGTTTCGCCTCGCGCCCTGAGCTGCGTTCGTGGGCGCCGACGACGGAACGACCGACGCGGCCGTCGGCGTTGGTCTGGCTGGCAGCGTCGGGATCGCCGTCAGCGCTGCTCTGGCAGTCAGAACGGGCGCGCGGCGTGAGGTCGAGGGTCTCGCCGTCACGGGGAGCGCGGGCGCCGTGGTGGGCCAGGCGCCGGGCGAGTTCGTCGCCCGGCGGGTTGCGGTGACTCAAGTGGACGGCGAGGATCTCGGTGGTTTCGACGATCGCGTCGCGGCGGCGCAGCTCACCGACAAGTTCGCCGAAGCTGTCGAGGCCAAGATGCTCGCCGAAGCCGGGGCGGTCGCCGTTGTTCTCCTCCAGCGCCACCACGTCGTACGCGCGGCCTTCGACCGCGGCGAGTGTCGCGGCGGGCAGGGGAGCCGCAGTATCGCATCCGTAGAGCACGCGGCCGCCATCTGGCGCCGTGATGTCGAAGAGGACAGCCGGGCCGATGCTGGCGTCGCCATGCAGGGCCGCCAGTGGACGGATCTCGTACCTCGTCCCGGCATCGCCGAGCCGCAGTGTCCTGCCCGCGACCGCCTCGACGAAGTGCAGCGGGGCGCCCGCACGCTCCGGATCCGCCCCTTCCCAGCGGGTCAGAAATGCGCGGCACACTTCGAGTGCGGCCGGCGGGGCGACGACGTCAAGTGGCCGTCCGGACGCTGTCGACCAGGACCGCCACATGAGGCACTCGGGCCCGAGATGGTCCGGGTGGGCGTGGCCGACCAGCAAATGCCGCAGCCCGGACAGGCGCACGCCCTGGTGGGCCGCGGCACGGGGTACGTCGGGACCGCAGTCGACAAGCAGCACATCGTCGACGAGGATCGCGGTCTGCCCGCGGATCTCGTTGTGCTCGCGTGCCCAGGCGCAGGACGCGCAGTCACACCACGGGTTCGGCCAGCCGTCTGCCGAGCCTGTACCGAGCAGCCGGATACGCACCCGCGTTCAGTGCCCTGCGGGCGTGTTCGTCACGGCCGCGCTGACAGCAGTCGCGCTGGTAACGACTGCGCCGGCAGCGATGGTGCCGTGAGCCATGCTTGCCCCAGTGTCTGCCACAGCCATGTTTGCTGCAGCTCTGTCGGCCGCGGCCCGGTCCGCGCGCACCGAAGCGCTCAGGCGTGCGGGTGGCGCTTGCGTTCCCAGCGGGTCATCGCCGTGAGCACGATCGCGAGCAGAATGATTGCCGCGAAGGTGACGATGACCGCAGCCCACCAGGACAGCGGCGGATTATGCTCCGCGGACTCGGCGGCGAGAACTGCGGCGGTGCGGACGGTACCCACGCGGGTCGTTCCTCCCCGTGATGACGGATGTTGGTGGATCATCGGCGCTGGCAGGGCGGTGCGGCGTTCGGAGCGTGGCGCTGGCACGGTGCCAGCGTTGACATGGTGCCAGCGCGGCGCCTTTGCCGTGGCGACCGGACTGACGTTACCGGCGTCGGGGACATCCTGACCCGCCTGCCCCCGCCCGCGCCAGTAGCGGGTGGACCACATCGCGGGTACGCGTGGCCGATGCCCGGGTGGCGTTCGGCACTGGTGTTCCGCCTGCCGGGTCGTCCCGGTGACCGGTGCGCGCGGTTGGATGAGTCACCGGCCGTGCGGCCGGGTGATCGCGGGTGGCCCGAGCGGCGGGCATCCACACGAGTGGGAGGGGCCGGCGGATGACCTGGACCTGGCGCTATGAGGGGGACGACGGCGCGACGGCGACGGTCGGGGGTGCGGCTGGTTCCGAGTCGTTCACCAGTCAGGGAGACGCCGAGACCTGGCTCGGCGAGACCTGGCGGGAGCTGTTCGAAGCCGGAGTCGCCCAGGTCACACTGCTGGACGCCGGCCGTCGCGTCTACGGGCCGATGACCCTTCGCCCGGTCACCTGATCGGAGGACTTGACGAAGCAGTGGCTAACGCTGTTAGCTTTCGCTATGGATAACGTCGTTAGCTTCATGCTGGAGATTCCTGCTCTGGAGGTTTAAGGATCATGACGGACCACTACCGCGCGCCCGGATGGTTCACCCGCAACATCGCCAACCGGCTGGTCGCCGCGTTCACCCGCGCTGGCGTGAGCCTGCTCGGCAGCCGGGTGCTGGAAGTGCGCGGCCGTACCAGTGGTGAGCCGCGGCGGACTCCCGTGAACCTTTTGGTGCTCGACGGCCGGCAGTACCTCGTGTCCGCTCGCGGGCACGGGCAGTGGGTGCGTAACGTGCGCGCCGCAGGCGGGGAACTCGCGCTGCTGCTCGGCCGTAACCGCACCTCCTTCCACGCCGACGAGGTGGCGCCGGAGGACAGCGTCGCTGTGCTGCGCGCTTATCTGAAGCGGTGGAAGTCCGAGGTAGGTGTCTTCTTCGACGGTGTCGGCCCGGAGTCGAGCGATGAGGAGATCCGGCGGATCGCGCATCGCCACCCTGTCTTCGCTCTCACCCCGCAGTGACACCGCTGCCACCGCCACCGCCACCGCCATCGCCGCCACCGCCATCGCCGCCACCGTCAGCACAGCCATTGCCACCGCAATCGTTGGCACAGCCACCATCGCAGCCATCGTCGGCGGCGAAGCTGCGGTTGCCATCGGTGCGGTCCTCGCTGCTGGAACCGCCCTTGCTGCCGGCGCTGCCGCTGCCGCGGACTGCCGCCCGACCTGAGCCGCCGCAGTTCTCGGCGCGGGTCCTCGAGATTCTCGCCGCCGCGGGCGACGTGCTTGAGCGGGAGGGGATCGAGGCGCTGACCATGCGCCGGATCGGCGAGGTGCTGGGCATCCGAGCGCCATCGCTCTACAAACATCTCGCCGGTAAGGACGCGCTGGCGGCGGGGATCATCAACACCGTCCTCGTCGACGTTGGCGACCTGCTGCACGACGCGGTGGACCAGACAGACGGCTGCGACGCGGTGGCGGTCCTGGTAGACGCCTACCGAGGATTCGCCCGAGGTCATCCAAACCTCTACCGGCTGTGCACCGCCGGCCGGTTGCCTCGGGCGGAGCTCTCGGCCGGGCTCGAGCAGTGGGCGGGGGAGCCGTTCTACCGGGCGACCGGAGACCCATACCGAGCGCAGGCGCTCTGGGCCGCGACTCACGGCGCCGTCATTCTCGAACTGGACGGGCGGTACCTGCCCGGTTCCGACCTGGACCGGACCTACGCGGCGATCGTCGAGGCGTTCGCCGCGTAGGTCGGGAGGTCAGCGCAGGCCGGGGCGAGGGCAATCCATAACCGGAGGTTGCCGGTGCCGCAGCAAGCGACCTGTCCGGACCCGGTGACCCAGCTGATCAGCGGGTGGCACGGCCGGTCGGCAGCTACCGCGCCGGTCGGAAATGCTGTGCCCTCGGAGATGCTGTGCCGGTCAGGGATGGCGCGTCGGTGGGGTTGCGCGTCGGTCAGCGGGTGACGACGTTGGCGAGGACGTCGTCGATGCGCTTGAGGATCGCCGGGTCCAGGACGATGCCGGAGGCCTTCACGTTCTCCTGCACCTGCTCCGGACGGGACGCGCCGATGATCGCCGAGGCGACGTTGTCGTTCTGCAGCACCCAGGCGACGGCGAGTTGCGCCATCGACAGTTCGGCGTCGGCGGCGATCGGCTTGAGGTTCTGCACGGCGGTCAGCACGTCGTCGTCCAGCAGCCGGGCGATGAACCCCGAGCCCGTCTGACCGGTGGCGCGGCTGCCGCTCGGCGGCGGCTGGCCGGGCAGGTACTTGCCGGTCAGCACGCCCTGGGCGATTGGTGACCAGACGATCTGCGAGATGCCGGCCTGCTCGCTGGCGGGCACCACATCGGTCTCGATGGTGCGCCACAACATCGAGTACTGCGGCTGGTTGGAGATGATCCGGTCCAGACCCAGCTCGCCGGCGATCCGCACGGCGTCGGTGATCTGCTTGCCGGTCCACTCGGACACGCCGACGTAGAGCACCTTCCCGGCGCGGACGAGGTCGTCGAACGCCCGCAGGGTCTCCTCCAGCGGAACCGACGGGTCGTAACGGTGGGCCTGGTAGAGATCGAGATGGTCGGTGCGCAGCCGGCGCAGCGAGTTGTGCGCGGACTCGATGATGTGCTTGCGGCCGAGCCCCTTGTCGTTCTCGCCGGGACCGGTCGGCCAGAAGACCTTGGTGAACAGCTCGTACGACTCGCGGCGCATCCCGGCCAGGGCCTCGCCGAGCACGCTCTCAGCCCGCGTGCCGGCGTACACGTCGGCGGTGTCGAACGTGGTGATCCCCACGTCGAAGGCGGCGCGTACGCAGGAGATCGCCGCCTCCGCCTCGATCTGGTCTCCGTGGGTGATCCAGTTCCCGTACGAGATCTCGCTGACGGACAGGCCGCTACGTCCCAGACGTCGATGTTTCACCCGACCAACCTATGACTCGCGGACTGGACCGGTCATCACTGCCCAGGCCGCCCGCCGAGTGTCGCGTCGCCTCGACGCCCCGGCACCCTGGAACGCCACGGGGACAGGCCCCCGCGCGCACCTCAGGACGGCCGCTCAGGTCCACCAGGTGACGGCGGAGGGGTCCGGGACCAGGCCGTTCGCCCAGTCGACATCGAGATGCTCGCCGGGGTCGCCCGGGTCGGTGATCTCGTCGACAAAGATGATCTCCGCGAGCCGCTCGGTGGTCACGTCCGCATCGAACAGCGAGGCAAGCTCGGGGACCACGTAATGCCTGCCGATGACGGGGCCGTCGGGCCATTCCCGGTACAGCATCACCACGCTGTCGGAGCCGATGACCCGGCCGGCGACCCAGACCACACGCTGCCCGAGAATTCTTTTCGGGTCCAGGACCAGATCGCGAACCTGCCTGAGGAGGAGCGCCGGATCATGGTGCATCGCCGCCTCCGTTCGCGGTCTTTGTTCCCGCCGCTTCGCGGTCGTTGTTCCCGCCGCGGAGTGAGGTTATGGCATCCACCCCGCGAGTCGGCTTTCGGCCCGACTGATGGCACGCCTGCTGTCCCTGGGGCTGAGCCATCGGTGATCGGCGCGAGGTCGAGCGGCGCCGGTGCATCGTCGCCGAGCCCGTTGCGCTCCGGCACAGAGGCCAGGAGGGCGAAGAGGGCAAGGAAATGGTTTCCCGGTCGACGTCGGGGAGCGTGGCAGCACGCCTTCCGCGGCGGCACAGCTGCGGCCGGGGGTGCGGCATCGGGCGCCCGACGCCGCACGCGATCGGGCTACGGCCTGGGGTCGGCGCGGGAGACGCGCGGGCGGGGCAGGCGCCAGCGACGGGGGAGCAGGGCGCGCTGGGCGGCGTAGGCGCGCACCCGGACCCGGGAATCCGGATAACGCTCGGTGATCCGCTTGCTGACCTGCCACGACAGCACGATCGAGTCGACCACCACCGCGACGATCCCGGCGAGCATGAGGATTGTCGCCGCGAACCGCACGGTGCCGATCGGAACCAGACCGCCGACGAAGTAGAGGACCGCCGCGATCAGGAAGAACGGGCCGACGTTGATCCGGGTGTCGACGAAGTCCCGGGCGAGCACCCGCTCAGGGGCGCGTTCGCGCGGTGGTAGCCGGCTGACGTCCCCGGACATCATCGCGGCCCGGTAGTCCTGGCTCTGCTTGCGCCGGGTGGCACGCGCCTCGGTCCGGTTCGCGGGCTTCTTCGCCGTCGCGGTGGTCTGCGTCCGGGCCGCCCGGGCGTCGGAGCGCTTCGGTGTCGGCCGGCCTTTGCCGGCGGTGCGGCGCGGGCCGTCGTCCGGCACCAACTCGCCCGTCAGCTCGACGGCGGTTTCGGCGGATCCCGTGGCCGTGCCGGCAGCATCGGACACGTCCGGATCGGCGCCGCCGCGGCGCTTGAGCAGGGCCATCAGGGCAGTGCCAACATCTGATCGAGTGCCTTCCGAGCAGGGGTGGCCACGTCCGGGTCGACCGTGATCTGGTTCGGCGTCTCCCCGCGGACGAGGGACTCCAGCGCCCAGACGAGGTGCGGCATGTCGATCCGGTTCATGGTGGAACAGAAACACACCGTACGGTCCAGGAAGACAATCGTCTTGTCGGGGTGGCGGGTGGCCAGCCGGCGCACGAGGTTCAGCTCGGTGCCGATGGCGAACGCGGAACCGGGCGGAGCCGCGTCGACGGCGGCGATGATGTATTCCGTCGAGCCGACCAGGTCCGCCGCGGTGACCACCTCCCGGCGACACTCCGGGTGGACGAGCACGGTCACGCCGGGGACGCGGGAGCGCACCTCGTCCACGCTGGCCCGGGTGAACCGACCGTGCACCGAGCAGTGGCCGCGCCAGAGGATCATCTTCGCGGTGCGCAGCTGCTGCTCGGTGAGCCCGCCGCGGGGCCGGCGCGGGTCGTAGACGACACAGTCGGACTCGGTCATGCCGAGCTCGTTGATCGCGGTGTTGCGGCCCAGGTGCTGGTCGGGAAGAAACAGCACCCGCTCGCCGCCCCGGGGGCCGAACGCCCATTCCAGCGCTCGGCGGGCGTTCGACGACGTGCAGATCGTGCCGTCGTGGCGCCCGGTGAACGCCTTGATGGCGGCAGAGGAGTTCATGTAGCTGACCGGCACGGTGGCGTCGGCCACCCCCACGTCAGCCAGGTCGTCCCAGGCCTGCTCGACCTGCTCGGCGGTGGCCATGTCGGCCATCGAGCAGCCCGCGGCGAGGTCCGGCAGGATGACGCGCTGGTGCGCTCCGGTGAGGATGTCGGCGCTTTCGGCCATGAAGTGCACGCCGCAGAAGACGATCGCCTCGGCCTCGGGACGGGCCGCGGCAAGCTGGGCGAGCTTGAACGAGTCACCGGTGACGTCCGCGAACGCGATGACCTCGTCGCGCTGGTAGTGGTGCCCGAGGACGAACACTCTGTCGCCGAGCGTGGCCTTCGCGGCGGCGGCCCGGGCGGCGAGCCGCGGGTCGGCGGCGGGCGGCAGATCACCCGGGCAGTCGACGCCACGCTCGCTGGCCGGGTCCGCCTCGCGGCCGAGCAGCAGCAGAGCCAGCGGCGACGGGACGGCCCCCACCAGCGTCAGAGACGGGTCCGGATCGTGCCCGAGGGCCGGGTTGGTGGTCATGGCGCTCCTCCGGTCGACCGGCCTGTGGGCCTGGCCGCCTGTCCTGTGCGCCGGCCGGCCGGTGAGCCCGCCGGGGCCGTCTGCGGATGGTCCACTTACGAACGGTCTACTTTCGAATGGTCGATGAGACGAATGGTCGATGAGACTCTAACTCCCCCTGACAGCATCGTATGCGCGGATGTGCCGGCGTGGGGCCGACTCGTCGTCGGGGTCACCGGGTCATCACCGGTGACGCCTGAACCCCGAAATGTCGGGACTCCCAGGCCTTGGCCTCGTGTGCCCTGGCGGTGTCCGGCCCGGCACCGTTCCAGGTCAGGAGGTCAAGGCGTCACCTGGCCTGCCGTCGTGGGCCGGCGGTCCCGGGCGCTGGGGCCGGACGGGGACATGGCCGGTACGTAACGCGAGGTGACGGGGGTCTCGCGGTCGACGCGGTCGCGCCGTGGTCGGGTACCCGAGGTCTCGCTACGATGGGAAGCGGATCCCGTCCGATGGTGTTGGCATGGATGAAGTGTTGGGCATGGATGAAGTCGTCGGGCATGGATGTTGTTGCCGGGCACGGAGTCCGGCGCAGTGGCCGTCTGATGCCTGGGGCGTCTGCCGGGAAGCCGGTGGCGTCGCGGGCAGTACCGGAAGCGACACCCGACCGCAGTGCGACTGAACCGCAGTGCGACCGATCCGAAGCGCAGTACCCGACCGGAACCAATGAGCCTGGCCCCGCCAGGCACGTCACAGCAAGGGCAGGAGTAGTCCCTATGACCGTTCAGGACACGACGGAGACCGCGACGCAGTCCTCGAGCGTCCTCCTCACCGACACGGCTGCCGGCAAGGTGAAGACCCTGCTGGAGCAGGAAGGTCGGGATGACCTCAAGCTGCGCATCGCGGTGCAGCCCGGTGGCTGCTCGGGCATGCGGTACCAGCTCTTCTTCGACGAGCGGTCCCTCGACGGCGATGTCGTTCTGGACTTCTCGGGCGTCAAGGTCGCCGTCGACCGGATGAGCGCCCCCTACCTGGGCGGCGCGACGATCGACTTCGTCGACACGATCGAGAAGCAGGGCTTCACGATCGACAACCCCAACGCGCAGGGCTCCTGCGCCTGCGGCGACTCGTTCCACTGAGCCGACCGCCGGTCGAGCCGGCCGTCTGCGATTCCGGGGTGATCCCTCTGGCCGGAATCTGACGGGGGTTGGGCCGCCGCATCGAACGTCGGAGCCCGTCATGGCCAGTCCTGGTCGTGACGGGCTCCGTTCGTTCTGGCCGCCTGAGCCGCCGAGACGGCGGCACTGGGCCGACGACGGCGACGCAGGCGGCTCCGAGGCCACACCGAGGCACCCGGTAGGCTGCACCATCGTGGATATCGCCGTCACGGGTTCCGTTGCCACCGATCACCTGATGCGCTTCCCAGGGCGGTTTGCCGAGCAGTTGCTCGCCGACCAGCTCGAGAAGGTCTCCCTGTCGTTCCTCGTCGACGAGCTCGTGGTCCGTCGCGGCGGGGCGGCTGCCAACATCGCGATCGGCCTCGGGCGTCTCGGACTGCGCCCGATCCTCGTCGGCGCGGTCGGCAACGACTTCGGGGACTACCGCACCTGGCTCGACGACCATGGAGTGGACACCAGCGCCCTGCGGGTCAGCCAGACCGCGCACACCGCCCGGTTCAGCTGCACCACCGACCTGGACCTCAACCAGATCGCCTCGTTCTACCCAGGGGCGATGGACGAGGCCGCCGAGATCGAGCTCGCGCCCATCGCCGAGCGGGCCGGCGGGCTCGACCTGGTCATCATCAGCCCGAACAACCCCGCGGCGATGCTGCGCCACGCCCAGGAGAGCCGCGAGCGCGGCTACGCGTTCGCCGCCGACCCGTCTCAGCAGCTCGCCCTGCTCGACGGCTCGCAGATCCGCGAATTCGTCGCCGGTGCGGCCTACCTGTTCTGCAACGAGTACGAGAAGGCCCTGCTTGCCAGCAAGACCGGCTGGTCGGACGCGGACATCCTGGCGACGGTCGGCGTGCGGGTCACCACCCATGGCAAGGACGGCGTGGTGATCGAGGCCCCGGGCAGCGACATCATCCGGGTTCCTGTCGTTCCCGCCCGGGACACCCCGGATCCCACCGGCGTCGGCGACGGCTTCCGCGCCGGGTTTCTCGCCGGATTGTCCTGGGAACTGCCGCTGGAGCGCGCCGCCCAGCTAGGCACGCTCATCGCGACCCTGGTGCTGGAGACGGTCGGTCCGCAGGACTACGAGATCGACCCGACCGACGCGCTCAAGCGGCTTGCCGAGGCCTACGGGGATGCGGCCGCCGCCGAGATCGCCGAGCACCTTCCCGCGTCCTGACCCCCGGCCGGGAGCCGCTGGCTCAGGGATTCGGTCAGCTCCGGCGGCGCACGACGAACTCCTCGCCGTCCGGCGGCAATGCCCCAGTCGACACCAGTTCGTGGTTCCGCAGTCGGCACCATGCGGCAACGTCCGGTCCGGCCGCGGGATCGTTCGCCCACAGGGTGACCGTCTCGCCGGGGGCGACCGTGACGATGGCCCGGGCCAGGTCGATGATCGGTAGCGGGCAGCGCCGGCCGCGCGCGTCCACCACCGTGCTGCCGTCGGTCATGCCGCCGTCGGTCATGCCGCCGTCGGTCATGCCGCCGTCGGTCATGCGGATGGGTCCAGGTCGCCGGCGCCGAACCGGGCACGGATCTCGCGCACGACGCCGGGCAGCACGTCCACCAGAGCGTCGACGTCGGTCTGGGTGGAGTTCCGGCCGAAGGAGATCCGCAGGTTGCCGTGGGTGAGCGCACCCATGGCGACCAGCACATGACTCGGCGTCAGAGCGTCCGAGGTGCAGCTCGACCCGGAACTGACGGCAATGCCCGCCCGGTCCAGCCCGTCGAGCAGGGCTTCTCCCGCCACGTACAGGCAGGAGAAGGCGCAGATGTGGGGCACCGACCCGGTCGGATCCGGATCGCCGAGCAGCTCGACCCCGTCGATCAGCGCCGGCAGGCGGCGACGCAGGGCCGCGACGAGGCCGGTCAGACGCGCGGACTCCGCGGCGATCTCGCCAGCACGAGCGGCGAGTGCGGCCGCGGTCGCGACGATGGACGGCACATCCGGATAGCCGGCGACCCGGCCTGCCTCCCGCTCGTCGGTGGGGCCCGGACTGCGCCAGCGGGTGCCGGTGCGGATCGCGAGGATTCCGACGCCGGCGGGTCCACCGAACTTGTGGCCGCTGGCCGTGAGCAGGTCGACGCCGAGCTCGCGCAGGTTCACCGGGACATGTCCGACGGTCACGGCCGCATCGGTGTGCAGGGGCACACCGGCGGCGCGCAGCCGCGCGGCGACCTCGGCTACCGGCTGCAGCGTGCCGACCTCGTGGTTGGCATGCTGCAGGCTGGCCACGGCGGTGCCGGCCGGAGGAATGAAGGTCTCGGGGTCGACCCGGCCGACGCCGTCGACTGCGACCTCGGTGACCCGTCCGCCCGCCTGTTCGTGGTGCGCCGCCACGTGCAGGACGCTGGAATGCTCGACCGCGCTCACCAGGATCAGATCGCCCGCGCGGCGGCGGGCCGCGGCCGCGCCGAGCAGTGCGGCGGTGGCCGCCGCGGTGCCGCTGGAGGTGAAACTGATCTCGTCCGGGCGGGCGCCAAGGGTGGTGGCGACCGTCTCGCGGGCCGCGTCGAGCAGCATCCGGGCCCGTCGACCCTCGCGGTAGAGCCGCGCCGGGTCGGCCCAGCCGTCGTCCAGCGCGACCAGCAACGCGTCGCGGGCGGCGGGGTGCAGGGGCGTGGTCGACGCATGGTCGAGATAGGCCGGCACGGGGCAAGACGCTACGCCCTGGCGAAGCGATGGGGGGCGCGCATCACAGCCCCTTGATGGGCCTGAGGCGAGAAGCTGTCGGGCCGCTGAGATACGCTGCTGCCGCACCATCTACAGCGTGTCGAAGACAGCATGTCGTCCGGAGGGATCGACCGGGGTGACATGGCGTTTGAAGGGGTTTCGCGGGATGGCGGCGGGCAGCGTTCACGTCGCCCCCGCGTGCCGCTAGTCGTGGGAGGCAGGACCTGGTGAGGAGATCCTTCGGTCGGACCCGGCCGTCGGCCGTGGATGTCCCGGTCGCGGAGGTCCCGGTCGCGGAGGTCGGAGGCACGCCGGCTGGCTCCGGTGGAGCATCCGGCGGGGCGTCCGGCAGGCGGGGCGCCATGCGCTCGCGAAGCCGCCGGACCCTGCGTCTGGTCGGGCCGCTCGCGCTCGTGGGCATCGCGGCGACTGCCTGCGAGCGGCCCAACTTCGGTTATCCCGATGGTGTGACGAATTACTCGCCGCGCCTGCTGAATCTGTGGCAGGGCTCGGCGATCGCGGCGCTCGTCGTCGGCGTCATGGTCTGGGGCATGATCCTTTATGCCGTCGTCGCGTTCCGCAAGCGCAGCGACGTGCTGCCCCGGCAGATCCGTTACAACCTGCCGGTTGAAATTCTGTACACGGTCGTGCCGGTGGTCATCGTGGTCGGCATGTTCTACTACACGGCCCGGGACGAGTCGGAGGTCACCAAGCTCTCCGCGCACCCGGACGTGACGGTCGACGTCATCGGCTTCCGCTGGAACTGGCAGTTCAAGTACCTCGACCCCGGGGTGGGTTCGGCAGGCCCGAGCCAGAACCAGATCGAGGTCACCGGCCGCCCCGGTGAGCCCGCGGTGCTGGTGCTGCCGCAGAACCGCTCGATCCGGTTCGTGGAAACCTCGCCAGACGTGATCCACTCCTTCTGGGTGCCCGAGTTCCTGTTCAAGCGGGACGTGATTCCCGGCCGGGTCAACCAGTTCGAGCTGACGGTCACCAAGACCGGCACGTTCATCGGCCGTTGCGCCGAGCTCTGCGGGACCGACCACGACCGGATGAACTTCTACGTGAAGGTCGTGCCCCAAGCCGAGTACGACAAGTTCATCACGGAGCGGCTGAACGCTCCCGTCTCGTCGACGTCCTCGGCGACGTCGACGCAGGCCGCCGCGGCGCCCACCGCGGTCACCGCCACCACCTCCGGGAGCGGACAGTGACCCTCGTGCACGAAACGGGAGTCGGCCACGCCGAACCCGAACTATCCCACCTACCCAGGCGGACGAATCTGCTCGGGTATCTGCGCACGACGTCGCACAAGGACATCGCCGTGATGTACTTCGTGACGTCGATGGGATTCTTCCTGTTCGCCGGGATTCTGGCGATCATGATGCGGGCCGAGCTCGCCCGGCCGGGGCTGCAGTACTTCTCCAACGAGCAGTACAACCAGCTGTTCACGATGCACGGCACGCTCATGCTGCTGATGTTCGCGACGCCGATCGCGTTCGCCTTCGCGAACCTGCTGGTGCCGCTGCAGATCGGCTCGCCGGACGTCGCCTTCCCGCGGCTGAACGCCCTGTCGTACTGGTTCTTCACGTTCGGCAGCCTGGCGGTGGTGGCGGGCTTCCTGACCCCGAACGGCGCCGCGTCGTTCGGCTGGTTCGCCTACGCGCCGCTGAGTAACGAGATCTACTCCCCGGGTGCCGGCTCCGACCTGTGGATCATGGGCCTGACGGTGTCGGGTCTTGGCACCATCCTCGGTGGCGTCAACATGATCACGACGATCCTGTGTCTGCGCGCTCCCGGCATGACCATGTTCCGGCTGCCGATCTTCTGCTGGAACTTCCTGGTCACCTCGATCCTCGTACTCATCGCCTTCCCGGTGCTGGCCGCGGCGCTGCTCGCGCTCGAGGCCGACCGGCGCTTCGGCGCGCACGTGTTCGATGCCGGCAACGGCGGTGCCCTGCTCTGGCAGCACCTGTTCTGGTTCTTCGGGCATCCCGAGGTGTACATCCTCGCGCTGCCGTTCTTCGGGATCGTCAGTGAGATCCTGCCCGTGTTCTCCCGCAAGCCGCTGTTCGGCTACAAGGGCCTCGTTTTTGCCACCATCGGCATCGGCGCCCTGTCGGTGGCGGTGTGGGCGCACCACATGTTCGTCACCGGCGCGGTCCTGCTGCCGTTCTTCGCGTTCCTGTCGTTCCTCATCGCGGTGCCTACCGGTATGAAGTTCTTCAACTGGATCGGCACGATGTGGCGGGGGCAGCTCACCTTCGAGACGCCGATGCTGTTCAGCATCGGCTTCCTGGTGACGTTCCTGTTCGGTGGCCTCACCGGTGTTCTGCTGGCGAGCCCGCCGATCGACTTCCACGTGTCGGACAGCTACTTCGTCGTGGCGCACTTCCACTACGTCGTGTTCGGCACGGTCGTGTTCGCGGCCTACGCCGGGACCTACTTCTGGTTCCCGAAGGTCACCGGCCGGATGATGAACGACAGGCTCGGCAAGGTCCACTTCTGGACGGTGTTCCTCGGCTTCCATGCCACGTTCCTCGTCCAGCACTGGCTGGGCCTGAAGGGCATGCCGCGGCGGTACGCCGACTACAGCGCCACCGACGGGTTCACCACACTGAACACGTTCTCCAGCGCCGGATCGTTCCTGCTGGCGTTGTCGACGCTGCCGTTCCTGTACAACCTGTGGTACTCGTACCGCAAGGGCCAGCTCGCCGTCGTCGACGACCCATGGGGCTACGGGAACTCGCTGGAATGGGCGACGTCCTGCCCGCCGCCGCGGCACAACTTCACCTCGCTGCCGCGGATCCGGTCCGAGCGGCCCGCGTTCGACCTGCATTTCCCGGCCACGGTCGGTCGGGTCGACTACCACGCCACACCCGAGATCAGTTAGGAGGGTGGCGACCTCATGAAGGTGGAAGGCATCGTCTTCAGCTTCTTCGGCCTGTTCGCCGGAGTGACGGCGCTGGTGTACTGGTTCTGGGCCAAGGACCCGACCGGTACCGCGGCCCTCACCCTCACCACGGGCCTGGGCTTTCTCGTCGGCGGCTATCTCATGTTCACCGGCCGGCGCATCGGCATGCGCCCGCAGGACCTGCCGGACGCCGAGGTCGCGGACGGCGCCGGCGAGCTCGGCCACTTCACCCCGGGCAGCTACTACCCGTTCTTCATCGGCGCCAGCGCCGTGACCGCGGCGATGGGCTTCGTCTTCGGGGTGTGGCTGATCGTCCTCGGCGGCGCCATGGTGGTCGCGTTCGTGACCTGCCTGGTGTTCGAGAACTTCTGGCACCTGCCCGTGCCCGAGGACTGAACCGAAACCCAGCCTTAACCGCACCACAGCCTTAACCGCACTGTGCAACCGTGGGGGCCGGTAACCATCTCGGTGGTTACCGGCCCCCACGTCACGTCGCCAGCGGCAACACTAGTGCGCCGGCAATCTACCTTGGCGGTGGTGAAACGACCGACGTCACCGTCGGTGCTCACCTTCGGCTCCGTTGATCACATCGCGGGTCGCCGATGGGTCCTTTTGGTAGGGCAAATCGGACACGAAACCGGTAACTCCGACCACGTGGTCCTTCTGTCGCGCAGGCATCCGACAAATCAGACATCAAGGACGGTCGCTCTGGGTAATCATGGCGACCATTACGGATCGTGGACCACCCACTCGGGCGCTGACGACCCTCCCGGTAGCTGACGACCCTCCTGGTAGCTGACGGCCCTCTCGGTAGCCGCATCGGCCATCGATCCCGACGCCGCACCGGAAACCCCCACGATCCCCAGCACCCCGCCTGCCAGGTTCCCACGACCCGGGAACGTTCGCCGTCAGCGCGCTAGCTGCCTGATGTGGCCGCGGCGGCCTGGCTGGCGGTGACCCAGCGGTCCAGGACGGTGCGGGCGGCGCCCGAGTCGACGGCGGCAGCGGCGCGGGGGAGGACCGAGCCGATCTGCTCGGCGATCGGTGCCGGGCCTGGTCCGTCGGCGGCGACGAGCGCCGCCGCGGCGGCGAGCAGGACCGCGTCCCGGATGGGACCCGGCTCGCCGGCCAGCACGGCCCGGGTGACGGCGGCGTTGTGCGGCGCGTCGGCCCCGCGCAGAGCCGCACCGTCGGCGACGTGAATGCCCACCTCGCGCGGGTCGAAGCGCTCGCGGCGTAGCGACCCGGGGTCCGCCTCGCCGCCGGGGATCACCCAGACGGTGGACGTGGTCACCGGGCTGAGCTCGTCCAGGCCGTCGTCGCCGCGGAAGACCAGCGCGCGGGTGCCGCGGTCGGCCAGCACCTGGGCGACGACGGGGGCCAGGCGAGGGTCGGCGACCCCGATGGCCTGCGCTCCCGGCCGACCTGGATTCGTCAGCGGGCCGAGGATGTTGAACGCCGTCGGCACCCCGAGCTCGGCCCGGGTGGGGCCGGCGTGGCGCATCGCCGGGTGGAAGATCCGGGCGAAGCAGAAGGCGATGTTCGCGACCGGCAGCGACTGCGCGACGCCCGCTGGCGGCAGGTCGATGACCACCCCGAGCTCGGCAAGCAGGTCGGCGGACCCGCAGGACGACGAGGCGGCCCGGTTGCCGTGCTTGATCACCGGGGTGCCGGCCCCGGCGACGACGAGCGCGGCCATCGTGGAGATGTTGACCGTGTTCGACCGGTCTCCGCCGGTGCCGCAGGTGTCCACGGCCCGCGCCCGCAGCTCGTCGGCCACCCGCAGATGCTCGGCGTGGACGAGCATCCCCTCGACCAGGCCACCGATCTCGTCGGCGGTCTCACCCTTGGCGCGCAACGCCACCATGAAGCCGGCGATCTGTGCCGGTGACGCCGCTCCGGCCATGATCTGGTCCATGGCCCAGGCCGCGCCGCCACGATCCAGCCGCTCACCCGCCAGCAGCGCGCCGAGGAGATCCGGCCAGCTCGGCACCCGACCCGTGCCCACGGCGGCCCGCGCGGTCGCCGGCGTCGTGGTCGATACGTGCGCGGCGTTGGCAGCACCCGGGGGAACGGCAGCACCCGGGGGAACGGCAGCACCTGGGGAATCGGCAGCGCCTGGGGGAACGGCGGGGCCTGGGGAATCGGCAGCAGCTGGGGGAACGGCAGCGCCTGGGGGAACGGGCGCGCTGGGGGGAGCGGCCGCTTCGAGGGCCATCGGTCCGGCTCAGCCCGCGAGTTGGGCGCCGGTGAGTGGCCGCCGGGCCACCGCCCCGCCCGCCCGCGCGCGCAACAGGGTCACGACCGCTTCGGTGAGCCGGGCGGGGTCGAGCGGATGGGCGACGACGGCGTCAGCCTGCGACCAGGTGGCGAGCCAGCGATCGTCCGGACGGGCGACGATCAGGACCGTCGGCGGGCAGTCCGCGACCTCGTTCTTCAGCTGCCGGCACAGGCCCATGCCCCCGCTGGGGGTGGCTTCGGCGTCGAAGACGCACAGGTCGGCCTCGTGGTGGTCGACGACACCGATCGCCTCGGCGGCGTCGGCGGCCTCGACGAACTCCAGCGGGCCAAGGTCCGCCACCGGCCGGCGGCCGACGGCCGCGATGATGCGGGCGCGCACCTCGGCATGGCTTGCGTACACGAGAATGGTCTTCGGGGCGGCCGAGTCTGTGCCAGCCGGGTGCGAGCCGGCCGGGGGCGAGCCAGCGGGGTGCGAGCCAGTCGGGTGTGGGTCAGCCTGGTGTGGGTCAGCCTGGTGTGTCTCGGCGCCGTGGCCGGCAGTCCCATGCCCGGCGCTCCCGTGCCCCGCTCCCACCTGCATGGCGTGCCGCCTTCCCGTGTGGTGACCGCCGCCGGCCGGCGGCCTGGGCGGACCGCCGCCCCCTGGGCCGGCCGCTGGCGACGCCGGCCGGCCACATGGCCGGGGCTGGCATCGTCCGCGGGACCGGGTTGGCGTCGCCCTTCGCCGGACGACGGGGCGACCGGGTGACCGGCGCGATCCGTCCCGAAGATTACCCGGTCGGGCCCGCTCGCGGCCCCGGGTGGCGCGAGCGGCGCGGGTTTGCCCCGAGCGGCATCCACCTGTGATACTGAGAGTCGTTCTCAACCGGTGCGGTACCCCCGGCCGGTGCTGCCCTCGGTGGGCGGGCGTGTCGGTACGGCGCGTCGATGCGGCGGGTCGAGTCGGCCCGTGCGGGTTGACCGTCCGGACCGGCGATCCGACCGACCGGATCGCCGGGACCGTCCGCGCGGGCAGTGGCGGTGCCGGGGGCGGCGCGCCGCGGACCGACGGGCGTGATCCATGACCGACCAGACCGATCTTCGACTGACTCCCCAGCGGATGGCCGTCCTCGATGTGCTGCGCGCCGCACACGACCATCCGACCGCGGCCGAGGTGTACGAGCGGGTGCGCCGCAGCTCGCCGCGGATCGGCAGCGCTACGGTGTACCGCACCCTGGCGCTGTTGGTGTCGACCGGTCAGGCGTTGGAACTCAACCTCGGGGGCGGCGCGGCGGCTCGGTATGACGCCAACGTCGGTCGCCACGACCACGCGGTCTGCGAAGGCTGCGGCCGCGCGGTCGACCTCGATCACCCCGTCCCCGACGGAATGATGGCGGAGATCGCGCGGCGCTCGGGCTTCGCCATCACCGGGTACGACCTGCAGTTCCGGGGAATCTGTCCGGACTGTCAGGCCCACGGCGCAGGTCCGGCCCGTCTCGAGGGACCGGCGCGCCCACAGTGATCATCCCGGCTGGGAGCACCTCAGCGGGAGCCACTCATCGCGAAGGAGCGTGACATGCCGAAGCTTGACGGCACCAAGACCCACGAGAATCTCAAGGAGGCGTTCGCCGGGGAGAGCCAGGCCAACCGGCGCTACCTCTACTTCGCCCGCCGCGCCGACATCGAGGGCCTCACCGACGCGTCGTCGCTTTTCCGCGACACCGCCGAGGGCGAGACCGGGCATGCCTTCGGGCACCTGGACTTCCTCGCCGAGGTCGGCGACCCGGCCACCGGCGAGCCGCTCGGTACCACGGCCAAGAACCTGGCCAGCGCCGTGGCCGGCGAGACCTACGAGTTCACCGCGATGTACCCCGGCTTCGCGAAGACCGCCCGTGAGGAGGGCTTCGAGGAGATCGCGGACTGGTTCGCGACGCTCGCCCGCGCGGAGAAGACCCACGCCGGTCGGTTCAAGCGGGCCCTCGACGCCCTCAACGCCGAGGAGACCGCCGACGCCTGATCGGGCCAAGCCCGCAGGCCACGCAGCACAGCCGGCGACCGGTCCCGCGCACAGCGCATCCAGGACCGGTCGCCGGTGCCGTTCCCCCATGCCCGTCGTCCGGACCCTCTCCGCACCCAGGCAGCTCGTCGCTCAGGTCCTTCCGTCACCCCGGGCATTCTCGTCCCTCGGGCACTCTTGTCCCCCGGGTCCTCCCGTCCCTGGGGCCCTCTCGTGACTCGGGCCCTCTCGTGATCCGGGCCCACCCGTCACTCAGGTCTTCCTGTCATCGGGGCGTTCCGGCGCCCCCAGACACTCCGTTAGCCAAACATCCCGTCACCTGGACACTCGGAGGCTGCGCCATGGCGCTGACCGTCGCCGACATCACCACCGACCATCAGGCGTATGCGCAGCGACGGCCCGAGCTGCGCCAACGGATGATCCCGGTGCGCGCGGAACGCCGCGTCCGGGTCGGGGACCTCGTCGTCGCCGAGTTCGAGAACGAGCAGACCCTGCGCTACCAGGTGCAGGAGATGGTCTACACCGAGCGGCTCACGGCGCCGGCCGACGTCGCCCATGAGATCGAGGCCTACTCCCGCCTCCTGCCGGGCAGCCATGTCCTGGCAGCGACGATCTTCATCGAGCTCGACGTGCTCGCCTCGGTGCGCGACGAGCTGCGCCGGCTCGCGGGCCTGCAGCACAGCGTGTTCCTCGAGATCGGCGGGACCCGGGTGGCGGGGGAGGACATCCCCGGCCTCGACGAGGACCCGGACGTGCCGTCCGAGACCGTCTCCGTGCACATGGTGCGGTTCGTGCTCGGTGAGGCGGCGCGGGACGCCTTCCGGGACCCGCAGGTCCCCGCGGAGCTCGTCATCGACCATCCCGCCTACAACGACGGGACGCCGCTGACCGGCGCGACCCGCCGCGCGCTGATCGCCGACCTCGCCCTGCGTGGCTGATCTCGTCCTGCGTGGCTGACCTCGTCCTGCGCGGCTGGCCGGGGCTGAGCGGGCCGGCGGGGCTGAGCGCAGGCGCCAGAGCCTGCAACACCACACAATTTGTCGGCGCGCAGCTGTTCGGTGGCGTCGTGGCCGGGTACGCGAAGGGCTTACGGCACGACACGTCAGCACGTTCATCCACGTCAAGGGAGAGTCACCCATGACCGATGACCAGCTACGTCACGATGTCCCCGTCGCGGATCGGGTCCCTGGCCCGGCGCAGGACACCGCCCCGGCGCAGGACACCGCCCCGGCGCAGGACACCGCCGCGGAGCGCAACAGCGCCGCCCGGGTCGCGCTGCGCCGGCTGGCCGACGGCGAGGACGAGCGGTCCGCGCTCGGTGATCTCGCCCTCGCCAACGTCCTGCTGCCCGACATCGGTAACGACGTCACGGACCTGTCCGACTCCCAGGGCGACGTCCTGCAGCTACCGGTCGCGCAGCGCCAGGACGGGACGCAGTTCGTCCCAACGTTCACCTCCGAGCAGCGGATGGCGGCGGCCCTGCCCGAGGTGGATCGCTACCGCACTGTCCAGATCGCCACCCTTGGCCGCATCTGGCCGTCGGACGGGCTGCTGCTCGCCGTGGATCCCGGCTCCGAGGCCGGTATCGCGCTGCCGGCGGAAGGGCTGCGAACCCTGGCCGCCATGTCCGGCTAGCGACGGGGTCATCGCGGTGGCCACGCTGTAGCGTCCGACGCCCGTTTCGTCCCTGCCAGGCGGTCACCGGTCATCGATCACTGGCTACCGGTTACCAGTCATCGGTCACCGCCTAACGAAATGTCACCGATCGTGGTGGGGAAATGGGATGGCGGGGAGTGCAAGATCCAAGTAGGTCGTCGTGGGGGTGTTCGCGCCCGATTTGCCCCCTACGGCGACCTGTTTGGCGGGATCTTGCTCGGCAGGCCACCGCAAAGCGTGACGTTCGCCTGGATGGAGTGCCGCTGCCGCTGCCGCTGCCGCTGCCGCTGCCGCTGCCGCTGCCGCTGCCGCTGCCGGAGCCGGAGCCGGAGCCGCTGTCGGTGTCGGTGTCGGTGGCGGTGCGGGTGTCGGTGTCGGTGTCGGTGGCGGTGCGGGTGTCGGTGTCGGTGTCGGAGTCGGTGTCGGTGGCGGTGCGGGAGTCGGTGTCGGAGTGCAGTCTCTCTGTTGCGTGATGACTGCGTGGCGTATTTGGGGCTGGTCGCGGTGGGTGTGGCGCACGGTGCCGTGCCACCTGGCCCGGCGCTGGCATGCCGCCCGACCCGGCTCCTGCGGAGGACCTGCGGCGGGTGAGGCACGCAACATCCGTCAGGATGCTCCCGCTCGGCCCATGGGTGCGGGCGGCTTCGCGGGCAGTCGCCCGAGCTGCGGTTTTCCCTGTGGCACAGGCATTTGCATGCGGCGTGCGGGGTCTTGATCCGAGCTGCGGGCCGGTCATCGACGAGTCGTAGTCCTACCGAACGTCGAACCTACGGTGGCGCCTGGCGCGGCGCGTGCCAGAATGACCGACGTGGCCTCAGCCCCCGTCCTCGAGAAGGCTCCACCACCACACCCGACGGCCAACCGTCCCTCGATGGTCTCGGTCGGCACGGTCGTGTGGCTGTCGTCGGAGCTGATGTTCTTCGCGTCCCTGTTCGCGATGTACTTCACGATCCGTTCGGTCAACAGCGGCAACTGGCCGCCGGTGACGGGTGATCCCGCCGGTTCCGAACACGGCCCCGTGGAGCTGCACGTCGGGTACGCGCTTTTCTTCACCGTGATCCTCGTGCTGTCGAGTGTCACCTGTCAGCTCGGCGTGTTCGCCGCCGAGCGTGGTGACGTGTTCGGACTGCGCCGCTGGTACCTGATCTCGCTGATCATGGGCGCGATCTTCGTCGGCGGCCAGGCGAACGAGTACTTCGGCGAGAACAAGTTCACGATGGCGTCGCATGCCTACGGGTCGGTGTACTACCTGACGACCGGCTTCCACGGCCTGCATGTGATCGGTGGTCTGGTCGCCTTCGTCATGGTGCTGGGCCGGTCGACGTACGGGCGCTTCACGCCGGAGAAGGCGACATCGGCGATCGTCGTGTCGTACTACTGGCACTTCGTCGACGTCGTCTGGATCGCCCTTTTTGCGACCATCTACCTCCTCCAGTGAGCGACATGACTGACACTTCAGGCACATCGTCGGACGCGCCGCCGGATCCCGCACCGGCCGCGGCCACATCGTCGCGCGATACCGGCCGTGACGCCGGCCGTGCTGCCGGCACCGCGCCGCGCGACGCCGTCACCTCGCCGGAGCCGACCAGGAGCACACCTGCGGTCGCGGCCGACGCGGACAGCGCGGTCGATGCCCACAGCGTGACCGACGTCGAGAACGCGGTCGCTTCTGACCGCGTCACGGACGTCGAGAGCGCGACCGACGCGGACAACGAGGCCGGCTCGGACCCTGCGATCGACGCGGACAGCGCGGCCGACGCGGTGACGGCGGGCTCGGGGGCGACGCCGGACGCCGGCCGTCCCGGCCTGCTCGGCCGCCGCCGTGCGCGCCGTCGGGTGTCGACCGCGCGGCGGCGACGACGCTCGTCCGCCCTGGTGATGGCACTCGGGCTGCTCGCCACCGGCGTGCTGTGGTCGGTGCTCGCGCCCGGCGGCAACGCCGCGTCGACGGCCGATTCCAACGAGGCGGTCCGTCAGGGCCGCGCCCTGTACCTGCAGGGCTGCTCGACCTGCCACGGGCTCGGCGCTCAGGGCTCGAACACGGGACCGAGCCTGATCGGCGTGGGTTCCGCCGCGGTCGACTTCCAGGTCTCCACGGGCCGCATGCCGCTGGCCGCTCCGGCCGCGCAGGCCGACCGCAAGGCGCCGATCTACTCGGACACGCAGATCGCGCAGCTCGCCGCGTACATCGACAGCCTGGGCGGCGGTCCGGCGAAGCCCGAGGTCAACGACAAGCAGATCAGCGATGCCGACCTGGCCAAGGGCGGCGAGCTCTACCGGGCGAACTGTGCACAGTGCCACCAGGCGGTCGCCCAGGGCGCTCCGCTGACCTACGGTAAGTATGCTCCCGCGCTGACTGAGTCGACCGCGACGCAGATCATCGAGGCCATGCGCACGGGGCCGGAGTCCATGCCGGTCTTCGGTGACCGCCAGATCGACGAGAAGGACGCGGTCGCGGTCGCGGCCTACGTCAAGCACCTGAACAAGGCCAAGAGCCCCGGCGGCTTCAGCCTCGGCAAGTACGGTCCGGTGCCGGAGGGCCTGCTGGCCATGCTGGTCGGCATCGGTGGGCTGCTCGCCGTGTGCCTGTGGATCGGAGCGAGGCAGAAGGTATGAGCGACCAGACGGGCCCGGGGTCGCCGGGACCGGGCGGATCGGGCGGAGAAGACCGGCCGGCCGACTCCGCCGCCGAGCGCCGGGCCGACGAACAAGGCGCCGGCGAGCGCATGCACTACGCGGGGTATCAGGGCGAGCCGGCGGACAAGGCTGACCAGGATTCGATGAGTAGCATTTTCCGGCGGTCCAAGCACCCGGTCGACACCTCGGGTGCTCCCGCCAAGGGATCAGGCATCTCGGCGGGGGGGCCGGAGATCGTGGCCGGCAGCCACGACGGCCCGGAGACGCTGGGCACCCCGCCGCACCAGACCGACTCCCGGCGCAACCCGCAGCACACGGTGATGCGGGGCGGCGCGGGTGGTGGCGGGGTCACCACCCGCCGGCCGCGGGCCGAGGACCATGACCGCCGCGCGGAGCGGCGGGCCGAGCGGATCATCGCCCTCTGGTTCATGGTCTCGGTGGTCGGCACGGTCGGCTTCGTCATCACGAACTTCGTCGGGGACAAGCACAAGCAGTACTACACGCCCTGTCTCGGCTCGGCTCTCGGCCTGGCCGTCGGTGGGCTCGGCATCGGCATGATCCTCTGGGCCAAGCGGCTCATGCCGCATGAGCACGCCGTCCAGGAGCGCCACGAGTTCACCTCCGCCAAGGAGGAGATCGCGGCCACCGAGGCGGAGGTGGCCGGCGGGTTCGCCGACACCGGCCTCACCCGCTTCCCGCTGCTGCGCCGCACGCTGCTCGGCGCTGGCACGGTGCTCGGCGGCCTGGTCGTGGTGCCGCTGCTGAACCTGACCAACTCGAAGCCGGGCAAGAAGCTTGACCACACCTCCTGGGTGAAGGGCGCCCGCCTGGTCACCGAGGAGGGCCGCTACGTCAAGCTGGGTGATGTGTCCATCGGTGGGATCGAGACCGTCTTTCCGGCCGTTCCGGTCACCGGCGCGGACGGGAAGGTCTCCTACGAGCCGAAGACCGACCTGCACGCCAAGGCGGACAGCACCACGCTGTTGATCCGTCTTCCACCGGGGGTCGACCGGCCGCGCAAGGGCCGGGAGACGTGGTCGGTCGACGGCCACGTCGCCTACTCCAAGATCTGCACCCACGCCGGCTGCCCGGTGAGCCTCTACGAGCAGCAGACCCATCACCTGCTCTGCCCGTGCCATCAGTCGGTGTTCAACGTGCTGGACGGCTGCCGGGCGATCTTCGGTCCGGCGAGCCGATCGCTGCCGCAGCTGGCCATCGCCGCCGATGCGGACGGTTATCTGTACGCCCGTGACGGTGACTATGATGAGCCCGTCGGTGCCGCCTTCTGGGAGCGCTCATGACATCCGCAGCCCCGCCGGACTTCGTCAAGCGGCCCGGGCCGGTCCGCAAGCTGAACCGGGCGGCCGACGAGCGGTTCGGCACGCAGGCCGGGCTGCGGCGCAACCTGAACAAGGTCTTCCCCGACCACTGGTCATTCATGATCGGGGAGATCGCGCTCTACAGCTTCGTCGTCCTGTTGCTGACCGGTATCTACCTCACGCTGTTCTTCGACCCGTCGAACACCGAGGTCATCTACAACGGCCCGTACGTGCCCCTCAAGGGCGTGGAGATGAGCCGGGCCTACGCGTCGACCCTGGACATCAGTTTCGATGTCCGGGCCGGGCTGGTCTTCCGCCAGATTCACCACTGGGCGGCGCTGATCTTCGTCGGGTCGATCATCGTCCACCTGATGCGGGTGTTCTTCACCGGTGCCTACCGCAAGCCGCGTGAGATCAACTGGGTGATCGGCGTCGGTCTGCTCATCCTCGGCATCCTCGAGGGCTTCGCCGGCTACTCACTGCCGGACGACCTGCTCTCCGGCACCGGCCTGCGGATCGCGGCGTCCATCGCCCAGTCCATCCCGATCATCGGGACCTGGGCGTCGTTCCTGCTGTTCAACGGCGAGTTCCCCGGCAACAACTTCCTGCCCCGGCTGTACGTGGTGCACATCCTGCTCGTACCGGGCGTGCTGCTCGCGCTGATCGGCGCGCACATGGCGATCCTGTGGCAGCAGAAGCACACCGACTTCCCCGGGCCGGGCAAGACCGAGGACAACGTCGTCGGCCACCGGGTGTTCCCGATCTTCGCCGTGAAGTCCGGCGGGTTCTTCATGATGGTCTTCGCCATGCTGGCGCTGCTCGGCGGGCTGGCGCAGATCAACCCGATCTGGATGTTCGGCCCGTACGACCCCTCCAAGGTGTCCTCGGCCTCCCAGCCCGACTGGTACATCGGCTTCCTGGACGGGTCGACCCGACTGATGCCGCCATGGGAGTTCCGCGGCCTCGGCCACACCGTTCCCGCGGTGTTCTGGCCGACGGCGGTGCTGCCCGGCATCCTGTTCACGCTCCTGGCGATCTGGCCGTTCCTCGAGGCCAGGTTCACCGGCGACACGAAGTCGCACAACCTGCTGCAGCGGCCGCGGGAAGCGCCGACCAGGACCGCGCTGGGCGCGATGGCGATCAGCTTCTACCTGGTCCTGTGGATCTCCGGTGGTAACGACGTCATCGCCAAGACCTTCAGCATCTCGCTGAACGCGATGACCTGGGCCGGTCGGATCGGGCTCATCATCGTCCCGCCGATCGCCTACGCGATGACCAAGAAGCTGTGCCTGAACCTGCAGGAGAAGGACGCCGAGATCGCGCATCACGGCATCGAGACCGGGATCATCCGGCAGCTGCCCAGTGGTGAGTTCGTCGAGGACCATCGGCCCAAGCCTGACCCGGTCCCCGACTACCCGCATGTGCCCAACGACCGGTATGTCCTTCCGGCGGCGAATGGGCACGGCGACGGCCACGGCAAGGGACTCGCCCGGCGGGCCGGCAAGGCGGTCAGCGGATTCTTCGTGGAGGAGAAGGAAAAGGAGCCCGGGGGCAGCCCCGACCGGCACTGACGGGGCAGTCCCGGCAAGCCAGTCCCAGCAAGCACTGCGTTACGCATCGCACCCGGGCCGGTGCCGACAGCGGATCTCCGTTGTCAGCGCCGGCCCGTGGCAGGTGGCGAGCCGGCAGGATGCTGTTCGGCGGCGGCTGCCGCCGCGAGCGTGGCGTAGTGCTCCGCGGCCCGCGCGGCACCATTGGCTGGCCAGCTCCACTCGCCGTCGAGCCGGACTAGGCGCACCCCGGGCCCGGCGAGCCAGCGGGCGATCCGCTCGCTCTCGGCGACCGACGCGCACGGCGCGGGCCCAGGCCGAGGGAGCACCGTCTCGGCGCTGGCGACCGCGGCATCCACCCAGGGACGCGGATCGATGCCGCGGGCAACGGTCACGGCGGACACCAGGCGACCGCGGCGGATCACCACCAGATCCCAACCGGCCTGCGCGGTCGGCGCGGCGGCGACGAGCTCGGTGATCCGGGTCAGCGCCGCCAGCCGCTGCCCGCGTGCGGCGGCGCGGACGAAACTCACCATCCGATCGCGTTCGTGGGCGGCTTCCTCGTAACGCCCCTCGTCGGCCAGCCGGCTCATGCGCCGGGTGGCGGCATCGACCACCGGTGCCGGATCGCCGGTGATGGCGGCCCGGGCGAGCTCCACGTGCCGGGCATAGGTGGCCACGTCCTCCCGACCGTCACACGGCGCGCCACAACGGCCCAGGTCGGCCAGCGCGCAGGCGGGCCGGTGCACCCGGGGGCTCAGCCGCCCCGAGCACTGGCGCAGGGGCACGACCGCGAGCAGCGCGTCCGTGGCGTCCTGCGCGTCGCGGACGCTCGCGAACGGGCCGAGGCAGGTCGCGTCGTCACGCAGGTCGCGCACCCGGGACAGCCGTGGGAACGGCTCGTCGGTCAGCCGCAGGTAGATGGCCCGCTCGGGATGGCGCGAGCGGCGGTTGTACGGCGGTTTGTGATCGGCGATCAGCCGTAGTTCGCGGACCTCAGCCTCCAGCGCGTGCGCGCATTCGATCGCGTCGACCCGCTCGGCAAGCGCGACCATCTCGGCCATCCGGGTCCGCGGCTCGCTGGCGGTGAAATAGGTGCGCACCCGCGAGCGCACCGACCGGGAGGTGCCGACATACAGCGCTCGACCGTGAGCGTCGCGGAAGACGTAGACGCCGGGACCGGTCGGCAGCTCGTCGGCGAGGTGGCGTTTGCGGCGCTGCGCGGGCGACACCCGGGAAGTGAACTCGTGCACCTCCTCCAGCGTGCGCACGCCGAGGTTGCCGAGGCGCTCGAACAGGCCGTGCAGCACATCCACCGTGGCCCGCGCGTCGGCGAGCGCGCGGTGCGAGGGCTCGGTGGTGCTGCGGAACAGCCGGGCGAGCGAGCCGAGCCGGCAGTCGGGCGACTCGTCGCGAGTGATGATCCGCCGGGCGATGCGCAACGTGTCCAGATGCTCCCAGGCCGGCGGTGGATAGCCACAGCGTTCCAGCGCCGCCCGCAGGAAGCCCAGATCGAACGGGGCGTTGTGCGCGACGAGCACCGCCCCGCGCGCGAATTCGAGGAACGTCGGGATGACCTCGGCCTCGCGCGGCGCCTCGACGACCATCGCGTCGGTGATGCCGGTGAGCACGGACACCATCGCCGGGATCGGCCCGCTTGGCCGTACCAGGGTCGACATCTCGGCGAGCACCGCGCCGCCGCGCACGCGTACCGCGCCGATCTCGGTGATCTCCGAGGTGGCCGCGGCGGTGCCGGTCGTCTCGAGGTCGACGATGACGAACGTCAGCTCCGACAGCGGACGCCCCAGCTCCTCCAGGCTGGCCTGCCTGGGGGCGCCGACTGGTCGGGTCGAAGCGTCCTGACCGAGGGGCCGGCCAGCGGAAGCGGGGTCTGGGCGCACGCGGTCACGCTATGCCCGACCACTGACAGATTCGTCGCGCCGGTTGGCGCGGGGGCGCGGCCGGCCGAGTGCCCGTGCGGCCGGCTGGCCGCACCAGACAGTCAGGGGATAGTCCGTTCGGTATCCATTGACTGTCTCTGGTGCGCCAGTGGAATGCCCGATGCACCCACGACACGCGCACGCGATACCCACTCGGCAGGCCAACGAGTCGGGAATGCGGAATCATGCCCGGGTGGCGTGGTTTGAGACCAACGGGATCCGGGTGGGGCGTGTGGCAGTGGACTGTGCGGATGTGGATGTCATGGTGCGCTTCTGGTCCGCCGCACTGGGTTACGAGGTGCTGTGGCGAGACGGGGACGCGGCAGTGCTGCGTCACCCCGCCGGCGCCGGCCCGAAACTGCTGCTCCGGCCCGGTGCTCGCGACGGCGGCGGCTCGAGCCGGCTGCATCTGGATCTGTACGCGGTCGACGCCGAGCGGGTGCTCGGCTGGCTGTTCACCCTGGGCGCCCGCCGGGTGGGCCGCTACGACGACGGCGACGGCGAGCGTGGATACGTTCTGTCCGACCCGGAGGGCAACGAGTTCCGTGTGATGACCGCCGGCCAGGCCGGATTCTCCCGGCCGTTCGTCTAGAGGCGGGGGCGGTGGTAGGACGACGCGTCGGCGGCGAACGCCGACGGTGAACGTCGGTGATGAACGTCGGTGATGAACACGGCGAGGGGAGAGTGCCTGACAGGGCATTGAGCCGATGCCCGGTGCGCCGGGCGGCCGATAGGGTCGTGGGCCATGCCTAGCGTCTTCACCCGGATCATCGACGGCGAGCTACCGGGGCGGATCGTGTACTCCGACGAGCACACCGTCGCCCTGCTCACGATCGCGCCGGTCCGTCCAGGGCACACCCTGGTGATCCCGCGGGTCGAGATCGACCGGTGGACAGACCTGCCCGACGATATTCAGGGGCAACTGTGGGCGGCGACCGCGACCGTCGGGCGGGCCATCGCCCGCGCATACCAGCCCCAGCGGGTGGCCGTGATCATTGCCGGGCTCGAGGTGCCGCACGCGCACGTCCATCTGCTGGCGATCGAGAGCGAGTCACAGCTCAGCTTCAGCAACGCCGATCCCAACCCCGACCCCGCCGATCTCGACGCCGCGGCCGACCGGATCCGCGCGGCCCTCGCCTGACGACTGTCTTCCCCTGCCAGCTTGCCCTCGCCGAGAGCCGTCCTCGAGCGACGGTGGCCGGCGCCGGTCGTCGATGTGCGACCAGCGCCGGCACCGTCCCCAGGCCTGCGCGGTCCCCAGGTCTGCGCGGTCCCCAGGTCTACGCGGTCCCCAGGTCCGCGCGGTACTCAGAACCGCGCGGTACTCAGAGCTGGAACTTCGCCGGGGTCACGGCGAACAACGGCTCCCAGTTGAGCATGCCGTGGCCGGGCGGCGCGTCAATGACGATGTTGCCGCGAACCTTCTGACCGGCCTTCACGGTCGACGCGGACAGCCGCGGCTCGACGTTGTCGTAGCTGCCGTCGTAGCGCGTCCCGTCCGGGGTCTGGATGTAGAAGTCCGACGGTGAGGCGGACGTGTCCCCGCGGCTTACCTCGACCGTCACGTTCAGGATGTAATAGGCGCCCTGGGTCGGCGGGTCACCGTAGCTGGTCACGGTGCCGCTGGTCGAGCAGACGCTGTTCAGCGTCACTTTTGCCTCGAAGTCGCTGACCGAGGAGTTCGCCTCGCCGACCACCGTGCCCGCGCCGCCGACGCCAGCGGTCCCCGCCGCGGGTGCCTGCGGGGTGACCGGCGTGCAGTTCGAGACGCCGGCGGGACCCGTCGCGGCCGGAGTCGGCGCGGGCACCGAGGGCAACGTCGCCGTCCCGGGCACCGCGGGCAGGCTGAGCGACGGGGTGGGGAACGGCGAGGTGACGTCGTCCTTGTTGTCGTCTCCGCCCACCGCGAGCGCGATCACCACGCCGAGCACGATCGCGGCGACCACGATGAGCGGCACGATGATGACCAGCGGGTTGCGCTTGTGTGGCGGCTGCGGTGGTTGGCCCGGCTGTGGCCAGCCACCGGGTGGCGGGTAGCCGCCCTGCTGCGCGTACTGATTCGGCGGGTACTGGTTCTGCTGGTGGTAGTCAGTCCCGCCAGGGTAACCGGCTGGCTGCTGGTAGTTACCTCCGGCCTGGTACGGCCCGCTGCCACCACCGGCGTAACCGCCGCCGCCCTGCTGCCAGCCACCAGGCTGACCGGCCTGACCGGGCTGTCCCCAGTTCTGCTGGTCCGGCGCGCCCTGCTGGTTCCAGTTCTGCTGGTCGGCGCCGGGCTGTCCCCAGTTCTGCTGGTCGGCGCCGGGCTGGTTCCAGCCCTGCTGATCGGTGCTGGGCTGTGCCGCGCCGGGCTGGCCTGCGCCGCCAGGCTGGCCCCATCCGGGACCGCTTGCCCCTGGCTGCGGCCAGCCCTGAGCCGGGCCGGACTGGGGTCCGGTGCCCCACTGCCCGGGGGCGGGCGGCGGGGACTGCGGGCCGCTGGGCACCTGCGGCGGTGACGAGCCGGAACCGGACCAGGCGAGCTGGGTCTGCTCGTCCGACTGGTCGGGCCCGCCGGCCCACGGTCCGGAGGGCGCGGATCCGGCCGGCCCTGATGCGCCGGCCGGATGCGACGCGCCGGATGGCCCGGTGCCGCCTGGTGCGTCGGGGTGTTGCGGCCAGGAGCTGTTGGGCTGCATCCACGGCTCCCGGCTCCCGTCACCACCTGAGGGCTGGTGAGGGGGGTTCTGGTCGGTCACGATGGTCCTCTCCGGCGCAGCCAGGCCGCGAATTTCGGAACAATGCCGCGTAGGGTGCGCGCCACGCCAGGCTACATAAGTCGCCAATCACATGAGACAATGCCCGCCCAGGCGGGAAGGCTCGGCCGTGATCTCGGTCGCCGGCCTCGCGACCACGTCTGGCGATGTCGATAGGCTGTGTCGTCATCGTTGTTCCTGCTGGCTCCGGAGTCCCTTGTGCCCTGCTGCCTGGCCGGTCGGGCGAGCCGCCGGAGAACGGATTCGTCGCGTCGCCGCTGCTGTCCGGGTGCGGACGGACATCGCGACGACGGATTCCGGTCGGTCCCGGTCGCGCGGTGGTCGGTACGCGCCGGAGCAGGGGCGAATGATCGTGTCCACCCTGGCCTGACGCGGACGATCCGGGGACAGATGGTCGCATTTCTTCCGTTTTCGCCACGATCGTCCGGGCCCCTGCCGCAGCCGACCGCGGGACCGGGCACACCTGCTGAACCCCAGAGACAGCGCCGGGCGCCGCTGGTGGACCAGTGAGCGAACCATTGCCCGCCCCGGTGCGCCGGCACGTCGTGGAGCTGGCCGCGCGCGCTCTCGCCGATCTGCCCGAGGCCCAGGTGCCCCCGTCCCTGGTCGCCGTGCGGCGGTTCAAGCCGTCCCGGCGGGCCCGGCTGGGGGCGCTGCCACTGGCCGCCGCCGTCGATGGTGAGGCGTTCCGCGTCCGGGTGGCCGCCTGGATCCGGCAGCATCATCCCGAGCTGGCCGAGGCGGTCGAATCGGCCGACGGGCCGCCGTCGGCGGCCCCCCCGGAGAAGGTCGCCGCGGTCGCCTATCTGCTGCGGGCTCCCGCCTGGCCGCAGCTGGTCGAGGCCGCCGCCGCCTCGAACGCGCAGGACGAGGTGCGCCTGCGCGCGGATGAGGCTGAGCGGACGATCCTGCGGCTCACCGATCAGCTCGAAGCCAGCCAGCGCAGCGCCCTGCGGGAGTGCGACCGGCTGCGCGCCGCGGTGACCGCCGCACGCGACGATGCCGAGGAGGCGCGGCGCCGGCTGCGGGCCTCCGGCGAGCGGATCCGCCGGTCCGAAGAGATCGCCTCCGCCTCGGTGAGTGCCGCCGAAGCGGCCCGAGGGGACGCTCTCTCGGCCACCCGGGAGGCCGAGGCCGAGGTGCGCCGGCTGCGCGCCCGGGTCAGCGAGTTGGAGACGGCGCTGGCCGGCGCACGTCGCGACACCCGGGAGTCCCGCAGCGTCGACGATGCCCGGCTGCGCGTCCTGCTTGACACCCTGATCGCCTCGGCGCACGGTATCCGCCGCGAGCTCGATCTGCCGACCACGGTCAGCCGCCCCGCGGACCTGCTCGCCCGCGAGCACGGCGGCCCGAGCTACGGCCCGCACTCGTTAGTCGGTGCCCGGGGGCGGCCCGACGACGATCCGACCCTCATCGACGAGGCGCTGACCGTACCCGGCGTGCATCTGATCGTCGACGGCTACAACGTGACCAAGCGCGGCTATGGCCAGCTCGCCCTGCACTCCCAGCGGGAACGGCTCCTGTCCGGGCTCAGCGCGCTGGTCGGACGGCATCCTGACAGCGAGGTCACCGTCGTGTTCGACGCCACCGCCGTGGTTGCCCGGCCGGTCGGCGTGACGATGCCCCGCGGGGTGCGGGTGCTGTTCAGCCGGCCTGGCCGGCTCGCCGACGAGGAGATCGTCCGGCTGGTGAAACTGGAACCGGAGGGCCGGCCGGTCGTGGTCGTCACCTCCGATCGCGAGGTGGCCGACAACAGCGCCGCCGCGGGTGCCCGCGCACTGCCCTCCGATGCCCTGCTCGCCCGTCTCGATCGCTGAGGCCAGTCAGACTCAGGGCCCCGACCCCACCCAGCCGGTCAGCTCCTGCCACCCGGCACCATCCACGCACCGAGTCAGCCAGCTGGCATCAGCGCGGCCGGTCCGAGCTGGTCGCCGGGCCAACGGCCGGGGCGGCCGCCGAAAACTGTCGGACCCGGGTCCTACCGTCGGTGACGTCGGGATGTCGGCGCGCGAGTGCCGTCGCTGACGGACGCGATCGGCCGGAGCTCGGGAAGGTGAAGCGATGTTGATCGACTGCGATTCCTGCGGTGCCCGTGGCGTGCGGTGCGCGGGCTGCGTCGTCACGATGATGTTCGCGGACGCCGGCGAGCGCCCGGCGCCAGGCGCCCGCCCGGTCGGGAGCGGCAGCTGGGGCGCCGATGAGCGCTGGGATGCCGATGAGCTCAGAGCGCTGCGGGTGCTGGGAGCCGCCGGCCTGCTGCCTGCGCTGGAGGAGCTCGCTGATGCGGTCCTCGAACGCGGGGCCCGCCGCGCGTCACCGCCACGCCGCGCGAGCTGATCAGGCCAGGCTCGCGGTCGCTGGCGGGGACCGGCGGGAGAGGAGGTGCGCGGGTACGGGAACATGGCGGCATGCGGGTGCTGGTCGTGACCAACGACTTTCCGCCACGGCCGGGAGGCATCCAGGCGTATGTGCACAACTTCGCCACCCGGCTTCCGGCGGGCGAGGTCGTCGTCTACGCGTCGTCCTGGCCACAGACGGCCGAGTTCGACGCGGCCCAGCCGTTCCCGGTGGTGCGCCATACCTCGTCGCTGATGCTGCCCACCCCCGCCGTCGCCCACCGCGCCCGTGACATCGCCCGCGCCGAGGGCTGCGACACGGTGTGGTTCGGGGCTGCGGCGCCGCTCGCCCTGCTGGGTGGCGCGGTCCGCCGCGGCACGCGGGTCGGGCGGGTGGTGGCCAGCACCCACGGGCATGAGGTCGGCTGGGCGGCGCTGCCGGCGGCCCGCCAGGCGCTGCGCCGGATCGGCGCGACCGCCGACGTCGTCACCTATCTCACCGACTACACCCGCGCCCGGATCGGACCGGCCCTCGGCGTAGGCCCACCCGCTCTTGTGCGGCTGCCCAGCGGGGTCGACGCGAGCGTGTTCCGCCCGGGCGTGGGGCGGGACGAGATCCGCCGGCGCTACGGGCTCACCGAACGTCGGGTGGTGGTGTGCGTCAGCCGGCTGGTGCCCCGCAAGGGGCAGGACATGCTGATTCGGGCGCTTCCGGCGCTGCGCCGAAGGGTGCCCGAGGCGGCGCTGTTGCTGGTCGGCGGCGGCCCGCACCGGGCGGGCCTCGAACGGCTCGCCCGCGAGGCGGGGATCGAGGGGCACGTCACGTTCACCGGCTCGGTTCCCTGGTCGGAGCTGCCCGCGCACCACGCGGCCGGCGACGTGTTCGCGATGCCCTGCCGGACGAGGCGGCGTGGGCTCGAGGTCGAGGGGCTCGGCATCGTCTACCTGGAGGCATCGGCCGCGGGGCTGCCCGTGGTCGCCGGACGCAGCGGGGGAGCCCCGGACGCGGTGCTCGACGGGCGCACGGGTGTCGTCGTCGACGGGACGGACCTGGCCGCGGTGACGACCGCCGTCGGCGACCTGCTCGCCGATCCGGCGCGCGCCGCCGCGATGGGCACCGCCGGGCGGTCCTGGGTCGAGCAGCACTGGCGTTGGGACATCCTCGCCGCCCGCCTGCGTGCCCTGCTTGCGGGTGAGCCGGGCAGCGGTGAGCAGGGCAGCGGTGAGCCGGGCACCATGACGCTGGGCTAGGAACGCTCGCTCATGCCGGGGCCGGGGTAGAGGGTCGAGACGGCGTCCGCGTGGCGTTCGAGGACCAGCGAGCGGCGGACCTTCAGACTGGGGGTCAGCTCGCCGCCCTCGACCGTGAAGTCGTTCGGCAGGATGACGAACCGCCGGATGCTCTCGGCGCGGGAGACGGTCGTGTTCGCCTGGTCGACGGCGCGCTGCACCTCGGCCCGCAGCGCCGCGTCGTCGGCGAGCTCGGCGAGGCTGGCGGTGGCGGGCCGGCCTGCCTCGCCGCGCCAGCGCTCGAAGGCCTCCGGCTCCAGAGTGATCATCGCGGTGATGTAGGGCAGGCCGTCACCGACGAGCATCGCCTGGCTGACCAGCGGGTGGCTGGTGATGATGTGCTCCATCGGCGCCGGCGCGACGTTCTTGCCAGCCGCGGTGACCAGGAGCTCCTTCTTGCGGCCGACGATCCGCAGGAACCCGTCGCCGTCGAGCGTGCCGAGGTCGCCGGTGTGCAGGAAGCCCTCGCCGTCCAGCGCTTCCTTCGTCGCCGTCTCGTTGTTGTGGTAGCCGCGAAACAGCAGCGGCCCACGCACGAGCACCTCGCCGTCGTCGGCGATGCGCACTGTCACGCCGGGCAGAGGCTGCCCGACGGTGCCCATCCGGATCGCTCCGGGCCGGTTCGCCGTCGCCGGTGCCGTCGTCTCGGTCAGGCCGTAGCCCTCGAGCACGATGAAGCCGATGCCGCGATAGAAGTGACCGAGCCGTGGGCTCAGCGGCGCCCCACCGCTCACCGCGATCCGGGCCCGCCCGCCGAGAGCGGCCCGCAGTTTGCCGTAGACCAGCGCGTCGAAGATCTTGTGGCGCAGCCGCAGCGCGAGACCCGGGCCGCCGGCGTCGAGGGCCTCGCTGTAGGCGACGGCGGTGCGCTCGGCCGCGTCGAAGATCCGGCCCCGCCCCTCGCTGTGGGCCTTGTTGCGGGCGCCGGCATGCACCTTCTCGAAGACCCGGGGCACCGCGAGCAGGAACGTCGGCTTCGCGAGCGCGAGGTCCGGCAGAAGCGTGCGGGTGTCGGGGGTGTAGGCCGCCTCGAACGCGCCCTGCACGATGCCGACCTGCAGCATCCGGGCGAAGACATGGGCGAGGGGGAGGAACAGGAGCGTGGACGACTCCTGCCTGAACATCCCGGGCAGCATCGCGACGGTGTCCTCGGCGATGAACAGCAACGCCCGGTGCGTGATCTCGCAGCCCTTCGGGCGGGCCGTTGTCCCGGACGTGTAGATGATGGTGGCCAGGCTGTCGGCGTTCTGGGTGGCGCGGGCGGCGGTGAGCTGCTCGTCGGTGACGTCCGCGCCAGCCGCGGCGAGGATGGCCAGGGCTCCCGGGCCGCCGTCCGCGTCGTCGATCACCAGCACGTCACGCAGCGTCGGCACCCGCTCGCGGATCTCGTCGACCCGCGCGGCGAGCTCGGCGTTCTCGACGACCAGCACCTCCACCGCCGCGTCGGCGAGGATCCACTCGATCTGGCTGGCGCTGGACGTCTCGTAGATCGGCACGGTCACGGTCCCGGCGGCCCAGATCGCGTAGTCGAGCACCGTCCACTCGTAGCGGCTGCGGCTGAGGATGCCGACCCGCCCGCCGGGTGCCACGGCGTGGGCGAGGATTCCGCGGGCGGTCTCGACCACGAGGTCCCGGAACTGCGCCTGGGTGATGGGGACGAACCCGTCGTCGGCCCGGCGGCGGAGCAGGACATGCTGCGGGTCGCGTTGCGCGTTGCGGAACACGGCATCCGTCAGCGTCGCGTCGTCGGCGATGGTGACGGCGGCGGGGGAGGTGTACTCGCGCACAGTTGCTCCTACCGTTTCGCGGGCCTGCGGTCGGGATATTTTCGGGTGCAGGTCGCAGGACGCCCCTCCCCGTGGCCGGGTCCAGCCCCTCCCAGGGCATCTGACGTTAGCCGCCAGCGCCGAAGTTGGCGACTGTCCTGGCCCTAAGCTTCGGGTATGCGGGTCCACGTGGTCAGCGACGTGCACGGGCGGGCGGACGCGCTGCCCGCGGCGGCCGAGGGTGCTGACGTGTTCATCTGCCTTGGTGACCTCGTCCTGTTCATCGACTATTCCGATCCGGGTCGGGGCATCATGGGCGACCTGTTCGGTGCCGAAGCGGTCACCCGGATGGTGCGGCTGCGTACCGAGCACCGTTTCGACGAGGCACGCGAGTGGTCGCGGTCCTTGTGGGCGGGGCTGGCGGGCGACCGGACGCGCATCGTCGAGGATGCGGTCCGCCAGCAGTACGCGCAGATGTTCGCCGCGTTCCCAACCCCCACCTATCTGACGTTTGGCAATGTTGACCTCCCTCACCTGTATCCCGACTACCTGCGTGAGGGCGTCACCCTGCTGGACGGACAGACCGTCGAGCTCGGCGGCTGGCGGTTCGGCTTCGTCGGCGGTGGCCTGCACACCCCGATGCGCACCCCGTACGAGATCGACGACGACGCGTTCGCCGCCAAGGTGGCCGCCGTCGGCGCGGTCGACGTGCTGTGCTGCCATATTCCGCCGCATCTGCCGGAGCTCGTCTACGACGTGGTCGCCGGCCGGTTCGAGCGCGGCAGCCGCGCGATCCTACAGGCCATTCACGACACCCGGCCGCGCTACGTGTTGTTCGGCCACGTCCACCAACCGCTGGCCGCCAGTATCGAGATCGGCGGTACGCAGTGCGTGAACGTGGGCCATTTCAACGCCACGGCCCGTCCGTTCGTCCTGGAGTGGTAGCCAGCCGCTCGGAGGTACCCGGTCCGGCTTCCGGTAGCCTCAGGCGATCGGTCGGGGAATCATCCGGCACCGGGAGGATGCCCGGATACGGGCGAGCCGGCGACGCCGTGCTCCTTCAGACTTGCCAGACGAATGTGGAGGTGCTACTCGCCATGGCGGACCACGCCCGATCGACGATCGTCATCAATGCCAAGCCGGCGGCGGTGATGGGGGCCATCGCCAACATCCCCGCCTACCCGACCTGGGTCGGCCAGATCGAGGAGGCGGAGGTGCTCGAGACCGGCCCGGACGGCCGGCCGCGGCGCGCCCGCTTCCGCATCAACGCTGTTGTGATCAAGGACGAGTTCGTCAACGAGTACACCTGGACGGACGACTCGCAGGTCTCCTGGTCGATGGTCAAGGGCGAGGCGATGTCGTCGCAGGACGGCAGCTACACGCTGCGAGACCTGGGCGACGGCACCACGGAGGTCACCTACGACCTTACCGCCGAGACCAAGGTCAAGATCCCTGGGATGCTGCGGCGCAAGGTGCAGAACGGCATCGTCGACGCCGCGCTCAAGGACCTCAAGAAGCACGTCGAGAGCTGAGCGCGCGTGCGGTGTGTGCTCGTCACCGGCATGGGCGGGGCCGGAACGACGACGGTGGCGGCGGCAACCGCGGTGCTCGCCGCCCAACGGGGCCATCGCACCCTGCTGCTGTCCGTCGACCCGGCCGCCAGGTTGTCCGGGGTGCTCGACCATCCGGTCGGGCCTGAGGAGACCGAGCTCGAACCGGGCCTGAGCGGGCGGCAGGTCGACCTGCGCCGTGCCGTCGCGGACCGTTGGCCAGCGGTGCGGGCGGTGCTCGCCCACACCTGGCCGACGGTCGACGTCGACCCGGTGGAGCTCGAGGAGCTCGCGTTCCTGCCGGGCGCCATCGAGACGCTCACCCTGCTCGAGCTGCGTGACAGCCTCACCGCGGGAAATCACGATGTGGTCATCGTCGATGGCGGCCCGCTCGCGGGCATGCTGCGGCTGCTGGCCTTCCCGGAGACACTTTCGTGGTATTGCCGGCGGCTGCTGCCGCCCGATGGTGCCTTTGCCCGCTGGCTGCGGCCCGGTTTCGGCCGGGCCGCTCTCGGGGGCGCGCTCGGAGGACGGTGGAGCAGCTTCGCGGCACCGGCCTACGACACCGTGTCCCGGGTCCACCGGGCCGCGATCGACCTGCGGGCCATCCTGACCGATCAGGCCGCCACCAGTGTCCGGCTCGTGCTGACCCCGCAGAGCGGGGCGTTGCAGGCTGCCCAGGGCAGCCTGACCGCGCTCGCCCTGCACGGGTTCACACTCGACAGCGTGGTCGTCAACCGCATCCTGTCGCCGGCCGGGGCCGACGCCTGGCGGGCCGGCTGGGCCGCGACGCACCGGGAGGCGCTCGCGGAGCTCACCTCCGCCTTCGCGCCCACCCCCGTCCTTCCCGTCGCCTACCGGGCCGGTGAGCCGGTGGGTCTGGAGGAGCTGGCAGCCTTCGGCGCGGCCGCCTACGGCGAACTCGACCCGGCCGGCGTCCTGGGCGCCGGGCTGGTGGACGGCGGCGACCAGCCGCGGGTGGAGCGCACCGACGAGGGGTTCGCGCTTTCGTTCGGCCTGCCGTTCGTCGATGGATCGCAGATCGATCTGGCCCGGCTGGGCGATGATCTGGTGGTGACCGTCGGTGCGTTCCGCCGGGCCGTCCCGTTGCCTGCGGCGCTGCGGCGCTGCGACGTCTCCGCCGCCCGGCTGCGTGGCGACCGGCTTGTCGTCTCCTTCGTACCCGACCCGGACCGGTGGGTGCGGGCATGACCGCTGCCCCGGAGGTGCCCGCCCAGGGCCCGGGCGGCGCCTGCGCCGGGCCGGTGGACGCCGCGGCCGACCCCTCCGGCCGGACCGCCCCCTCCGGACGGGTGACCTCGGCGGCACATCCACCCGCACCGGGGCCACTGGCCGTCGAGGCGGCTCTGCTCGCCGAGGCCCTGCGCACCCTCGCGGCATCGAAGCTGCCGTCCGAGGCACCGCGGGATGCTCCGACGAGGTCCGGCGTCGGAGCACCGGGCGGGGGCGCCGCGGACTGTCACTGCGCCTGCCACGCGCGGACAGGTCAGGAACCTGATGGCCAGGACCACCGCGCTCGGGGACACGGCACCCGGGAACGCGCCGGCCAGGGATCTGCCGGCCGAGCCCGTGCTGGCCGGGAAGATGGAGCTGGCTGGGAAGATAGAGCCGGCCGGGAAGACAGAGCCGGCCGGGAAGACAGTGGGCAGACGTGCACCGGCTGCCCACTGTGCCGGCTGCTCGCCGTGTTCACCGCCGAACGGCCCGAGATCGTCCGTCACCTCGTGGCCGCCGGAGAGTCGCTGGTCGCGGCGGTGCGGGCCACCGTCGACGCCGTCGACGACGCGCGCGCGTCCAGCACCACGAGCGCCGACCGGGCCGCACGCGACGCGACCCGCGAGACTGCCGCGGCGGATCGTGCCCAGGCCGCCGCAGCGCCCAGACCCCGCGTCCAGAGGATCGATATCACGTGAGTACTCCACCCTTCGACGGCACCGGACAGGACGACGTCCTGGGCTGGGCCGGGATTCAGAACCCCCCATCCTCGGCCCGCACCGCGGGCACGGACGCCCCGCACAGCCCGCTACCTGCGCCCGCCAACGCCGCCACGGCGGCCGCCGTCGTCGCGGGCGGGCCGGACGACCGCACCGCCGGGCTCACCATCGGCGTGGACGTCGGTGGCACGAAGGTGGCGGCCGGCGTCGTCGACGGTGCCGGCACGATCCTTGCCGCGGTGCGTCGGCCAACTCCGGGACACTCCAGCGAGGAGGTCGCCGACACCATTGCGGCGGTCGTCGCGGAGCTGTCCGCCGAGTTCGATGTCCGGGCGGTCGGGATCGGCGCGGCCGGCTGGATCGATGCCGACCGCTCACGGGTGATCTTCGCGCCGAACCTGGCCTGGCGGGATGAGCCGTTGCGGGACAGGGTGAGCGACCGGGTCGGCCTGCCCGTGGTCGTCGAGAACGACGCCAACGCGACGGCCTGGGCCGAGTACCGGTTCGGCGCCGGCCGCGGCCGGAGTGACCTGATCTGCCTCACCGTCGGCACCGGCATCGGCAGTGGTTTCGTGCTCGGCGGCGAACTGTTCCGCGGCGCGTTCGGGATCGGCGCGGAGACTGGCCACATGCGGCTGGTGTCGGGCGGGCACCTGTGCGGATGCGGCAATCACGGCTGCTGGGAGCAGTACGCGAGTGGCCGCGCGCTGGTTCGCCTCGCCCGGCAGGTCGTCGCCGACGACCCGAGTGCGGCGACCGCGATGCTGGATGCCTGCGGCGGCGACTCCGACCGGCTAACCGGTCCGGATGTCACCGAAGCAGCCCGCAAGGGCGATCCGGCCGCGCTGCACTGCCTCACCGAGGTCGGCCATTGGCTCGGTGAGGGCATGGCAAGCCTGGCCGCGGTTCTCGACCCCGACCGGTTCGTGATCGGCGGCGGCGTCTCCGATGCCGGGGATCTGCTGCTCGGCCCGGCTCGCGCCCGTTTCGCGCGGGTGTTGCCCGGCCGTGGTCACCGGCCGATGGCCGAGGTCGTGGCCGCCGAGCTCGGGGGACAGGCCGGTCTCGTCGGCGCCGCCGACCTGGCCCGTATCTGAGCCGCCCACATCCGAGCCGCCCACATCCGCCGGGCCGCCGCACCTGCGCGGACCTGTTCGTGCAGGGTCAGGCGAGCGTCCCGCCCGGTCCCGGCCGGGCGGGACGGTAGTCGGCGACCAGCTCGACGGCGAGCTGCTCGAGGAACAACCCCGCATCGGCGACCACACCGACGGCGTGCGCGCTGGTGCGTTCGGTCAGCGCGTGCACCGTCGTCGGGTTGACGTCCACGCAGGCCACCGGGATCGATGCCGGCAGGATGTTACCGGTCGCCACCGAGTGCTGCGCCGAGGCGACCATCAGGGCGTAGCCGACGCCGCGCAGCGCGGCGCGCATCGCCCGCTGGCCCTCGACGACGTCGGTGTGGACCTCCGGCAGCGGGCCGTCGTCGCGGACCGAACCGACCAGCACGAAGGTCTTGTTCGCCTTCACCATCGCGTGCATGATTCCCTCGGTCAGCAGGCCGGACTCGACCGCCGCGCGGATCGATCCCTGGCCGCGGATCGCGTTGATCGCCCGGATGTGCTGCTCGCTGCCGCGCTGCACCCGTCCACTGCGCAGCGGGCTGACGCCCAGCGGCGACCCGTACAGCGCGGCCTCGATGTCCAGCGTGGCCAGCGCGTTGCCGGTGAACAGAACATCGAGGTACCCGGCCTCGATCAGCGCGACCAGCGCCGGCGTGGCGCCCGTCGCGGCGATGGCCGGCCCCGCTACCCACAGCACCTGGCCGCCCTCGGCCTTGATCTCGCGGATCTGCCGGGCGATCGCGCGGACCAGCATCGCCTGTGGCTGCCCGGAGCTCGGCAGCGACTCGTACTCGGCGTAGATGCGGCTTGAATGGTCGGTCACCGGCAGGACGACCTTCACTCCGTCCACCCCGCAGACGATCTGGTCGCCGGCCCGAACGTCGGTGACCGGCACCGTGCGGACCCGGCCGCGCGAGACCACCAGGCCGCAGTCCATCTCCGGGTGCTCCACCGGTACCCACTGGCCGTCGAGGTGCACGACGGTCTCGAGGTTCGTGGTCGAGTAAAAGTCCGGCGGGAACACCCCGTCGCGGTCGGCCGGTTCGCACCGCGCCGTGCCCGCATGCACCTTGTTCACCCCGTGCACCTGGACGCGCATGAGAACGCGGCTGAGCCGGCGCTGCGTCTCGGCACCGACCGTGATGACGGCGTGGGACTCGTCGTCGTGGCCGCGCCCGAGGTCGATGCGGTCCACCCGGTAGTCGCCGCCGTAGTCCAGCACGTCGTCGAGGACCTTCGCCAGCACCCCGGTGTCCATGAGGTGCCCGTGCACCTCGACCTGCTCGTGGTAACGCACGCCCAACGCCCTTCTGTTCGGTGCCCCTGCCGTTCGGTGCCGTTCCCGGGAACACCTGCGGGGCGGGGTCGCCGGCCGACGGCCCGCCGTGGTCCGGGCGGGTCGCTGACCGTCGATCCGCGGTGGTCTGGTCTGGGTAGGGGACGGATACTTCCGGCAGCGGCCGCAGGTTCAGCGCGGGCGGACCGCCGGGGCGGCGCGGTGCGGCCTAGAGGACCGCGCCGTCGTCGGGCCCGTCGAGGTCGGTGGGGGGACGCTCGCCCATCCGGGCGACGAGCGTGCCCACGCCGCCGAGGACGAGCAGCACGCCGGCGACGTCCTGGGAGCGGGACTGGCTGAATCCGATCAGGGTGGGGACGACCAGGAAGACCATTCCGAGGGCGATCGAGCCGAGCGCCCAGCGGGTGACCGGCCGCATCCGTGGCAGCGGCGGCGGGGCCGGGGGGACGTAGTGCTCGTCCTCGCTCGGCTCGTGGGCGGCAGCGCCGGACCCGTCGCCGGTGGCGGCCAGATCGATGACGACGATCTCATCGGAGTCGTCGCCGCGCAGGTCGTGCGGGCGCAGGCCGGGCGGCAGGGTCGGCTCGGTGGGACCCGGATCGGTGTGATCCTCGGGCTCGGGCGCGGTACCGGGCCCGAACGGCGGCCGCAGAATGATGATCGTGGGCCGGCGAGGGCCGGCGACGTCCTCCTGCTCCGGCCAGGCGCGCGTCGCCGGCTCGTCGTCGAAGCGGGCGACGAGCTCGAGGAACGCCGCGTCGTCCGCCTCCTGGGAACGCGGCTGCGGCTCGCCCGAGGGAATGGAGGCGCCGGCGGACGCGGCTGGGCCGGGCGGCGGAGCGGCCGTGCCGGACGACGTTGATCCGGACGACGTTGATCCGGACGAGGCTGATCCGGGTGCGCCCCCTGGTGTCGACTTCTGATCCGCCGCCGGCAGTGCGGATGCGCCCGCGGGGGCGCTCTGATCCGCCGCGGGCAGTCCCTTGGCCGACGGTGGTTCGTCGCGCTGCTCCCGGCCTGTTGCCGCGGGGGAGCCCAGGCTCGCATCGGGCATCGGGTCCGCCGCCGGGTTCGCCCCGGCGCCCGTGCTCGGCGCGTCGCCCGCGTCCGGGGCCGCGCCGGCACCCGAGCAGCCGCGGGCTCCCGCGGGCGGCTCGGCCGGGCCGGGCGGTGGCGGGTGCTCAGCCATCGGAGGCCACCGGATCGGGCACGCGGACGGAAGCCGCATGCTGCCGGACGAACTCCAGACTTCCCTGGAAGATTGTTTCCTTGTCGTTGTCGAGCGTGGCCACGTGCCAGCTGTTCGGCAGCAGCCGTTCCTCGATCGGCGCGCGTACGCCGGCCAGCAGCAGGGCGCCGGAGCTTGCCTCGACGACGTGGTCGACAACGCTGCGGTAGGCCAGCACCGGCGAGACGATCCGCCCCAGGTCGGCGCGCGTGACCGCCCACAGCTTGCGCAACGACCCGAACGGGCGCAGCGGCACCCGGTTGTAGCCGACCTCCGGCACACCCGTGGCCTTGACGTCGCCGGCGACACCGGGAATCGCGGGGACGACCCGGCTCAACAGCGGCGCGAGCGCCGCCTGACGGCGTTCCGTCGCCAGGCTCGCGTTGACCGTGACCAAGCCGGCGACCTCGGCACCGTGCTCCTCGGCCAGCCGCAGGGTGAGCGTGCCGCCCATCGACAGGCCCATGACGAACACCTGCTCGCATTCACGCCGCAGGCGCAGGAACTCACCGCGCACCGTCGTGTACCAGTCGGGCCAGGTGGTGGGGACCATGTCCTGCCAGCGAGTACCGTGACCGGGCAACAACGGACAGGCGACGGTGAGACCGGCGGCCGCCAGCGCCTCGCCCCACGGGCGCATGCTGCCCGGCGAGCCGGTGAAGCCGTGGACCAGCAGCACCCCGACCGGCCCGCCCGCGAACGTGAACGGCTCCGCGCCGGGCAGCAGGGACATACCGGTGGAATCCGCCATCGCTTGTCCGCCCTTCGTGCCCTGTGCGACCCCGTGCGACCCGATGCGCGCCGTGACGCGCGGACGGCGCGGAGGAAAACGCCGGTACCCGCATGCTCGCACGGTCCGCGTGTCGAGGCCATGGTCGTCCGTGTCTCATCGATCGGAATGTCTCATCCGTGGGCATCCCGCCACAGATTTCACTACATTCCCGTGAAATTCACCGAGATGCCGAGAGGGAAGTCGTGACGCGGTCGCCCCTTGTTGCGATGATATAGACCTCGGCCCGATGGTGCCCGCCGGATACGGGGAGGAGGAGGCGGCGTGCCAGGGACATCTCCTCGGCCGCGCCTGCCGTGGCACTGTTGTGGATGATCGGGTGGACGTGATGATGTCCGGCTACCTACGCTCAGTGCGGTCTTCCGGCCAGGTCGACGAGCCCGGGGCGCGGCATGAGCTGCGCCGTCTGGGCAGGACCGAGCCGGTCGGCGGACGCCCACGGCCGCGCGCCGCCACGGCGGGTCTCCCGCCCGGTGTCATGCTCGGGTCCGTTGCGGCGTCGTCGGTGCAAGCAATGCGGGCGACCCGGTCCGGGCGCCCTGACAGGGTCGTCTCACGACGGTGACCAGCTGGGAGCTGTCCTTGTTCTACTGGGTGCTCAAGGTGATCCTCACCCCCGTGCTGCGGGTGGTGTGGCGCCCATGGGTCGAGGGTGCCGAGCACATCCCGGCAGAGGGTCCCGCGATCCTGGCCGGGAACCATCTGTCGTTCCTCGATCACTTCTTTCTGCCACTGGTCGTGCCCCGGCGGGTGACCTTCCTCGCCAAGAGCGACTACTTCACCCAGGCCGGCGTCAAAGGCTGGTTCAAGCGCGTGTTCTTCAGCGGTGCGGGTCAGATCCCGATCGACCGCAGTGGCGGCCGGGCCAGCGAGGGTGCGCTGCGTTCCGGCGTGCGGGTGCTGCGGGCGGGCCGGCTGCTCGGCATCTACCCGGAGGGCACGCGCTCGCCCGACGGCCGGCTCTACCGTGGCAAGATCGGTGTGGCCCGGATGGCGCTGGAGGCCGGAGTCCCAGTCATCCCGGTCGCCATGATCGGTACCTTCGAGGCGCAGCCGCCGGGGAAGCTGATCCCGCGGGCCTGCCGGGTCGGAATGCGGGTCGGCCCGCCGCTGGACTTCTCCCGGTATGCGGAGATGGCCGACGACCGATTTGTGTTGCGTTCGGTCACCGACCAGATCATGTACGAGCTGATGGCTCTTTCCGGCCAGGAATACGTTGATATGTACGCGAAGCGCGCAAAAGAGGAAATCACCGCGGCGCGTACGGCCGCGGCCTCGCCGCCCAGCGTGGCTCCGGCATCGGTCGGCGGTGCGACGCTCTCCCCGTCCGCGGCCTCCCAGCCCGCGGCGGGTGAGGCCGGCCCCGGCGAGCGCGCCGGCACGGGTGGGCCCCCCGCCGGCCTGCCGGGTACCGGTACGCCGCTGGCCGCGACCGCGCTGGCCGACCGGGTTGACCGGGTTGACTGGGCGGGCCGCGGCGCCGCTGGCCGGACGGCAACGGCGGCGGACGACGCCGCCGACCGCGCGGTCTGATCGGCAGCGGCCAGCCGCGGGCCGTCCGGTTCCTGTTCGCCTGGGCGGTCTGAGCGCCTTGGACGCGACACGGCAGGATGGGGATGTGCGTGGTGACTGCGCTACCGCGCCGGGAGCGGCCGATCGGGCGGATGCACGCCTGTACGGTCCAACACCGGCCCTGACCCACATCCTGCGGGCACGCGTCGTCCAAACGGACGGTGTCCACCCGGACGGATCACGACTCGACGATCTCCCTCCCGGTGATCCACAACCCGGCGCTGTCCGGCTCGGCGGCCTGCGGCCTGGCGGCGGTCAGCGGCCTGGCGCTGCTCCGCCTGGCGCATCGCGGCCGGTCCGGACCGCGCGCCGGGTCGGCCGGCGTGGCCGGGGCCCCAAGCTGCTTGTTTCCGTCGCCATCCTGGGCGTGCTGATGGCGGCCGCGGCCCCCGTCGCCTGGGCCGTTCCATCGACTGCTGGGTCCACACTGACGGCAGCGTCCGCGCCGGCGTCCGGCGCGGGAGTGCCGGCCGTCGCCGGTGGGGGAGAACCCGCGGCGACTGGCTCGACCGGAGCTGCCGGCGCGCCGGTGAACACGGTCGGACGCGTCGGTCCCTATCTGACGGACGACGCGCGGCGGGTGGTCGTCGTGCGGGGCATGTCGCTGCCCGCCGGTGTGACGCCGTCGGCGCAGGATCTCCAGACCTGGATCGGGTACGGCTATACCGGTGTCCGGCTGGCGGTTCCGGTGGCCGCCGGTGGGCGGGTCCCGACGGTCGCGGGCTGGCCGCGGCCCGGCCCGTCCACGGACGCGGCCGCCGCGGATCCCGGTCTCGACCAGGCCGCCCGGCTCACCCGGATGCTCACCGACCGCGGGCTGCGGGTCGTGCTGCGCCTGGTGCCGTCGACGCCGGGCCGGCGACTGTCCGATGCCACGGTGCGGGCCGGCCTGGCCGCACTCGCCGGGCGGTTTCGCGCCGAGCCGGGCCTGCTCGGCTACGAGGTTCCCGCCGGGACGTCCGGCGGCCAGGCACTGTCCGACATCGTCGCGGCCCTTGATCCGTACCACCTCGTGTGGCAGGAAGGCCCGGCGCCGTTCGACCCGTCCGCCGCCGTCGCCGTCAACGACCAGACCGGATATCTCACCGGCTGGAAGGACGCCGCGCCCGCCACCCTGGAGGCGCTGGCCGCGACGGCCGACAGCTTCGGCCTGAGCTGGTTCTACGACCCGCCGGACGGACGGGGCGGCACCCAGGGCGGCACCCAGGGCGGCGTGGTGGGCACTGCCGGCCCGTCGGTCCCGGCGGCATCGCCGCACCTCGTCCGGCCCTATCCCGAGGCGGTGGCCGGCATCCCCGACCTGCTGCGCTACAACGCGGCCGGCGGGCTGACCCTGGGCCTGCGGCCGATCGCCCGCTCCGGCACGACGTCGTCCGGGGGTGCGCTGGCCGCCGGAACCGCGACGGCGATCAGCGTTCCGGCCTGGTCCTACCCGAGTGGCTACCGGGTGACCGTGACGGGTGGTCGGGTGACCTCCCCGGCTGGTTCCGGCCTGCTGTGCGTGGTGGCCTCGCCCGGCGCGGCGCGGGTGGAGATCCGGGTGGTCCCGACGTCGGCCGGCCCGCACGTCCAGATGCCACGCAATGCCGGTGCCGCCGGCTGCGACACCAGCGGCGGGGCCGGTGCCGGCACGTCCGCGGCCGGCACGTCCGGCGTGAACGGGGCCTCCGCCGACGGCAACGACTACTCCGGTCCGCTGCTGTGGGCCCTGCCGCTCGCCGGGGCGGCGGGGGCGACGGCGCTGCTCGCCGCCGTCCTGCGGCCCTGGCGGCGTGGCACCCGCCGTTCGCGGGCGGACGGGCCCATGCCGTACGCGCCGGATACGTCCGCGCCGGTCGGAGGAGACTGAGCCGGTGGCGACCCGTTTCTTCTACGACACCGAGTTCATCGAGCGGCGCGAGGCCGGCTATCTCTGGCTGGACCTGGTCAGCATCGGCATCGTCAGCGAGGATGGCGAGCGGCGCTACTACGCCGTGTCGACCGAGTTCGACCCCGCCTTCGCGGTGCCCTGGGTCCGTCGCCACGTGCTCGACCAGCTTCCGCCGCCTGCGGATCCGGCCTGGCGGTCCCGGGCCCGGATCCGGGATGACCTCGTCGAGCTGCTCACCGGCGACGGCGCACCTGAGCTCTGGGCCTGGTACGGCGCGTACGACCATGTCGCCCTCTGCCAGCTCTTCGGGACGATGACGGATCTGCCGTCCCGGATGCCCCGGTTCACCCGGGACCTGCGCCAGCTGTGGGAGGAGCTTGGCCGTCCGCCGCTTCCGCCGCCGCCCGCCAACGCCCACGACGCCCTCGCCGACGCGCTGCACAACCTTGCCCGCTGGGAGGTCCTCGCCCCGCTGCGGCCGTCCACCGCCAGGTCCTCATCCCGAGCTTGAATGTAATTATCTCGCCACGCCTGGTGAATACATGGCGCTCTGTGTTTGCCCGACTGCCGTTAGGCTGCCTCCGGCGCGCGCGGGCACATCCGTGCACCGCCGGCGTGACCACAACACGATGGGCGTTGTGGCCGCGATATGAGCGAGGTGGGGAGGGCGCGATGAGGATCGGCGTTCTGACCGGCGGTGGTGACTGCCCGGGGCTCAACGCGGTGATCCGGGCGGTGGTCCGCAAGGGCGAGGGGGTGTACGGGCACCGGTTCGTCGGCTACCGGGACGGCTGGCGAGGGCCGTTGACCGGCGACACCGTGCCGCTGGACACCGCCGCGGTCCGCGGGATCCTGCCGCGGGGGGGCACGATCCTCGGATCGAGCCGGACCAATCCGTACGCCGCGGTGGACGGGCCCGACCTCATCCGGAAGAACCTGGCCGAGGCCGGCGTCGACGCGCTCATCGCCATCGGTGGCGAGGACACCCTGGGAGTTGCCGCCCAGCTGCACGCCGAGGGGGTACCGGTGGTCGGCGTCCCGAAGACGATCGACAACGACCTGTCCGCCACCGACTACACCTTCGGATTCGACACGGCGGTGAACATCGCCACCGAGGCGGTCGATCGCCTGCACACCACCGCCGAAAGCCACCACCGCGTCCTCATCGTCGAGGTGATGGGTCGGCACGCCGGCTGGATCGCCCTGCACAGCGGCATGGCCGGCGGCGCGAACGTCATCCTCATCCCCGAGCGGCCCTTCGATCTCGACAAGGTGTGCGCGCTCGTCGAGTCCCGGTTCGCCACCCACTACTCGCCGATCATCGTCGTCGCCGAGGGGGCGACCCCCATCGCGGGCACGATGGCCGCCAAGGACGCCGAGCTGGACGCGTTCGGCCACGTCCGTCTGCAGGGCATCGCCGCGGTCCTGGAAACCGAGATCCGTGGACGCACCGGCCGGGATGCCCGCGCCACGGTCCTCGGCCACCTGCAGCGGGGCGGCACGCCGAGTGCGTTCGACCGCTGGCTGGCGACCCGCTTCGGCCTGCACGCCATCGACGCGGTGCACGAGGGTGAGACAGGCGTGATGGTTGCCCTGCACGGCACCCGTATCGACCGCGTTCCGCTCGCCGAGGGCACTCGCGAGCTCAAGACCGTACCCGAGGAGCTCTACGCCGAGGCAGAGGTCTTCTTCGGCTGACCTCGCTGGTGTGGGCGGGACGGCCGGCGGCGCGGGCGGCCAGTCGCCGCGGGACAGGGGAATGTGGCGAACGGGTATGCGAGGTATGTGAAGTCGGAGGTGCGACATCCGCCAAAACATCGGGAGTGCTGGTGTGCTCACGTGTCCGCCGCCCGTACCCTGGTGACTCGTGAGCGCTTTGGACGTCTGGCGGACCCTTCCGGCCAAGCAGCAGCCGTCGTGGCCCGATCCGGTGGAGCTGCGGGCCGCCGCAAGCCAGCTTGCGGGCCTCCCGCCGCTGGTCACAGCGCCGGAGGTCCGGTCGCTGACCGACCGCCTGGCGATGGTCGCCCGGGGCGAGGCATTTCTGCTCCAGGGCGGGGACTGCGCCGAGACGTTCGCCGCGAACACGGCCAACAAGATCCGCGACAAGGTGAAGACCCTGCTGCAGATGGCGGTGGTGCTCACCTACGGCGCGAGCACGCCGGTGGTGAAGGTCGCCCGCATCGCCGGCCAGTACGCCAAGCCCCGCTCGGCGGACATCGAGTCGAGCACCGGCCTGCCGTCCTACCGGGGGGACGCCGTCAACGACATCGCGGCCACCGCCGCCGCCCGCCGGCCGGACCCGATGCGGATGGTCCAGTCGTACCACCAGAGCGCGGTCGCGCTGAACCTGGTGCGCGCGTTCGCCACCGGTGGCTTCGCCGACCTCTCGAAGGTCCACGAGTGGAACAAGGCCTTCGTGCGCGACTCGGCCGCGGGCCGCCGCTACGAGGTGATGGCCACCAACATCGACCGGGCGCTCGCGTTCATGGCCGCCTGCGGCATCGACCTGGACCGCACCGCGGCGCTCACCGGCGTGGAGCTGTTCACCAGCCACGAGGGCCTCCTGCTCGAGTACGAGCGTGCCCTGACCCGGGTGGAGGACGCCACCGGCGACCCCTACGATCTGTCCGCCCACATGATCTGGATCGGCGAGCGGACCCGCGACCTCGACGGCGCCCATGTCGATCTGCTCTCCCGGGTAGGCAACCCGATCGCCTGCAAGATCGGCCCGAAGGCCAGCCCCGACGAGGTGCTCGAGCTCGCCGTGCGGCTCAACCCGCGGCACATCCCCGGCCGCCTCACCCTGATCTCCCGGATGGGCGTCGGCCGGGTCCGCGACGCGCTGCCGCCCATCATCGAGAAGGTGAACGCCTCGGGCCCGCCGGTGGTCTGGTCCTGCGACCCGATGCACGGCAACACCCGCGACGTCGGCGGGGTGAAGACCCGCCACTTCGACGACGTGCTCGACGAGGTCTTCGGTTTCTTCGAGGTGCACAAGGCTCTGGGCACCCACCCCGGCGGCCTGCACATCGAGCTGACCGGTGAGAACGTCACCGAGTGCCTCGGCGGCGCCGAGCTGATCGGCGAGGATGACCTCGGTGGCCGGTACGAGACGGCCTGCGACCCGCGGCTCAACACCAGCCAGGCGCTGGAACTGGCCTTCCTCGTGGCCGAGATGCTGCAGCATGCCCGCGGCGAGCGGGCCGCCGCGCTCACCGGCCCGGCCGCGTCGGCACCACGCTTCGCCAGCTGAGCCGTGCCGCCGCCACGGGTGCGCCCGTGGCGGCGGCACGAAGCGCCGGATCAGCGGCCCGGCCCAGTCCCGTCGCGCTGTCCTGACTCGGGGGCGTCCGTCGGGCTGGATGTCATCGCTGCCTGAGTTCCGGTGGGCTCGGCCCCCGCGTCGGTGGCGCCGGTGATGCGGGTCGTGTCGGCTACGCCGGCCGCGAGGTTCGTGGCCGGCGGGCTCGAGGCGGCAGCCGCCTCCGTCGCGCCAGTCACAGGTGTGTCACTCGCTGCGAGTTCCGTGCTCGCTGTACGCGCCGGGTGTGCGGTGGGTGTCGGGCTCGCCGTGGGTGCGGCGCTCATGGGGGGAGCCGTCGCGGGGTCGCTACCGGGCGTGGCGGTTGATGCGGGTGCCGAACTGGTGCCGTCCGTGGCTGACGGGCCGGCGGTCGCCGCGGCGCGGGCCGGGCTGTCCGCCGCTGAGCGGGCTGTGCCGGTCGGCGGCGTCACGGTTTTGGCGGGCGTGCCGGCGGCCCGCGCCGATCCCGCCGGGGCCGATGGCCTGCCGACCGAGGACGGTCCGGTGGCCCGTGACGCATCCACGCCCGGTGCATCGCCGGTAGGCGCTCCGGCGGTGGCGGATGGCGGGGCCGTGGCGGTCTGGCTGGCCGGGGCCGACGGGTTCGCGGTGGCCGCCCCGCCGCCCGACCCCGGCACGGGTGGCCGGCTCGAAGCCGGCACGGCCAGAGCCGAGGGCGCCGCGATCGACGGAGCCGAGGCCGACGGGGCCGGGGTCGGTGGTCCGGACGGAAGGCTGTCCGCGGGCCCGCCGCGGGCGGGCGCATCGAGGTCGGGCGCATCGAGGTCGGGCGTGGTGTGGTGGCCGGGCGAGGCCGGGCCGGAGCCGAGGAGGGAATGGTCGGGGGCGCTGCGCCCGGTATGGGAGTGACCATCGTGCGTCCGCACGCTGTCCGGCGGGTTCGGCCCCAGCTCCCGGCGGAACTCGGAGATGAGACCGAGTGCCGCCCGGGCGGCACCCTTCGTGCCGGGAGGCAGCTCGATCAGGATCGAGGAGAGGCTTCTCGCCTGGCTGGCGGTGAAGGACGCCATGGTCCGCCAGGCATCGAGATTGCCGGCGTCCGCCCGGGCAAGCAGTACCTGGGAGGCCGCGTGGGCCTGCGTGCACCAGGCCCAGAGCAGGTTGTTGACCGTGGTGGCATCCGGTGGGCGCTCCGCTGATGCCCGATGCCCGGCGCCCGCGGGCAGCGCGGAGGCCGGAGATTCGGGCGCTGGCGGTGGCGCCGCCGGTGGTGGCGATGCTGATGGCGGTGGCGTGAGGGGCGCGGCCGAGATGCCCGTCGGCGACGGGAGGCGGAGCGGGCCCGGCGGGCCGGCGGTCGCCATCGCGTCGACCGGCGCCGATGGGGGTGGCGCCGAGCGACGCGGGGCCGAGGGGAACGGCACCGGCAGGAAGGGCACCGATGCAGGCGGCGCCGATCGCGGTCGCGGGCGGGCCGACAGGGCGGCCGGCAGGCCGCCGGGCGGAATCGTGCCCTCATCGGCGGCGGCCGGCCGGCCGCTCGTCGCTGATGAGCCGGGGCCTGGCGTCGGGTTCGGGCCGGCGCTTCGGGTGCGGCGGTGGCCGGGTGTGGCGCTCTGGCCGTCCGCCCGCCCTGGCGGCCCGCCGCCGGTGATCGAGCGAAGTTCGGACATCCGGACGCCCGCGACGTCCAGGCGGGTCTTGGCGCGGGCGACCGGGTCCCGTTCCAGGGACACCTGGAGGTTCTCGACTCGCCGTTTGACGCTGTAGAGCGGTTCACCCGGCAGGGCGTCGCGCGCGCTCAGCGCGAGCGCGATCACCGCGACTGTGACGCTCAGCCCGGCGGCCAGCAGCGCGCGGGCGACGCGGGGCACGGCAATCGGATGGCGCCCGGCTCGTGGGCGTCGTGACCAGTAGGAACGGGGATGCCGAACCCCGGCGTACGGCGGGCGGTCCCGCGGCCCGACGAGGCGTGGGTGAGACGTGCTGCCTGCCCCGGGAACGGGGGCCTGACCTGTCGGGATGGGGTCGGCGAGAGCCACATTGGCGAGGGCGGCGAGCAGTTGGGCGCGCATCGCCTCGCGGCTGGCCGGGTCCAACTGTGGACGGGGCAGGTCCCGGGCGGTGTCGACCAGAGCGAGGATCCGGGTCTCCTGCGGCCCGGACGCCGGGATGCTGCCGTCCAGCACGGCAGCGAGGTGATCGGCGGCTGCCCGGCCGACCGGACGGTGGCCGAGGAAGCGGCGGCCCGTGAGCTGGCGGCTGGCAAGTCGTCGGCTGGTAAGTCGCTGGACGATGAGCCTGCGGCCGGTGAGCGGGCTGGGGGCGCAGGCGTCGAGGGAGCCGCGGGCAGGGAGGCAGGCGGTGCGGGGACGGCGTGGGTACCAGCGGCGGCCGCGGGTGTCACGGTCCGCGGGCGGCATCTCCCCGTCGGGTTCCCGGTCGCGCCCACGTACTGCCCTCACGTCCTCTCCCCGGGGCCGATCAGGACGCCGGTGCTGCTGGGCTCGAGACGGCTGGCTGCCTGCGCCCGCCGTCCCGAGCCCGCCGTCCCGAGCCCGCTCGGACCTGCCGACGTCGGGTCGGCCGCGTCTCCGCAACCCGACACCCCCGCCTGGCTTTTAGTTACCCCACGACCACACAGTGTTGACCCGTACTGTACTCCCTCTTTCGATCTTGGAGCCTGCCCGGGGTGACTGGGCGACCACACGGTCGTTGTTCGAGCCGAACAGGCCGTTGCGAGCGATCTTCAGGCCCAGCTGGCTCAACGCGTTGTCCGCGTCGTGATAGCTGGCACCTACCAGGCGGGGCACCGTGACCTGCACGCCACTGCCGTCGCCGCCGTCATCGCCGCCGTCATCGCCGCCTTTGTTGGAGTCGTCGGAAGGGGTGGCGACGGTCAGGGTGACCTTGCTGTTGGGTGCGATCGGCTGCCCCACCTGCGGGTCCGAGCCGACGACGGTGTCGGGTGCGCTGCTGTCGGTCACGACCACCGCGCGCTGCACGGCGACGCCACTGATGCCGAGCGAATCGATCTCCGCCTTCGCGGCGTCGTACGGCTTTCCGATGATGTCTGCCGGCATCTGCTTGGCGTCCGGGCCGGTGGACATGACGAGCACGACGTTGCTGCGTGGCTGCACGGTCGAGTTGACCGCCGGGTTCGTGGAGATCACGTGGCCGGCCGGGATGGTGTCGTTGGCCTGGTTGCTCAGACCGCCCATGACGAGGCCCACCGCGGTCAGCCGCGCGGCGGCCTGCTCCTGGGTGAGGTTGGCCAGGTCCGGGACGTGGACGGTCGCCGGCCCCGAGCTCAGCCGCAGCGTGACCGTGTCACCCTTGCTGATCCGCGTGCCGTCCGTCGGATCCTGCGTGGCGATGCTGCCCGCCGGCACCGTAGCGCTGCTCACCGGATCGAGATAGGACCATTTCAGGCCGGCGTCCCGCAGCGTGGTCTCGGCGTCGGTCTTGCTGAGCCCGGTCAGCAGCGGGGCCTCGGGCTTGGTCCCGGACAGCGCGTGCAGGACGAGAGCGCCGAGTAGCAACAGCGCGACCGCCGCCACTCCGACGGCCCAGGGCAGGTGGCGGCGCCAGCCGGGGCTGCCCGCCGCCGCCCGCCGCCGGGTGCGCGGCACGCCCGGATGGCCCGCGGCCAGCGCCGCGTCGCTGGAGTCGCCCGGACCGCGGGTCCCCACCCCGGCCGGTGACAGAGCGGCGTGACCAAGCCGCGTACGGTCGCCGCCGCCGCCGGTATGCCCAGCACCAGAATGACCGGGCTCCGCTATCGGCCCCTCGAACCTGGTCCAGTCGTGGGCAGGATTCTCGACCCGGGTGGCGTCGTGCCCCGGGACGTCCAGCCTGGTGGCGTCGGAACCGGGGGTGTCGAAGATCAGGTTGGATGCCGCGCCGCCCTGCCGCGGAGGATTCAGCCCCTCGGCAGCGTGATCCATGGCGGCGGTGTCGGTGTTCCCCGGGGGGTATTGGTGGCTGGACCCGGCCACGCCGCGCGGATCGCCGCCGGGCCCGGCGGCGAAGGTGGGGGCTGGGGACATCAGGCCGATCCGCTGGACCTCGCCGGTGAAACCGGTGGAGTACTCCTGGTGCGCGGGCAGGAAGGGCTCGATGCGCAGCAGTTCGTCGAGCAGAGTCGCGCCGTCGGAGGGGCGGCGGTCCGGGTCGCGGGCGGTCGCCCGCAGCACGAGTGCGTCCAGCTCCGGCGGGATCCCGCGGACCACGGTGGAGGGTGCGGGCACGTCGCCGTGGACGGACTGGTAGGCCATGGACATCGGCGTTGCCCCACTGTGGGGTAGCTGGCCGGTCAGCATCTCGAACAGCATCACGCCCGCGGCGTAGACGTCGCTGCGGGTGTCGGCCGTGCCATCGGTGACCTGCTCGGGGGCGAGGTAGCCGACCGTGCCCATGACCACACCGTCGGACAGCGCCTGGGAGGGCTGGCCGAGCGGACGGGCCAGGCCGAAATCGGCGACCTTCACCTGGCCGTCGTCGCCGAGCAGGATGTTCTCGGGCTTGATGTCGCGATGGATGATCTTTGTGTCGTGCGCGAAGGCGAGGGCCTCGAACACCGGCTCGATGATCTCGACGGCCTCGGTCACGGGCAGTGGCCCGCGGGTGCCGAGGTGCTGGCGCAGCGAGCGGCCGCGCACCAGCTCCATCACCAGATAGTTGACCAACCCGGTGGGGCCGTGATCGGCGCCCTGGTCGAGCACGGATACGACCCGCGGGGTGTTCAGCCGGGCGACGGCCCGGGCCTCGCGGTGGAACCGGCTGACGAACTCGGGGTCGTGGTTGAGGTTGGGATGCATGACCTTGAGCGCGACCAGGCGGTCGAGCCGGTTGTCGTGGGCGACGTAGACCGTCGCCATTCCGCCGACGGCGATGCGCTCCTGCGCCGTGTAGCGGCCGTCGAGAAGTCGACCGATTACAGGGTCGGCGACGGTGGCATCCACGAGAGCTAGTTTACGATCGCGTCTGAACGGCGTTGCTACCGGACGCCATGAGCTGATACACCCGATTTGCCCGTGGCGGTCGCGGCATCACCAGGCGCATTTGCCGCATTACTGCTGGTGGGTCGGGCCGCCGGGAATGGCATGTGCCCCCAGAGCTGGCCGCTGTCCGCGTCCTGTGGGCGTCCGTTTTCCCCCCGATTGCGGGTGGCCAGGCGATCGACCCCGCTGTCTCGCCTGGCCTCGACTAGACTTGTGGCAGCTCCGGGGAGCCTGCGGACGTGGGCTGAGAGGCCGGCCAGGACAGCCGTCGGCGACCCGCACACCCGATCGCGGTCATGCGCGCGTGGGGAGGATGATCATTGTGCCGCAGCGTCAGGCCGGGTCGCGGACTGCCGCCGAGCCCACGGCGTCAGTCGGTGACCAGGCAGCGGACGATCTTGTGATTGCCGGTCGGTCGTTTCGTAGCCGGCTGCTGGTGGGCACCGGGAAGTTCGCCGCGCACGAGGTGATGCGCGCGAGCCTGCTCGCCTCCGGCGCGCAGATCGTCACCGTCGCGTTGCGTCGGGTCGATCTCGACCGGCTCGGCGAGGGTGACGTGCTCGACTTCGTTCCCGCGGGGATGACCCTGCTGCCCAACACCTCCGGCGCGGTGGACGCCCCTGAGGCTGTGCGCCTGGCCCGCCTCGGCCGGGCCGCCACGGGTACGGGCCTGGTCAAGCTCGAGGTCACCCCGGACCCGCGCACCCTCGCGCCCGATCCGATCGAGACGCTGCGCGCCGCCGAACTGCTCGTCGCCGAGGGATTCACCGTCCTGCCGTACTGCTCGGCGGACCCGGTGCTCGCCCGACGCCTGGAGGAGGCCGGCTGCGCCACGATCATGCCGCTGGGCAGCTGGATCGGTTCCAACCGCGGGCTGCGGACCAGGGACGCGATCGAGGCGATCGTCGCCGGTGCCGGCGTGCCGGTGGTCGTCGACGCCGGCCTCGGCGTGCCGTCGGACGCCGCCGAGGCGATGGAGCTCGGGGCGGACGCCGTTCTCGTCAACACGGCGATCGCGGTCGCGGCGGACCCGGTGGTGATGGCCCGCGCCTTCGCGCTCGCGACCGTCGCCGGCCGGCTCGGCTTCCTGGCCGGGCGCGCCGAGGCCGGGCCGTCGTCAGCGGGGACCGCGTCATCCCCGCTGACCGGTTTCCTTGGCGCCCCTGCGACACCGACACCGACACCGGCAGCAGCACCGGCACCGGCACCCGTGGCGGGCGGGTGAGCGCGCCGCCGGGCCAGTTCGCCCGCGAGCTTGCCGGTCTGGATCTCGCCGGGCTCGCCGAGCGCTCCCGGTCGACGAGCCGAGCGCAGGTCGACGCGCTGCTGCGCCGGGTGGCGCCAGCGGCGGCCGATCCCGGCCGGCCCGCACCGGCGCACAGCGTCCTGAACCTTGCGGACCTCGCCGTCGCACTGTCGCCGGTGGCGGGGGAGCGGCTCGAGGAGCTGGCCCGCGCGGCCCGGGCCACCACCCTGCGCCGGTTCGGCCGGGCGGTGCGGCTGTTCGCGCCGCTGTACGTGTCCAACGCCTGCCTGTCGTCCTGCACCTACTGCGGGTTCGCCAAGGGGCTGCCGGTCGTGCGGCGCACGCTCGACGTCGACGAGGTCGAGGCCGAGGGGCGGCTGCTGGCCGAGCGTGGTTTCCGTCACCTGCTGCTGGTGTCGGGCGAGCACCGGATCGAGGTGTCCGCCGACTATCTCGTCGCCGTCGTCGAGCGGCTGCGCCCGCTGTTCCCGTCCCTGTCGATCGAGACCCAGACCTGGTCGGACGACACCTACGCCCGGCTGGTGCGCGCGGGGCTCGAGGGGGTCGTGCATTACCAGGAGACCTACGACCGCGCCCGGTATGCGGCGGTGCACGTCTCCGGCTGGAAGCGTGACTACGACCGGCGGCTGTCGTCGTTCGAGCGGGCCGCGTCCGCCGGGGCGCGGCGGCTCGGGATCGGCGCGCTGCTCGGTCTCGGCCCGGACTGGCGGGCTGACGTGCTCGCGCTCGGCGCGCACGCCGCGTTCCTCTCCCGGCGGTACTGGCGCACCGAGGTGTCGGTGGCGCTGCCCCGGATGAAGCCGTCGGCGAGCGGTCTGGCGCCACTGGTCGAGGTCGGCGACGCCGAGTTCGTCCAGGCCTATTCCGCGCTGCGGCTGTTCGGCCCGGATCTCGCGTTGTCGCTGTCCACCCGCGAGCCGCCGCCGATGCGCGACGGGCTGGTCCGGATCGCGGTGACGACGATGAGCGCCGGGTCATCCACGGAACCCGGTGGATACGCCGCTCCGGGCACCGCCGGAGAACAGTTCTCGATCTCGGACGAGCGTTCCCCCGCCGAGATCGACGCGATGCTGGTAGCGGCCGGATATGAGCCGGTGTGGAAGGACGCCTTCCCACTCTATGGCGAGAATCTCGCAGTGCGGTCGTACTAAGCTGCGCCGATGCAACGAATCGTCATTGTCGGCGCTGGTATGGCGGGTGGCCGGGCGGCCGTGGAGCTGCGTCGGCGCGGCTTCGAGGGCGACGTCGTCCTGGTCGGCGCCGAGGCGCACCTGCCCTATGACCGCCCGCCGCTGTCAAAGGCCGTGCTGACCGGCAGGAGCGACGACACCACCCTGCCGCTGGCGCTCGACGGCGTCGAGGTGATCACCGGACGCCGGGCCACCGGCCTGCGGCCCGGCACGATCGAGACCGACGCCGGCCCGCTGGCATATGACGGGCTGGTGCTGGCCACCGGCTCCGACCCGATCCCACTGCCCGGCGACGGGCCGGTCCGCGTGCTGCGCACCATCGACGACGCCCGCGGGCTGCGTGCGGCGCTGCGTCCGGGGCTGCGTCTGGTCATCGTCGGTGCCGGCTGGATCGGCGCCGAGGTGGCGACGACGGCCGTCGCCGCCGGCGCCGAGGTCACGGTGGTGGAGGCGGCGGACACCCCGCTGCGCGCCGCGCTCGGCCCCGAGATCGGGGCCCGCACCATCGACTGGTACGCCCGCGCCGGGGTCAAGCTGCGCCTGGGCGTCTCGGTCGAGCGGACGACCGCGGCGGGTCTGGAACTGACCGGCGGGGAACTGCTGCCCGCCGACGAGATCCTCGTCGGCATCGGGGCCCGCCCGGACCTGGGCTGGCTCGAGAACAGCGGCCTCGCCCTGGACCGCGGCATCGTCGTCGACGAGTACCTCGCCGCCCGCTGGTCGGGTGCCAAGGGGGGTGCCTCCGACGGGCCGCCGGTGGTCGCGGTCGGCGACTGTGCCGCCTGGTGGTCACGTCGGTACGGTCAGCGGCTTCGGGTCGAGCACTGGGACTGTGCCCAGCACTCCCCGTCGGTGGCCGCGGTGACGCTGCTGCGCGCCGCCGGGCTCGGTGCGGACGCCACCGGGGACGGTGGACCGGACGGCCCGGCGCAGGCCCCGGTGTACGACCCGGTGCCGTACTTCTGGTCGGAGCAGTTCGGCCGGATGATCCAGTATGCCGGGCGCGGCGGCCCGGACGACGAGCTGGTCTGGCGGGGCGACCCGAGCGAGCCGCCGCTGCCCGAAGGCACCCGTCCGCCGGGCTGGTCGGCGGGCTGGTTCGCCCCGGACGGTCAGCTGCGCGCGCTGGTCACCGTCGGCCGGCCAATGGACATGGCAGCCGGCCGCCGGCTCATGCTCGCGGGCGGTGGCGTGGACCAGAAGAGATTCAGTGACCTTTCGGTGACGATGAAGGAGCTTGTTGCCGCGGGTTGATTACGCCTGATTCGTGGACCGGCCCGCGCGGAATCGACACAATCGCGCGGAGGCCGGTTCACCGATCGACCCGAATGACGACAACAACGCCTAACGCACTAGAGTGCCAAAGGTGCCCCGCATTCACCTGGTGTCGAACCTGCCCGGTGTAAACGCGCTCGGCGACCATCTGCGCGCGGCGGGCCTCGGCCCGACCTCGGCCCGGTCCGCCGACGCGTTGCTCGTCCTCATCGACCGGCCGCTCGATCATGTCGAACAGGACCTGCTCGACCGGGTCCGGCAGTCCGTGCCCGTCCTGCTCGCCGGCCCGACGGTGCGCGCGCTGCCACCGGGGAGCCCGCTGGTGGAGGCCTCCGGGCTCACCCCAGGCCGGGTTCTGCCGCCGCACGAGCTGCGTCTGCTCCCCGGACCGCACGGCGGCGCGCTGATGGCCCGCGCACCGCGGTTCGTCCCGCGGGAGACCTGGGTGATCCCGGAGAAGGTCGCCGACGACGTCGAACGGCTCATCCTGGTGCGCCATGAGCTCGCCGAGCTGCCGATCTGCACCTGGCGGCCCAGCTCGGGTCTGGGGATGTTCACGTTGGGCACCAGCGCGGCGATCCTTGGCGATCCCCTCTACCACCGGCTGGTCGGCCGGTGGCTGCGGCACTGCCTCGGCGTCCTCGACGGTCCACCGGCCGTCGTCGGCCTGCTCGGTACCCCTGACACCGCGGCCGGCCACCGTCTGGCCGCCCTGGCCACCGAGGGGCTGGCCCTGACCGTGGTGTGTGACGGTCTCTCGGCTCGGCCGCCCGGGTCGGCCGCATCCCACCTGCCGCGTCGCGTCGACGACCCGGATGACCTGGTGAACGATCCCGAGCTCGACGTCGTGGTGGTGGCCACCCCGCACCACACCCATCTCGAATGGGCCGTCCGGGCGCTCGAAGCCGACAAGCACGTCATCGTCCAGGCTCCCCTGTGCCTGGCACCCGCCGACGCCGACCAGCTCGCCGAGCTCGCCGCCGCGCGCTCCCGGCTGCTCGCGGTCGCCCCCGCCGGCCTCACCGACCCGGGGTTCGAGACGCTGGCAGCCACGTTGCGCCGCGGGGCCGTCGGCGAGCCGCTGCGGCTCGAGGCGCACCGCGGCGGCCTGCGGCGTCCCGCCGGCAGCTGGCATGACGACGCCCGGGTCAGCGGCGGCCAGCTCTTCGCCCGGGCTACCGATGCCATCGAGCAGATCCTGGCCCTCGTGGACGGGCCGGTCGAGCGGGTCGGTGCCTCGACGATCAAACGGGTCTGGCATCACGTCAGCAACGCCGACCACACCGACCTGCACCTGCGGTTCGCCAGCGGCGCGCAGGCCCAGATCACCGTCTCCGACCTCACCGTCCTGCCCCGCCCGCCGCTGGAGGTCCTCGGCACCACCGGCACGCTCGTCCTGGACGCCCGGCCCGCCCCCGGCGGTGCGTCCGGCGCCGGATTCTGGGCCGCCGGCGCGGTCCTGCCCGGGGTGGCACCGGCGGACTGGGTGGCACCGGCGGCCGAGCCCGCGCCGCGGCCGGGCTTCCTGACCGGTCCAGGCCCGGTGGCGGGGCCTGGTAGCCCGGCCGAGCTGGCGTCCGGCCATGCGCACGCGTCGGCGGCGGCCCACGGCCCCGCCGCCGCGGGCCAGGGCTGCGATCTGCCCTTCGGGCAGGCTCGCATCGACGGCCTGGACCCCGTATATCCCCTGGTGGGGGCGGGTGGCCCTGCGGGCTTCGGCGGGGTCGGCGCCGTGCCCGCCTCCGGCGGTGGTGCCGTCCTGCTCGTCACCATGGACGGGGTCCACACCCGTTTCCCGATTCCTGTCTGGGCTGGTGGATGGGCGGATCCCGCCGGCCCGTTGGCCGCGTTCTACCGCGCCGTGGCGGATCGGCTGGTGTCCGGATGGCCGATGACGCCGGACCACGGCATCGAGACTGCCCGTCCGGTCGTGGCCGTGCTGGCGGCGGCCGCACGGTCGGTGGCCTCCGGCGGGGAGCTGGTCACGCCGGACTGACTCCACTGACCTCGGACTCGGACTTCGGTACCCTCGGTCGCCGCGTCTGCGAGCCACCGGGCCAAACCCGCCGAGGTCAGGGCGCTTGCGGCGAATGCGGGATGGGACGTCGCCGGGGCTTGGGTGTTTACTGTTGACCATGGATTGGCTGACCCTGCCCGACGCCGCGGAACTGCTGCGGATCCCCGTGACCAGAGTCCGGCAGATGGTGCGTGAGCGGACGTTGCTGGCCCGCCGGGAGGACGGTGTCCTGCGGATACCGGCGGAGTTCATCCAGGACGGCGCGGTGGTCAAAGGTCTGCCAGGCCTGCTCGTCGTGTTGGCCGACGCTGGCTTCACCGATGACGAGGCACTGGAATGGATCTTCCGGGAGGACCCGACCCTGCCGGGCACCCCGGCCCAGGCGCTGGCTGAGAACCGCGGCAAGGAGGTCAAGCGTCGGGCGCAGGCGCTCGCGTTCTGAGCTGAGCGCGTCGCAGCCAGGGGGGCGCCAGGGCGTTCTGGGCTTCCCGAGCATGCTGGGCTTTCCCAGGTGTGCGGAGCTGGCCGTGCCAGGTGGGCTGGCGGGAAGGGCTCCCGCGGGTGTGGTGACTCCCGTAGGGTCGGTGTATGGCCGATCGTCCGCCACGTGAGTCGGTGCGCACTGGTGAGTCGGTGCGCGCTGCTCAGTCGGCGCGCCCTGCTCAGTCCGTATCGGGGTTGCCATCGAGGCCGCCGTCCGTGGCCGTGCGGGGCTCGCACTCACCGTCCGTGCCCACGGGTGGGCCGGCGTCCGGCGTGGTCGTCGTCAATGGCGTGCGTCGGGCTGTTCGGGCCGGGCAGGCGCTCAGCGAGCTGCTGATCGAGCTCGGGCTGCGGCCGGGGTCGGTCGTGGTCGAGCGCAACGGCGCCGCTCTCACTCCCACCGAGGCCGCCACGACCCGGCTGGCCGATGGCGACGTACTGGAGATCGTCCGTGCCGTCGCCGGAGGATGACCCGCGGGCCGACCGGCGCCGTCGGCTGGCTGAAGCGCGGCTCTATCTGTGCACGCCCCGGCGGGCTGAGCTTCGGCCCTTCCTCGACGCCGTGATCGGCCCGCCGCGGCGCGGTGGTGTCGATCTCATCCAGCTGCGGGAGAAGGCGCTGGAGTGGTCCGACGAGCTGCACGCGCTGCGGGAGATCCAGGCGGCCGGTGCCGGGCGGAGCACGCTGGTCAGCGTGAACGACCGGGCTGATCTCGCCGCGTTCGCCGGGGTCGATGTGCTGCACGTGGGGCAGGATGACGTGCCGCCGGCGTTCGCCCGGCGGATCGTCGGGCCGGACGTGCTCATCGGTCAGTCCACGCACAGCCCGCAGGAGTTCCTCGTCGCGCTGGCCGATCCGGAGGTCGACTACGTATGCGTCGGCCCGGTGCACGCGACCCCGACGAAACAGGGCCGGCCCCCGGTCGGGCTCGGTCTGCCTCGGCTGGCGGCCCGGCACGCGCCGCCGTTCGAGGAGGGGGCCAAACCATGGTTCGTCACCGGTGGCGTCGCACTGGACACGTTGGATGACATTCTGGCGACCGGGGCGCGTCGGGTCGTGGTGGTGCGCGCCCTGACCGCCGCTTTCGACCCCGGCGCGGTCGCCGCCCAGCTCGCCAGCCGGCTGCGTGCAGTCTGAGGCCTGCCTGCCTGCCTGCCCGCCGCCTGCCCGCCCGCTTCGGCCGACCGCGCCGCGGCCAGCTGAGTTCCGGCAGCCGTACCGTCGCCGGTTCGCGCCGGCCGGCCGAGGCCTGGAGGTCCGATGCGCCACCTTGCCTACCTGGCGGTGCTGGCCGGCTGCCTGCTGGGCACGGCACCGTTGGAACTGCTGCTCGGTACCCGGGTGTACTCCCGGCCGCGCCGCCTGATCCTCACCCTGCTGCCGGTCCTGGTCGTCTTCGTCGGCTGGGATGTCTACGCGATCTCCGCCGGGCAGTGGACGTTCGATCCCCGTCACGTCACCGGTATCCGGCTGCCCGGCCGGCTGCCCCTGGACGAGGTCCTGTTCTTCATCGTCGTCCCGGTCTGCGCGATCCTGACCCTCGAGGCGGTGCGGGTCGTGCGTGGCTGGACCGTCGGCGACGAGTCGCCGGACGAGTGCGCCGACCCGACTGACGGACCGGGTGGGACGGGTAGTTCCGGTGGTGCGAACGTAGCTGGTGCTGGTGCTGGTGCTGGTGCTGGTGCTGGTGGCGGGGCGGGTGAGGTGGGGTGAGTTACACGGCCCTGGCGGTGGTGGGCGTTGTGGCGGCGGTGGTCGCGGATCTGTGGGTCCTGCGCACGCGGCTGGTGCGCCGACGGATCTTCTGGGTGTCGTACGCGATCGTCATCTGCGGGCAGCTTGCGGCGAACGGCCTGCTGACGGGGTTGCGCATCGTCCGGTACGACCCGGGGACCATCCTCGGGCCGAGGGTCGTCTTCGCCCCGGTCGAGGACCTGCTGTTCGGCTTCGCCCTGATCACCTGGACGCTCACCTGGTGGGTCTGGTGGGGCCGCCGGCTGAGCCGTGGGGGGGGGGGGGGGGGGCGGGCGGGGGGGGGGGGGGGGGCGGGGGGGCGGGGGGCCCGGGGGGGGGGGGGGGGGGGGGGGTTTGTTTTTAAAAAAAAAAAAC
>NZ_JALKFZ020000182.1 GCF_023243075.1 Frankia sp. AiPa1 | reverse complement strand
GTGTGGGGGTGGGTGGGGGAGCCGCGGCGGTCGTCGGCCCGCCCAGGGGGGGGGTGGTGGGGTGAAGCCCCGCGCGGCGAATCGACGCGACTGGGAGGCCACCCCGGGCGTCTGGCCACGCTCGGGTGGCATCCGAGCATAGGGTCACAGACGTGGATCGCCGCATCTTCGGTCTGGAGAACGAGTACGGCGTCACCTGTGTGTTCCGGGGGCAGCGGCGGCTGTCCCCGGACGAGGTGGCGCGGTACCTGTTCCGTCGTGTCGTGTCCTGGGGGCGCAGCTCGAACGTGTTCCTCAAGAACGGCGCCCGCCTCTACCTCGACGTCGGAAGCCATCCGGAGTACGCCACCCCGGAGTGCGACTCGGTGCCGGACCTCGTCACCCATGACAAGGCCGGCGAGCGCATCCTGGAGGGCCTGCTGGTGGAGGCCGAGCGTCGCCTGCGAGAGGAGGGGATCGCTGGCGACATCCATCTGTTCAAGAACAACACCGACTCGGCCGGCAACAGCTACGGCTGTCACGAGAACTACCTGGTCGGACGGCATGGCGAGTTCTCCAAGCTGGCCGACGTGCTCGTGCCGTTCCTGGTCAGCCGGCAGATCCTGTGCGGTGCGGGCAAGGTGTTGCAGACCCCGCGCGGCGCGGTCTACTGCATCTCGCAGCGCGCCGAGCACATCTGGGAGTCGGTGTCGTCCGCGACCACCCGCTCGCGGCCGATCATCAACACCCGGGACGAGCCGCACGCGGACGCCGAGCGTTTTCGCCGGCTGCACGTCATCGTCGGCGACTCGAACATGAGCGAGACGACGATGCTGCTCAAGCTCGGCTCGACCGACCTGGTGCTGCGCATGATCGAGGCCGGGGTGATGCTGCGCGACATGACGCTGGAGAACCCGATCCGGGCGATCCGCGAGGTCAGCCACGACATGACCTGCCAGCGCAAGATCAAGCTGGCGAACGGCCGCGAGGTCTCCGCCCTCGACATCCAGCGCGAGTACTACACCAAGGCGGTGGAGTTCGTCGAGCGACGCGGTGGCGACGCGGTCGCCAAGCGGGTGCTGGACCTGTGGGGCCGTACCCTGCTCGCGATCGAGACCGACGATCTCGAACTCGTCGCCCGCGAGATCGACTGGGTGACCAAGTACGTGCTCATCGAGCGGTTCCGCCACCGCCACGGTCTGTCGCTGGCCTCGCCGCGGGTCGCCGAACTCGACCTGAAGTACCACGACATCCACCGTGACCGCGGCCTGTACTACCGGATGGAACGGGCCGGGCTCGTCGAACGGGTCACCCGTGACCTCGACGTGTTCGAGGCCAAGTCCCGGCCGCCGCAGACCACCCGGGCACGGCTGCGCGGCGAGTTCATCAAGCGGGCCCAGGAGAAGCGCCGCGACTTCACCGTGGACTGGGTCCACCTCAAGCTCAACGACCAGGCGCAGCGCACGGTGCTGTGCAAGGACCCGTTCCGCTCCGTCGACGACCGGGTCGACAAGCTCATCGCCAGTATGTGAGGCCGGACCGCCCGCGGCCGGCCCGCTCGCCCGGGTGGGGCCGCGGCGGCCCGCCCGCGGGAGGCCCGGACCCGCCGGGGTGTCCGTCCGTGCCCGAACGTTGCGGCGTGTGAGACGCTGCCGACCCCAGCCCCGCTCGTGAGGAATCCGCTCCCTGTGACGTCCGCCCCGCCCCGCGTTCCCGGCGCCCTGATCGCCCCCCGCCCCCGCGCCACCGGCGCCCCCGGCACCACCGGCACCGCGGGTACTGCCGGCACCGCGGGTACTGCCGGAACGGCCGACGCCGCCCGCGCTGCCGCTGCCGGTGTCGCGGCCAGGCCACGCCGGGGACGCCGACCTGGTGGGAGGCGCCTGGTCGTGGCCGTGCTCGCCCCGACCCTGTTCGTGGCGGTGCTGGCCGGCTGCTCGGCCTCCACCGCGCCGGACGGCACCGCCGCCGCGCCCGCGCCCACCTCGCGCCCCGCCGACGGCCTGCTGCCCGCGGTCACGAACGCGACCGACCTGAAGGCCGCCCCGACGATCGCCAACGGGCACGGCCGCGCGCCGACGGGCCTGCTCACCCGCGATCTCGTCACCGGCAGCGGCGCCCGCGCCACGTCGACGAGCACGGTCACGATCCATTACACCGGGGTGCTCTGGCGCAACGGCAAGGTGTTCGACTCCACCTGGAGCGGCTCGGGCGCCGAGGCCGCGACGTTCCCGCTGAGCGGCACGATCACCGGTTTCGGCCGCGGCATCGACGGGATGAAGGTCGGCGGACGCCGCGAGATCCTCATTCCGCCGGCGCTCGGCTACGGTCCGGACGGCGGCCAGCCGCCGACGATCCTCGCCGATGACACCCTCGTCTTCGTCGTCGACCTGCTCAAGGTCGGCGCCGAGAGCACCGGCACGACGGGAGCGGGTGGCACCCAGCCGTAACGCCACAGGTCGCGGCCCCGGTGCGGCACCGGGGCTCGGGTGGGGGGCGGCGGCCGGGGGCCGGCGGGCAGCGACTAGCCTGTCTGGGTGTGTCCCGGCGTCGGGTGGAACGGCTGCTGAATCTGACGATGTGCCTGATGGCCACATCGCGTTTTCTCACCGTGTCCCAGCTCGGGGAGCTCGTCGAGGGCTATGAGCCCGGCGTCACCGCGGAGGAGCAGGATGCCTTCCGGCGGATGTTCGAGCGGGACAAGGCCTACCTGCGCGAAATCGGTATCCCGCTGGAGACCGGACGGGACTCGGCGTTCACCGACGAGGTGGGGTACCGCATCCACCGTGGCGACTATGCCCTGCCCGAGATCGCACTCGCCCCGGATGAGGCCGCCGCGCTCGCTCTTGCCGGCTCGCTGTGGTCGGTCGCAGCCCTGGCCGGGCCGGCCGCGAGCGCGCTGCGTAAGCTCGCCGCCGGTGGCGCGGCGGTCGCGGACGGCGAACCGGACCGGCCCGGCGGTGCGGGTGGTCCCGGCTCGCTGGGTGCCCTCGACGGGTTCGAGCCGCGGGTGGACGCGGCCGAGCCCGCCTTCGAGCCCTGCCTGGCCGCGGTCCAGTCCGGTCGGGCGATCCGTTTCCCCTACCGCAAGGTCGGCGATGCCGACATCGCCGAGCGGCACGTCGAACCGTGGGGGGTCGTGTCCTGGCACGGCCGCTGGTACCTGGTCGGCCACGACCTGCACCGCGGCGCCGAGCGGGTGTTCCGCCTGTCCCGGGTCGCCGGAGCGGTGCGCCTGGTCGGCCCGGCGGGGGCCGTGCGCGTCCCGGCCGGCGTCGATGTCGCCGCGATGGTCTCCGCCCAGGCCCCCTCCGAGCGGGAACGCACCGCGACGCTCGCCGTGCGCCGCGGCACCTGCCACGCGTTGCGCCGTGGCGCCCGCCCCGTGTCGGCCGGCTGCGTGCCGCCGGCCCGGCCGCATCCGGCCGTCCCGGCCGACATGGACCTGCTGGAACGCACCTTCACCGACACCGAGCGGTTCGCCCGCTGGATCGTCGGCTCCGGCCCCGACGTCCTCGTCGTCGCCCCCCCCGAGCTGCGTACCGCCGTCATCGCCCGCCTGCACGCCGCATCCGGACAGCTGGTCGGCGCGCCGGGCGGCGCGGACGGCGGGTGAGCGGTGGTGAGCGCCGCGACCGAGCGGCTGTCCCGGCTGCTCGATCTCGTCCCCTGGCTGCGCGCCCATCCCGGAGTGTCGTCGCGGGTGGCCGCCGAGGCGTTCGGCATCACCGAACGCCAGCTGCGCAACGATCTGGACCTGCTGTTCGTGTGCGGGCTGCCGGGCGGGGCGCCCGGTGACCTCATCGACCTGAGCTACTCCGGTGACCAGATCACCGTCGCCGACCCGCAGACCCTCGACCGTCCGTTGCGGCTGTCCGTCGACGAGGCGACGGCGCTGCTGGTGGCCGCCCGGGCCCTCGCCGACATCCCGGGCCTCGCCGGGCGTGAGGCGCTCGACCGGGCGCTGGAGAAGCTGGAACGGGCGGTCGGAGCCGACGCGCGGGCCGCGGGACAGGTACGGGTCAGCCTCGAGCCGCCGGGCACCGTGCCATCGCCCACCGTCACCTCCGGTGACGGGTCTTCGTCGGGCGCCTGGTTCGCCGAGAACGCGCTGGCTGGGCCCGGTCCCGCCGATCAGGCTCCGGGGGATGGCGACGCGGCCGGTGGGCGCCGGCCCGGAGACGCTCCGTCCGCCGGCGGCCGGTCCGAGGTCGTCCGGTCCGCCGCGGTCCCGCCGGGCAGCGCCTCGGTGGGTGGCTCCACGGACCTGGCCCCGCCCGGCGGGTCCGGGTCCGACACGGTGCTCGCCGTGCTGCAGCAGGCGCTGCGCGAGCGCCGTCGGGTGCATCTGCGCTACCTCGTGTGGTCCCGCGACGAGCTCACCGAACGTGATGTCGACCCGATGCGCCTGCTGGTCCGGGACGGCCGCTGGTACCTGGAGGGCTGGTGCCACCGGGCCGAGGCCGTCCGGCTGTTCCGCCTCGACCGGATCGACGGCCTCGGTGGGGCGCGGCTGCTCGACGTCCCGGCCGACCCGCCGCCCGCCGCGATCTCCCGCGAGGTCGGCGACGGCATCTACCGCCCCGGCCCCGGCGACGTCCGGGTCGTGTTGGAACTGGCCCCACCCGCACGCTGGGTCGCCGACTACTACCCGGTGACGGCCACCCGGGAGCTGGCGGGCGGCGGCCTCGAGGTGACGTTGTTCGCCGGAGAGACCACCTGGCTGCACCGCCTGGTCCTCGGTCTCGGCGCCGACGTCCGGGTTGTGGCACCCGCGGCGCTCGCCGAGGAGGTCCGCGGCCTCGCCCGCCGCGCCCTCGCCGCCTACGGCCACGCCACCACCGCCGGCCCGGCCGATCGTCGCGGGGGCCCCTGATCGGGGGTCGGTGCCGGTCGGATCGGGGCCGGCGCAGCCCGGTAGGGTGACCGGCATGCTGTGGGCGCTCGTCTACCTGGTGCTGATCCTCGGCGGTCTGCTGCTGCTCGCCGCGGCCGCCTGGCGGGTGTGGCAGAAGATCCGTGGGGTGCGGCGCGCGCTGGGTGAGCTCTCGACGCGGGTCTCGGCGTTTTCCGCCGACACCGCCGCCCTGTCCGCGCGCCTCGATCACGCCGAGGTCACGGCCCGCCTCGCCGAGCGCACACTCTGACCCCGCCCCGGGTGGACACCGTCCCGGACAACGCCGTCCCGGACAACGCCACTTCGGACATGAGCGCCGAATCGGGCGGTGGGATGCCGAGAAGAGGGCGGGACCATCGGTCCGGACAGCGCACCGATGCGACCTGTGCGTGTGATCGTCGGCCAGGTCGGCCATCTCGGCCGCGGTGAGCACGGCCCTTGACCTGAACATCGCTCACCGAAAGTGGCGATGAAATCTTCGCCCGTCATCATCGGGGTATGGGGTGGCGAGGGAAATTCGCGGGACGTCCTCGCGTGACTACCCATGGCGTCCGGGTGTGGCTACACTTGGCCCGTCACAGCCGCATCGTTGCGCAGCCGTCATCTGCGGGATACCCGTATGCCGTCTGTTCCCTCCTAGGCTGACAGACGTAGCATCGATCGCACCGGCCGTCGAACGGGCCGGTACCGCTCACCGGAGGACGCCGACCATGCCGAACCTGGGCCCCACCGAGCTCGTCATCATCGCTCTTGTCGTACTGGTGCTGTTCGGATCGAAGAAGCTCCCCGACGCGGCGCGGTCCTTCGGCCGTTCTCTGCGGATCTTCAAGGCCGAGACGAAGGGCCTTCGCGACGACGACCAGCCGCAGCAGCAGGCGCCCGTTTCCGCCCCGCCGCTGCAGCTCGAGGCGCCGGCCGAGACCGTGGCGCAGCCGGGTGCGAGCGCCGCGAACAGTGTCGCCCCGGCCGCCGACAAGCGCTGAGCCTGCCGGGCAGGGCTGGTCCGGGTGGGCCGTCGCCGGCGGACCGAGCCGGGACGGCTGTTCTCCTGTCTCGCAACACCTGTTTGACCCCTCGACTCTCGTAACCCGCGACCAGGAGATGCCGACGTGCCAGGGATCCCCACCCCGCGCAGGCTCCTTGCCGCGGCGAGCCACCGGCGGACCCGCACGGTCGAGGACAGCCGGATGCCGCTCACCGAGCATCTGCGCGAGCTGCGCAACCGGATCGGAATCGCGCTGGTGGCGTTCGGGGTCGCGGCCGTCGTGTGTTTCGTCTTCGAGCCGCACATCTTCGACTGGATCAAGCGTCCCTACTGCCAACTGCCGGCGAGCAAACGGTTCAGCCCGGACGGCCAGGCCGCGTCCAACTGCACCCTGTACTTCTTCGGAATCCTCGACGCGTTCACCATCCGGCTGAAGATCTCGATGATCGCGGCGGCGGTGGTGTCGTCGCCGGTCTGGCTCTACCAGCTGTGGTCGTTCATCACACCCGGGCTGCACCGGCATGAGCGGCGCTGGTCGTTGACGTTCGTCGGGATCTCGCTGGTGCTGTTCGCGACCGGCGCGGTCTTCGCCTATCTGACCCTGCCCACGGGGCTGAGCCTGCTGCTCGGGTTCGGCGGCAACGGGCTGGTCAGCGTTCTGGACGGCAACCGGTACCTCAGCTACGTGCAGGCGATGCTGCTGATCTTCGGCCTGTCCTTCGAGATCCCGTTGCTGATCGCGATGCTCAATCTCGCGGGTGTGGTCACGACGGCCCGGCTTCGTTCCTGGCGGCGCGCGGAGATCTTCCTCGTGTTCGTGTTCGCCGCGGTCGTCACGCCGAGCCAGGACCCGTTCACCATGCTGGCGCTCGGCCTGCCGATGGTGGTGCTGTACGAGGTGGCACTGATCATCGGCTGGCTGAACGATCGGCGCAAGGCGCGGCGCGGCTCCACCTCTGTCTACGCCGACCTCGGCGACGACGAGACGTCCCCGCTGGACTTCGACGACGCCCCGCGCCAGACCCGGGTGGGGGGACCCCGGCCGGACGGGTCGGGTCCCGGGGCGGGGGGTGGGCCCGGCGGAGATCGGCCGGACGGCGGGGCGGGCACCGCACCGGTCGGCGCCGCTCACGGTGCGAGCGGCACGGGTGGCCCGGCGGGCGGTGCGTTCGGCGGCGAGGCCGGCGACATCACCTGACCCCGCCCCACCGCCCCACCGCCCCACCGCCCCACCGGGGCAGGTTGCGGGTCGAAACGTCGGCGTAGGGTGAGGGCGTGTCCCCGGCGCCCGAGGCTCTCGTGGAATTCGCCGCCAGCCTTCCGTTCGGCCTCGACCCGTTCCAACGGGAGGCACTGTCGGCGCTGGCCGCCGGTGATGGCGTGCTCGTCGCCGCGCCTACCGGGGCGGGCAAGACCGTCGTCGGCGAGTTCGCCGCACATCTGGCCCTGCGCAGTGGCACCCGGTGCTTCTACACCACGCCGATCAAGGCGTTGTCGAACCAGAAGTACGCCGACCTCGCCGCCCGCCACGGCTCGGACGCGGTCGGCCTGCTCACCGGCGACACCGTGCGCAACGGCTCGGCGCCGATCGTGGTCATGACCACCGAGGTGCTGCGCAACATGCTCTACGCCGGCCCGGCGGGCGGCGGCGACCTGGCCGACCTCGGTTATGTGGTCATGGACGAGGTGCACTACCTGGCCGACCGGCAGCGCGGCGCGGTGTGGGAAGAGGTCATCATCCACCTGCCGGCGCACGTCCGGCTGGTCTCGCTGTCCGCGACGGTCAGCAACGCCGAGGAGTTCGGCGAGTGGCTGGTCACCGTCCGTGGGCACACCCGGGTCGTCGTCAGCGACCACCGGCCGGTGCCGTTGTGGCAGCACGTCCTCGCCGAGCGCACCCTGCACGACCTGTTCCTCGAGGACGCCCTCGGCCGGCCGGACGGCGCCACGGCGGCCCTGGCTCGCGCCGCCTCCGACCGTGACCTCGCCGGTCCCGCGGGGCGACTCGGTGCGGTCGAGCTGGCCAGGCCGTCCGGTGGACGGTGGGACGACGCCGCCGCGGTGGGCGAGCTTCCCGCGCCGCGCGGTGACGACGGGCGACGGGAGCGGGACGGCTGGGACAGGGGCGCGGGTCGCGACGAGGCACGCCAGGGCGGCAACGGCACGCGCCAGAGCGGCAGGGCGGGCCAGAGTGGCGGTGCGGGCCGAGGCGGCCGGACGGTGCGGGGGAGCGCGGCGGTGGCCGGCGCTCGGGTGGTGAACCCGGATCTGGTGCGCCTGGCCCGCGAGGAAAACCGGGGGCTGCCGGCCGGCTACGGCTCGGGGCGCAGGCGGGCGGGCACGGGTGGTCCCCCGGGCCGGCACGCGCGCCCACCGGGGCGCCCGCAGGTCGTCGAGCGCCTCGACCGCGACGGCCTGCTGCCCGCGATCGTCTTCGTGTTCAGCCGGGTCGGCTGCGACAGTGCGGTCACCGCCTGTGTACGTACCGGGATGCGCCTGGTCGGGCCGGCCGAGCAGCAGCGGATCCGGGCGATCGTGCGGGAGCGCACCGCCGGCATCCCCGACGCCGACCGGGGCGTGCTCGGGTTCTGGCCGTGGCTGGAGGGACTCGAGCGCGGCATCGCCGCGCACCACGCCGGCATGCTGCCGACGTTCAAGGAGATCGTCGAGGAGCTCTTCGTCGAGGGCCTGGTCCGGGTGGTGTTCGCCACCGAGACCCTCGCGCTCGGCATCAACATGCCCGCGCGCACCGTCGTGCTGGAACGGCTCACGAAGTTCAACGGCGAGAGCCGCGTCGAGATCACCGCGGGGGAGTACACCCAGCTGACCGGCCGGGCCGGGCGGCGCGGCATCGACGTGGAGGGCCACGCCGTCGTCCTGTGGCAGGCGGGGCTTGACCCGCTCGCGCTCGCCGGGCTCGCGTCCACCCGCACCTACCCGCTGCGCTCGTCGTTCCGCCCGTCCTACAACATGGCCGTCAACCTGGTCGGACGGCTCGGGCGGGAACGGGCGCGCGCGGTGCTGGAGAGCTCGTTCGCCCAGTTCCAGGCCGACCGGGACGTCGTGGGTCTGGCCCGCACGATCCAGCGCAACGCCGACACGGTCGCCGAGCTGCGCGCGGCGCTGTCCTGCGAACGCGGCGACGCGGCCGGGTACGACCGGCTGCGCCGCGACATCAAGACCCGGGAGACGGCGCTGTCCCGGGAGGGCAGCGCCCGGCGGCGCGCCGAGTCGGTGGCGGCGCTCGGCCGGCTGCGCACCGGCGACGTTGTGCGGGTGCCCGCCGGGCGGCGCAGCGGACTGGCTGTCGTCCTCGACGCGGACACGTCGGCGTCGTCGGCCCCGGACGGTCCACGCCCGGTGGTGCTCACTGCCGACCGACAGGTCCGCCGCCTGTCGCTGACCGACTTCCCGACCGCGGTCGAGCCGCTGGGCCGGGTCCGGGTGCCGCGCTCGTTCAACCCGCGTTCATCCCAGTCGCGTCGCGATCTCGCCTCCTCGCTGCGCAGCGCCGGCCTGGACGCGGGGGAGGGCGCCGGGCCCGGACGACGGGAGAAGGCCCGCGCGGCCGCCGCCGACGACGCCGAGCTCTCGCGGCTGCGTCGGGAACTGCGCGTCCATCCGGTGCACGACTGCCCGCGCCGCGAGGAGCATCTGCGGGCCGGCGAGCGGGCGACCCGGCTGGAGAAGGAGACCGCGAGCCTGTCCCGCACGGTCGAGGGCCGCACGAACACGGTCGCGAAGACCTTCGACCGGGTCCGTGCGGCGCTCACCGAACTCGGCTACCTCGAACACGACACCGTCACCGACTCCGGCCGACTGCTCGCCCGCATCTACAACGAGCAGGACCTGCTCGTCGCCGAATGCCTGCGTGCGGGCCTGTGGGAGGACCTGGACGCCCCGGCGCTGGCCGCCGCCGTGTCCACCCTGGTGTTCGAGCCGCGCGGGGAGGACCTCGCCGCGGTCGGCCTGCCCGGCGGTGTGGTGCTGGCGGACTGCCTGGAGGAGATGGCCCGCGTCGTCGACCGGCTCACCGCCGTCGAGACCCGCCACCGGCTGTCCTTTCTGCGCCCGCTGGAACTCGGCTTCGTCCTGACCGCCCACGACTGGGCCCACGGCCGGTCCCTCGAGCGGGTGCTGACGAGCAGCGCGGTGGACCTCACCGCCGGCGACTTCGTCCGCTGGATGCGCCAGCTGCTCGACCTGCTCGACCAGATCGCCAAGATCGCGCCCGCCGACTCGAAGGTGCGCCGGACCGCCCGCGCCGCGATGGACGCCCTGCGCCGCGGCGTCGTCGCCTACGCCATGGCCGTCTGATGATCGCGCCCGCCACCGACCGGGGCCCGCGCCTGGGGGCGCCGTCACCCACCTCTGCCGGGTCACCCACCCATCCCGCCTCCGCCACGTCCCGTGCCTGGCTCCCGAGCAAGATCCGGCCAAGTAGGTCGCTGTGGGGGGCAAATCGGACACGAAATCCCCCACGGCGACCTGGTTGGATCTTGAGTCGCGCCGGCTCCGGAAACCTCACCACAGAGAGTGACTTCCGCTGGAGGTCGGCGCGGTGTCCCGCGGTCGACGCCGGTGATCCGAGACACGGCGGGTGAGTCCGAGGGATGTGTCGATCTCGCCGACGCGGTGGGCGGGCCTGAGGATGGTGGCGATCTCGCCACGGGCGCGGGCCCGGCTGGGCGGGCTGCTGCTCGGCGCCGGCCTGGACGCGCTGCTCGGCGACCCGGCCCGCTGGCATCCCGTCGCCGGGTTCGGCGGGCTCGCCGCCCGCGTCGAGCGAACGTCCTATCGGGACGATCGCTTCGCCGGGGCCGTTCACACCGCGGTGCTGGTCGCCGCCGTGGCCGTCCCCGCCGCCGCCCTCGACCACCAGATCGCCCGGTGCGTGTCTGGGATGTCGGGCCGTCGGTGGGTTCGGGGCTCGAGCCCGTCCGGCGCGGTGGGGGCGGGGCTGGTGGTGACGGCGGGGCTGGGCTGGGTGGTGCTCGGGGGGACGTCGCTGCGCCGGGCGGGACGCGCCCTCGGCGCGGCACTGGCCGCCGGCGACCTCGACGGCGCACGCGCGCTGCTGCCGACGCTGTGCGGGCGCGACCCGGCCGAACTCGACGAGTCGGCGCTGGCCCGCGGGGCGATCGAGTCGATCGCCGAGAACACCTGCGACGCCGTCGTCGCGCCGCTGTGGTGGGGAGCGGTCGCGGGCCTGCCGGGCCTGGCCGCCTACCGGGCGGTGAACACCCTGGATGCGATGATCGGCCATCACAGTGCGCGGTACGAGCGGTTCGGGGCGGCCGCGGCCCGCCTGGACGACCTGATGAACCTCGTCCCGGCGCGGCTCGGGGCGCTGGCGGCCTGCGTCTGCGCGCCGGTGGTCGGCGGCAGCCCGGCGGACGCCTACTGGGTGCTGCGCCGCGACGGCCGTTCCCATCCCAGCCCCAACGCGGGGCTGGCCGAGGCCGCGTTCGCCGGGGCGCTCGGCCTGCGCCTCGGGGGGGAGCTGCGCTACCCCTACCGGGTCGAACAGCGCCCGCGGCTCGGTTTCGGCCGCCCGCCCGCCGGCGCGGACGTCGCCGCCGCGGCCCGCCTGTCCGCCGCGACCGGGATGCTCGGCCTCACCGTGACGGTGCTGGCCGCCGCCGTGGTGTCCATCCTGCGCGGGCGGATCCCCCTGCGCGGGCGGACCAGGAAAGGTCGGGTGCGGACATGAGCGGCGCGGGTGGGCGGGGCGGGGGGCTGCTGGTCGCGGGGACCGCGTCGGACGCCGGCAAGAGCGTGCTGACCGCGGGGATCTGCCGCTGGCTGGCCCGCGAGGGGGTGCGCGTCGCCCCGTTCAAGGCGCAGAACATGGCGCTGAACTCGACCGTCACCGCGGACGGCGCGGAGATCGGCCGAGCCCAGGCGATGCAGGCCGCGGCCGCCGGCGTCGAACCGGAGGCGGCGATGAACCCGGTGCTGCTCAAGCCGGGAGGGGAGCGGCACAGCCAGCTCGTCGTGCTGGGTCGTCCCGTCGCCGAGGTCGACGCCCTTGGCTACCGTCCGTACAAGGCGCGCCTGGCTGGCATCGTCGCCGACTGCCTGGACGATCTGCGGTCCCGCTTCGACGCCGTGATCTGCGAGGGTGCCGGCAGCCCCGCCGAGATCAACCTGCGCGACACCGACATCGCCAACATGGGTCTCGCCCGCGCCGCGAACCTGCCGGTCATCGTCGTCGGTGACATCGACAAGGGCGGGGTGTTCGCCGCCCTGTACGGCACGCTCGCCCTGCTGGACCGGGAGGACCAGGCGCTGATCAGCGGCTTCGTCATCAACCGGTTCCGGGGCGACCCGCGCCTGCTCGACCCGGGTCTGCGCCAGATCGAGGCGCTGACCGGCCGGCCCGTGCACGGCGTGATCCCGTACCGCCACGGGTTGTGGCTCGACGTCGAGGACTCCCTCGACCTCGCCTCCTACCCCGACGAGCCGGGCGATCCCGACAATGTCGGCGATCCCGACAGCGTCGGCGAGGCCGGAGAGGCCGGCGAGGCCGGTGGACCGGACGGGCTCCCCCACGGGCGCGAGACGCTGCGCGTCGCCGTGGTCCGGCTCCCGCGGCTGTCGAACGTCACCGATGTGGACGCGCTGCGCGCCGAGCCCGGTGTCGTGGTGCGCCTGGCCACCCGGCCTGACGACCTGGTCGACGCCGATCTCGTCGTCCTGCCCGGTACCCGCTCGACCGTCGCCGATCTCGCCTGGCTGCGCCGCCGCGGCCTCGCCGACGCCGTGCTGGCCCGCGCGGCCGCCGGCCGGCCGGTGCTGGGCATCTGCGGCGGTTATCAGATGCTCGGCACCGGCATCGTCGACGACGTCGAGTCGGGTGCCGGCGCGGTGGCCGGCCTCGACCTGCTGCCGGTGCGCACCGTGTTCGCCCGGGAGAAGCTGCTGGGCCGACGCACCGCCACGGGCGTCACCGGCCATCGGGTCAGTGGCTACGAGATCCGCCACGGCCGGCTCACGATCGCCGAGCATCCGGGCGCGACGCGGTTCGCCGCCGACGGGGTGCGGGTCGGGGCCGTCTGCGGCACCAGCTGGCACGGCCTGTTGGAGAACGACGCGTTCCGCGCCGCCTACCTGCGCGACGTCGCCGCCGCCGCGGGACGCGCCTACATCCCGGCGGGCGTGCGCTTCGCCGAGGTCCGCGCCCGGCGCCTCGACGCGCTCGGTGACCTGGTCGCCGATCACCTCGACACCGCCGCCCTGCGCCGTCTGATCGACACCGGCGCGCCGCCCGGCCTCCCCTTCCTCCCGCCCGGCGCCCCGCCCGCCGCGTCCTGATCCGCCCGCCGCGTCCTGATCCGCCCGCCGGGGTCCGACCGAAGACCTCCGCCAGCAAGATAATCAACGGTGTTGACGTCGTCCCGCGGCCCGCCCGGATCCGGCACCGTACGCGCCGGACAGGCCCACCTCGTCCTGCGCGGCGGGTGGTGGGTGGAGCCGGGATCGGCGGTGCGAGGCGGTCACCCCGAGGTGCGCGATGGGACGTCGGCAGGCGAAACCGTCTCGTGCGGACCCGCTGCGGTGGTCCGCGTGGCGCGCAGGGAGAACTCCACCGGGACGGGCTGTCCGGCGAGGATCAGCCGCCACCGGCCATCGTGGCCACGCCGCATCTGATCCCCGCGGCCCTGCGGGCCGTCGGCATCGAGGTGTTCGGTCAGTGCGTCGACGCGCAGCCCGGCACTCGCCGCGGCGGTCACGATCTCGCCCAGGCCGTGTGGGTACTGGACGGTCTGGGTCGCCGTCAACCTGGTCGCGCTGCTGGCGTAGGACCTGGTCGACCGGATGCGGTGGGCGCCGCCACCCTGGTAGGGAAAATCGAAGCGAACCGGCTCCACCGTGTCGATCATCTGCGTCAGCGGATGCCCATCCACCAGCACCAGGACTCCACCCGGACGCAGGGCCGCGCCCGCGGCGGCCATCCAGGCGTGGACGTCAGCGATCCAGCACAACACGCCGTAGGAGGCGAAGACGACGTCGAACGAGCCGGCCAGGGGCGCCGGCAGCCGTTGCGCGTCAGCCTGGACGAACTGTGCGTCGATCCCGGCCGTGGCGGCGAGTGACCGGGCTCGTTCCACCGCGATCGGTGAGAAGTCCAGGCCGGTGACCCGCGCCCCGAGCCGGGCCCAGGAAAGCGTCCCCAGCCCGAAATGGCACTGCAGATGAAGGAGATCGAGGCCCGCCACCGATCCGACCGCCGCGGCCGTCTCGTCGCGCTCCCGCCTGGCGAGCATGAGCTGCCCGGCGAGAAAACCCTCGACGTCGTAGTAGTCGTCCTGCCCGTGCAGGCTCGCCAGTTCGTCCCAACGCGCCCGGTTCAGCTCCGCCGCATCCTCCACGAGCCAAACAGCGTAGCGAAGCCGGGCCCATACGCCACCGAATTCTGCTCCCCCGGCGACGACGACCGCCGGCGGGACGGCCACTCGCCGTCCGCGACGCCGGGGCTGCACGCGGGCGGTCAGGTCGTATCTCCGGGGCATCATCGCCAGGTCGGGATGCCTTAGCCTGGGGGGCACGAAGGCAACCGCGACGGGTCGTCGGCCCGTTCGTTCTAGCCGGTGCGAGGTCGGGTGGACTGGGGCACGCTGGTCGCGACGCTCAGCGGTGCGGCGATCGCGATAGCCGGAACCGTGCTCGCTGATCATCTTGGCGGCCGGCGCACCGCGGAGCAGGTTCGGGCGCAGCAGCGGCGCGAGGTCTACATCGCGTTCATCACGGCCGCGGGAATCGCCCACTCCCGGCTGCGCCAGCTCGCCCAGATCGCCCAGGATGGTCCGGGCGGTGGTGATCCGGATGTGGCGTCCCGGGCCGCGCTGGTCGAGGCGGGAATCTACGAGGTGCGCGAGCGGCTGTTCCTCGACGCCAGTCACACCGTCGTCGGCGCCGGCCAGGCGATGTTCCAGGGGCTGCGCGAGTTACGACGCGTCGTTGCCGGTGGCGCGGCGCTGTCGTCCGCGGCGTTTCACGACGCCTACCATCCCTACCTCGACGCGGTCTGGCACTACCGGGCCGCGGTGCGCGCCGAGCTCGACACCAGCGCACTGTCCCTGGCCGTCTTCGGCTGGAACACCTGGGACGGCACCGACCGATGCCCCCTGTGCCGCCCCGACACCGTCGGCACATGAGGCGAGCGGGGCTCGCGCGCGAGTGGCCGCGGCGGCCTCGGGAGGAGTAAGTCTCGCGCCCGGTCGTCACGACCAGCGAGCCCTCTCCCCACCGCTGACCCGCCACCGCCCTGCTCGCCGCCGTGCGTGACGACGGATCGGCCCCGGAAAACCTCCGTGTCGCTTCTACGGGGTTACGAAGGGACAAACAGGACGAAAAACCCGGTAGAGGCGACATCCCCGCGTCGGACCTTGTCGACGGACCTGTCGACACCGTTCCGCCCGGGCCGGACGTGCGCGGCTCGCACAACCACCCCCAGCGAGCCGAGGTGGAACAGCCAGGAACTCGTGGTCGCCGTGCGTGAGCTCATGCCCCGATCGCCGGGAGCTGACCTCCCGGCCCCCGGCCACGGGCACGATGGCCTCATGACTGCCTACTGGATCAATGTGTACAAGAAGATCGTCGACGAGGCCAAGGTCGCGGCGTACGCGGAGCTTGCCGGTCCGGCCCTGCGTGCCGCCGGCGACACCTTCCTGGCCCGTGGCCTGCCCGAGCTGACCTACGAGGCCGGGGAGACGACCCGTACCGTCCTCATCGCCTTCGATTCGGTCGAAGCCGCTCAGGCCGCGCATGACAGCGCCGCCTATCAGAAAGCCCTTGCCGCCCTCGACGGCGGCGCGGTTCGCGACCTGCGCATCGTGCCCGGACTTTAGCGAGTGAGCAGGCCGGGCCCGGGGACGCGTCGTGCTGTCACCAGGCCGCCCCGGGTCCGGTGGAGCCAGGCACCGCCAACGTGTGCCCGGGTCCACATCGCTCCCTGTGAGGCATGAGGCCGCGTGACGACCGCAAACGCGGACAGTTTCGCGCAGGCGTCCACCCCAGATGCCCGATGCGCCGACGTTCGACACCTCCATCCCGCACTCGGCCCCGGGTATGGAACCACTGGCTGGACGGTGGACGTCGCCCGCGCGGCGTTCGCCGTGCCCGGCCCGGACGGTTACACCGTCGTCGTCGCCAGCCCCGACGGCGAGGCCTTCGAGCTCGCTGTCGCCGGCGCAGGAGAGCTGAAGGGGTGGGGGAGTGACGCAGTCTTCGGCCGGTCGGCGCCGATGATGTGAGCAGGGACGTGCCGACGGTCGATCGGGGAGGGGCACGAGGCGGAGAAAATGGTTCGCCGGCCGCCATCCCTCGATCTACGCTCGAGCGCATGTCGCGGCGCGATTCTGAGGACCGACCGGGTGCAGAGGACCGCACGGAGGCGTTGGGCCACCTGCGGGAGTTCGCGGAGCGGGGATTCGTGATGGTACCGGGGGCGGTGCCCGCGCGGCTGGTGGCGGAGGCGTCACAGGTGGTCGACGGGTTGGTCGCCGCCGACCCACCGGCGCCGGACGTCCGCGGCCCGCACAACTACTTTCCGACCGCCGCGGCGGCGCCCTCGCTCGGCGCCCTGCTGACCGGCAGCGGCGCGTTCGCTCTGGCCGAGACGCTCACCGGGCCGGGCACCCTGGTGCCACCGTGGCAGGTGCAGGTGGCGTTGAACATCCCGCCGTTCCCGCACCGGCCCGGTATGCACCACCTCGACGGTGTCGGCCCCGACCTGCCCGACGGCCGGCCCGGGACGTTCACCCTGCTCGCCGGTGTGCTGCTGACCGACCAGCCCGACGACGACGGCGGCAACCTGTGGGTGTGGCCGGGTACCCATCTCACCCACGCCGAGTATTTCCGCACCCACGGCCCGGATGCCCTGATCGCCGCCGGCGGCTACCCGCCGATCCCGCTGCCCGAGCCCGAGCAGATCCGCGGCCGGGCGGGGGACCTGCTGCTCGCCCACTACCTGCTCGGCCACAACATCGGCGGCAACACCTCCGCCCGCACCCGGCGCGCCGCCTACTACCGGATCAAACGCCACGGCCATGACGCCCGTTGGCCCGACGTCCTGCGCGATCCCTGGCTCGAATACGACGGCATCCGCGCCGCCGTCCGAAACCCGCCAGGCCGCCATCCGAGACGCCAGTGATCGGCGTCAGGAGGTCCGCCAGCCGCCGCCATGGCCACGGACAGCAAGATAATCAACGGTGTTGACAGCGACCGGCGCCGCATCTGATCTTGACGGGTAAGGCGATTCCGATCGTGACGGAGGAACGGGCGGCAGACGCCGAGTGGTGTCTGATGGGACGCGGGGACGGCGCACAGGTGACGGTGTGGATACGGGCGGATCAGGTGGTCAGCGGCGGGTGACGGGCTGTTGGATCTCGGTGATCCAACCGGCGGGGTCGGCGGGGCAGGCGAGGCTGATCTCGCGGCCGGGGCCGGCGTCGCGGTAGCCGGCCTGCTCGATCCAGCGGGCGAGAGCCTGGTAGGTGGGCATGCAGTCGTCCATGGAGCCCTCGTGGACGATGGCCGCGGCCGCCGGGACCGCCGGAAGATCGACGATGCGCACGCCGGCGAGGGCAGCGGCGGTGGTGACCGCAGGGACGGTCGCGTCGGCGGAGGACGCGCCGTCGGCGGGAAGGGGGACGTTCACGGGGAAGGCAGCGTGGACGGCGACGGTCTCGTGGCCGCCGGCCTCGCGGTAGTAGGCGATCGCGGGGCCGGCGGGGGTCACCGCGGCGGCGGTGAGTGCGGTGGCGAGCTGGTCGAACAGGGCGCGCACGACCGGGCCGATCGACAGCGGGTCCATCGCCCGGGCGGTGCCGGCGAGCTCGGCGACGCGCACAGCGGGCAGGTCCTTGATGGTGACGTCCGTGGTGGGCATGGTCCCCTCGCTTTCGATCGTCTGGAGACGGGCGCGCACCTGAGCCAGCCGGGCGGTGTCGGCGGCGATCCGAACGCGCAGCTCGGCCTGGCGTAGGCGCAGCATGCCGCGCAGCTGCTCGGCACTGACCTGCTCGTCAAGAATGTCCTGCACCTGGGCGAGGCCGAAGCCGAGTTCCTTGAGCGCGACGATGCGGTGCAGCCGGGCCAGCTGCGCGGCGGTGTAGAGGCGATAGCCGGTGGCCGCGTCGATCCGGGCGGGCCGCAACAGCCCGATCCGGTCGTAGTGGCGCAGCATCCGCACCGACACCCGGCCGTGGCGAGCGAAGTCTCCGATTGTCATCATGTCCCCACCGGTCTACGGCCTGACACCGTGTCACGGTCAAGCACGGCCCCACGGGGCAGGCTCAGCCTCGCAGGCAGACCAGCCCCCCGGCCAGACACAGCCCCCCGGGCCAGACACGGTGCAGCGCGGGGACGAGCGGGGGAGGAGCCGGTCCGACCGTCGAGACAAATCGGACAGAAAATCCGGTAGAAGCGACATCCCCGCGCACCAGGAGCGACACCACCCCCGAAAATCATCACGGACAGCGAGACGTACCGGGTGAACCCGGCCGCGAGCCGGAGATCCTCGAGGAGCAACCTAGGGGAGCGCGCTCGGGTCCGGCCCGGGCATCGTCTCCTCGATGTGCTGCTCGATCATGGATGCCCGCGCGCGGGCATCAGCGGCGGGGATATCGACCAGGTCGTAACCGTGCTCCCGGTAGACCTCCTCGTGGATGCGCGCGAAGACCAGCGAGTCCTCGAAGGAGATCCGGCGCGCGGCCGTCGCCGTGACGAAGCCGATCGGCCGGATCAGGAACACACTCCGCTGGTAGACGGCATAGCCCTGCACCCGGTCGATCTCCTCGGCGAGCGATCGGGTGACCGGCCGTTCCAGGTAGCGGGCCAGCGCCAGGGTGCACAGCGGAGAGCGGTCAAAGACCTGCACCTCGTGGCGTCTCGCTGCAGCCTGCTGGCGCTCGCGCTGCGCCGCGATGACCAGGTCGAGGAAATCCGGGTCCTGCCACGGCTGCGGCCTGCCCGCGGCCTGACGCTGCGCGATCACGTCGGTGGCCGCCTCGTGAATCACAGCGACTCCGCGCATCTCCAACACTCGCGCGACCGTTGTCTTGCCGGCGCCGGGGGCACCGGTGAGGACGTATCGACGGGTGCGCGCAACCGCATCCGCCCTGGGTGTCGATCCATCAGAAGGCGTGACAGCCGGCCGCTGCCGGCGCGCGTGCACCATAACTCCCCTCCGGGAACCCGCTGGGTTGGTTGACCGCGGCGACAACGCGCTGCCCGAGCGGCCGATCGATCGGATCCCGCATCATCGTGCGGAGGCCACATCTAGGACAACGAACCCCGCGGCCAGAACGGAAGAGTTCGGCCTGCGGTCGTCACCTTCGGTATGGATCATATGTCGCGAGCTTGAGAACGCAGGTCAGTCGCTGAGTACCAGGCGGCTGGCCGGGCCGCCTGTGTGGAACGCAGGGGACGGCCGCGGCTGCCGGCCCAGGACGCGAGCCAAGGAGGAATCGCGGCGGTCGGGCAGGACCCTGTGCGGGGTGCGGGCGGGGGAGGGGGGCGCGGCCACGCCGCCTGGGAGCGGCCGGGGATAGGGGTGAGCGATCGCCTGCACGGCGGGTCTCGCGCGGTGTCCGGCGACAAGATCGGAAACGATGGATGACCGTCACCACCAAGATAATCAACGGTGTTGACGAAATTTCCGCCCCATTCCAACAAGATCAACAACAAAACCCGGCTCCCGCGCCGACCGCTCTCTCCTGACAGGTCCGACTTCGCGATCAGTCAGAGCTGTGACGGACCATCATGGTCCGCGAGAAAAACTCTGGCCCCGTCTTCCGCGGGTCAGGGTGTACGGCAGGCGGGGCGCGGGGAAGCATGGGCGATCAGCTGGTCGTGCCGCGGTGTCCGGCAGGGCGGTACCGTGCGGAGCGTTGATCCCGGGTGAAGGCCAGCGCAGGTCGGTGCGCGTCGCGTCCAGGTCGGTGCGCATCCTGGTCGGTGCGTCGGTCGCGCGTCTGAGTGTCATGGAGAGGCGGTGGGATGGGCGACGGGCGGCTGGAAATCGACCGGGTGTCCAAGCGGTACGGCGATGTCGTGGCGCTGGACGCGATGTCGTTCGAGGTGCGGGCCGGTGAGCTGTTCGGGTTCGTGGGCAGCAACGGTGCGGGCAAGACGACGACGATGCGGATCATCCTCGGGGTGCTCGCCGCCGACGCCGGTGAGGTGCGTTACGACGGGGTCCCGCTGGACCTGGCGGCCCGCCGGCGCATCGGGTACATGCCCGAGGAGCGTGGCCTCTACCCGAGAATGAAGGTCGCCGAGCAGCTTGGCTATCTCGCGCAGCTGCACGGGCTCGGCCCGGCGGCGGCCCGCCAGGCGGTGGAGCGCTGGACGGGGCGGCTCGGTGTCGCCGGGCGGCGTGACGACGAGGTGCAGAAGCTCAGCCTCGGCAACCAGCAGCGGGTGCAGCTCGCGGCGGCGCTGGTGCACGACCCGGTGGCGCTGGTGTTGGACGAGCCGTTTTCCGGGCTGGACCCGGTGGCGGTCGATGTGATGAGCGAGGTGCTCACCGAGCGGCGCGCGGCCGGGGTGCCGGTGTTGTTCTCCAGCCATCAGCTGGAGCTGGTCGAGCGGCTGTGCGACCGGGTCGGGATCGTGCGGGCCGGGCGGATGGTCGCCTGCGACACGGTGGACGCGTTGCGTGGTGCGGGGCCGAGTCGCCTGGTCGTGGATGTTCCCGCGGCGCCCAGGGGCTGGGCGGATGGCCTGCCCGGCGTGCGTGCGTCGGCGATCGAGGGCACGTCGACGGTGCTGGAGCTCACCCTCGATGGCGACGACCAGGTGGTGCTGCGCGCGGCGCTGGCCCTCGGCCCGGTTCGCGAGTTCCGCCGCCGCCGGCCGTCGCTCGCGGAGTTGTTCCGTGAGGTCGTCAGCGACGCCGCGGAGAGCGATGCCGCGGAAAAGGCCGACCCTCATCCCCCAGTGCCGGCCCCAGCCTCTCCCGCGATGCCGGCGCCCGCGATGCCGGCGCCCGCGATGCCGGCTCCCACGTCCCGCCGGGAACCAGCGGTGCGGGGACCAGCGGTGTCGGAGCCGCCGGCCGCGCCCGGGCAGTCCACGCCACCTCGGCAGCCCGTCTCCGCCGAGCGGTCGACCGTGCCCGGGACGTCGGCGCCGGCCCAGCAACCGTGGCTTCCTGACGGAACGGGCCCGGCGGGGGACGTGGGATCCGCCGCGGAAACCGGGTCTGCCGGTGAGCCGGCGCCGGTGACGCCCGAGCCGGCGGCCTCGGCGGAGCCGACGTCATGACCAGCGAGCTGGATCCCACGGCCGGCACCCTCGGGTCGGGTCGGGTGCTACGGCTGGTGGCGACGCGGGAGATCGTGCTGCGGCTGCGGTCCCGGGCGTACCGGGTGACCACGGCCCTGTTCGTCGCGGGGATCGCCGCGACGGTGCTGGTTCTGCACGCGGTCGGCGGGTCGTCGTCGGCGAAGACGGTGGCGCTCACGGCGGCGGACGGCCGCCAGGCCGGGGCGATCGTGGCCGCCGGCCGCTCGCTGGACGTCGAGGTGCGGATCCGTACCGTCACCGACGCGACCGCAGGTGACCAGGCTGTCCTTGACGGCGACGCGGACGCGTTCGCGCAGCTCACCGCGTCGGGGAGTTTCCGGGTGGCGGTGAAGAACGATCTGGGTGACGGGCTCACCTCGGTGCTGACGGTGGCCGCGCGGCAGGCGGCGCTGGAGGGGCGGATCGCTGCCCTCGGCGGCGATCCGGCGACGGTGGGCCGGGCGATCCAGAGCGCTGGTGTCGATGTCGCCACGCTGCGCCCGCAGAAGGAGCACCATGGTTCGCGGCTGCTGCTCGGGTTGCTCGCCGGCGGGCTGATCTACATTTCGTTGATCTCCTTCGGTCCGCTGGTGGCGCAGGGCGTGATCGAGGAGAAGTCGTCGCGGGTGGTGGAGTTGCTGCTCGCGGTGGTGCGCCCCTGGCAGCTGATGGCGGGCAAGGTGGCGGGCATCGGTGTGGTGGCCCTCGCCCAGCTGGCGCTCACCGGTGTGGTCGGGGTGGGCCTGGGGCTGGCCACCGGGCAGCTCGGCATGCCCGCGGGCCTCGCGGTGGGCTCGGTGGCACTGGCGTTGCTGTGGTTCCTGCTCGGGTTCACGATGTACGCGTTGCTGTTCGCCAGCGCGGGGGCGTTGGTCAGCCGGCAGGAGGAAGCCACCGGCGTCACCATGCCGATCATGGTGATGCTGGTCATCCCGTACGTGGTGGGGATCTCGGTGCTGCCGGCGTCGCCGGACAGCGGCCTGGTGCTGATCCTCGCGATGATCCCGCTGTTCGCGCCGATCCTCATGCCCATGCTGATCGGGATCGGCGGCGTGGCGGTGTGGCAGGTGCTGGTCGCTCTGGCGCTGACGGTGGCTCTGATCGTCGCGCTGGTGTGGCTGGCGGGCCGGGTCTACGGCAACGCGGTGAAACGCTCCGGTACCCGGGTGGCCCTGCGTGACGCCCTGCGCGCCGCGTGAGCTGACGTGAGTCGCCTACGCGCGGGGCCCGAACCGCGGATGTGAGACGCGACGGCAAAGGGGGCGTGAACGGGCGTTGGCTCGGTAGCATCCGGGGCGATCGGGGACGTTCGGTCAGGCCGCGCGTCACGGCACCATGTTCCGAACGGCACCATGGTCCGATGCATGCGCGCCAGGCACGGCCGGTGTCGTGGCGGCCGCGTCGCATCGGCGGCGGGTCGAGGCATGCCGCGTCGCGGTGCCGTGGACGCGGTGGCGCGACGGGAACTCGCGTGGCCGGGACTGGCGGAGCGTGCCGCGGGCCCGCAACGGGGCGGGACGCCGGAGAGCAGAACACAGGAGCGGACCGTGCGCGACATCGCCGTCTTCAGCGGCAGTGCCCATCCCACCCTCGCCGAGGAGATCTGCACGCATCTGGGGGTGCCGTTGCACCGGGTGCGGGTGCAGCGTTTCGCCAATGACTGCCTGGAGGTGCAGCTGCCGGCGAACTGCCGGGAACGCGACGTGTTCCTCATCCAGCCGCTCGTCACCCCGGTGCAGGAGAATCTCGTCGAGCTGCTGCTCATGCTGGACGCGGCGCGCGGGGCCTCGGCGGCGCGGACCACCGTCGTACTCCCTCACTACGCCTACGCCCGTTCGGACAAGAAGGACGCGCCGCGCATCTCCATCGGCGGGCGGCTCGTCGCCGACCTGCTGGTGGCGGCGGGGGCGAGCCGGGTGCTGGCGATGACGCTGCACTCGCCGCAGGTGCACGGGTTCTTCAGTGTTCCGGTCGACCATCTGCACGCGTTGCGGGAGCTGGCCGCGCACTTTCGCCGCCTCGACCTGTCGAACACCACCGTCGTCTCCCCGGATCTCGGCAACGCGAAGGAGGCGGCGGCGTTCGCCCGGATGCTCGGGGTGGGGGTCGCGGCCGGTGCCAAGCAGCGTTTCGCCGACGACCGGGTGACCATCTCCACCGTGATCGGCGAGGTCGCCGGCCGTGACGTCATCGTCCTCGACGACGAGATCGCCAAGGGTTCGACGGTGCTGGAGCTGCTGGATCGACTGCGGGAGCTGGACGTTCGTTCGGTGCGGGTGGCCTGTACGCACGGGCTGTTCTCGTCCGGGGCGCTCAAGCGGATCGCCGACCAGCCGGAGGTCACCGAGATCGTGTGCACCAACACGGTGCCGGTGCCCTTCGCCGAACGAGCGCCGAAACTGACCGTGCTCACCGTCGCGCCACCACTGGCCGAGGCGATCCGGCGCATCCACAACGGCGAATCCGTCAGCGCCCTGTTCGACGCCTGAACACCCCCGCCCCGCGGACGTCCGCGCTCGTCGGAGATCATCCGCGGTGCCGCGGGCCGATGGTTCAGGGTTGGCTGACGTCAGCATCCGCTGTACCGTCGAGGCATGGTTACCGCGGCGTCGTCGGCGGAGGTTCTGGCCCGGTTCGGGCATGCGTTGTCCGATCCGACCCGCGCCCGGCTGTTGCTGGTGTTGCGTTCGGGCGGGGCCTACCCGTCGCAGCTGGCCGAGGTGCTCGGGGTGAGCCGGACGAATCTGTCCAACCATCTGGCCTGCCTGCGTGGCTGCGGCCTGGTCGTCGCGACGCCGGAGGGTCGCCGTCAGCGGTACGAGCTGGCTGACGGCAAGCTGCGCCACGCGCTCGGTGACCTGCTCGAGGTGGTGCTCGCGGTGGATCCCGACCATCTACACGCCTTCGTCGCCGACCTCGACCCCGACCTCGACCCCGACGTCGACCCCGGTCCGGCCGCCGGGGTGACCCGCGTTCTCGGCCCAGCCGCGGCGGATCCGGTGACGGCGGGAACCGCCCACGCGGATGGAAGGGTGTCATGACCGGGCCTCTTCGCGACCGTGGCCCGGGCCATCCGGCCGAGGGACCCCACACCCAGAAACATGATCATCATGCTGATGGTCGTGAGGCGCGTGGTCGGGCGTCGCGGGGTCGTGGCGATCAGGGTCATGCCGGTCACAGCCATCAGCACGGGGTGGCGCTCGGGCGGACGACGGCGGCGCAGCGGCGGCGGTTGTGGACGGCGGCCGGGCTGAACCTGGTGATCGTCGGGTTGCAGGCGGTCGCGGGGTTCGCCGCCGGGTCGGTGGGTCTGCTCGCGGACGCCGGGCACAACCTGACCGACACCGCCGGGGTCGCCCTCGCACTGGTCGCGCTGATCCTCTCGCGGCGCCCGCCCTCGGCGCACCGCACGTTCGGCGGGGTGCGCTGGCCGGTCCTCGCCGCCCAGGCGAACGCCGCGGCGATTCTGGTGGTCACGGCGCTGCTCGCCGTCGAGGCGCTGCGCCGGCTCGGGTCGTCGGCGAGCGTCGACGGCCCGCTCGTGGCGGTGGTCGCCCTGGTCGCCGCGGTGATGAACGGGGGATGTGCGCTGGCGGTGCGCGAGCGTGACGCCGACCTGAACACCCGGGCCGCCGTGCTGCACCTGGCCGGGGACGCCGCGGTGTCGATCGCGGTGGCCGCCAGCGGCCTGGTGATCTGGCTGGTCGGTGGCTGGTACTGGCTCGACCCGGCGGTGTCGCTGGCGATCTCCCTGCTCATCGCCACGCAGGGGGTGCGGGTGCTGGTCAGCGCCTCGCGGGTGCTGCTGGAGGCCACCCCGGAGAACCTCGACGTCGACGCGGTACGGGCCGACATCCTGGGCCACGATCACGTTCTCGACGTCCACGACCTGCACGTCTGGAGCCTGTCCGACCGGGTGTTCGCCGCCTCGGTGCACGTCGCGCTCGGCCACCTGGACGTGAGCGACGGTGGTGACGGCGGGCATCCGAGCCTGGCCCAGGCCCGCGAGGTGGCCGGCGAGATCCGGGGGATGCTCGCCGCCCGGCACGGCATCACCCATGTCACCGTCGAGGCCGAGTGCGAGCCGTGCGTCCCCCCGCCCGGGGATCCCTGCGGCATCGCGTTCGAGCGCCCCCCGTCCGCCGCCGTGCCCCTGCCCGTGCCCGCCACCCGCTCGCATTCGGCGCGCGGCTCGGATCCCGCCGCGCCACGCTGAGATACTGGGGTCCATGACCCATGGCGCGGTGATCCGACCGGTGGACGCGCGGACCTTCCCGTACGCGGGGCAGCCGATGGCGGTGCTCGCCGAGCCGACGCCCGGGGTGGACTCGCTGGCCGCCGCGGAGATGCTCGTCCCGGCGCGCTTCGCGGGCCCCGTGCCACACGCGCACCACGGTTTCGACGAGGCCCTGTACATCCTCGACGGGGTGCTGCTGCTCACCTACGGCCATGACGATCCGGTCGAGGCCGCGGCCGGCACGTTCTGCATGGCGCCGCGCGGAGTGCGCCACACCTTCGCCAATCCGGACAGCTCACCGGTGCGGGTGCTCGGCCTGTGGACGCCGGGAGACGCCGGGCTGCGGTTCATGACGGACATCGGCGCGGCGATGCCCCCCGGCGGCGCACCGGATCCCGAGCTGGTCGCGGACCTCTACCGCCGCCACGGCAGCGACCTGCTCCCCTGAACCCCGCCGTCCGGCCTCCACCGCCAGACAGTGCCCACCCGCCGTCCAGCCTCCACCGGAGAACCCCGGCGGCCCAAAGCCACTCTTCGTGACGGCGCTGGCGAGGCCAAGATCCAAGGAGGTCGCCGCGGGGGTCTTCGTGTCCGATTTGCCCCCCACGACGACCTGGTTAGGCGGATCTTGCCCGCCGGCCGACCGCACGGCGTGGCGATCATGGGATGTGGGCGGGAGTTGCCGGGCTGGGAGCGCGGGCATGGGGGGCGGGGCGAGGGCGAGGGGCGGGCGCAGGAGGTAAGTGGGCGGGTGGGCTGGAGGGCGGCGAGCCAGGCGGCGGTGGCCTGGGCGGCGGTGGGCCGGGGAGCGGTGGGTCGGAGGGCGGGGGCCAGGCGGCGGGGGGTCAGGCGGCGGTGAAGACCAGGGCGGCGTTGTGGCCGCCGAAGCCGAAGGCGTTGGCGACCGCGGCGTGCAGCACGCCCGCGCGGGCGGTGCCGGTGACGACGTCGAGTTTGACCGCCGGGTCGAGGGTGTCGAGGTTGCGGGTCGGCGGGATGAGGCCGTCGCGCAGGGCACAGATGGTGGCGACCGCGCCGATGGCGCCGGCGGCGCCCAGGGTGTGCCCGGTCATCGACTTGGTGGCGGTGACGGCGGGATGGCTGCCGATCGCCGTCTCGATCGCCTCCGCCTCCCGCGGGTCGCCGGCGGGGGTCGAGGTGGCATGGGCGTGCACGAGGTCGACGTCGGTGGGGGCGACCCCGGCGCGGGCGAGCGCGGTGGTGATCGCGCGGGCCTGGTTCTCGGGATCGGCGGTGACGATGTCGACGGCGTCACAGTTCACCGCCTGGCCCGCGGCCACCGCGATCGGGCGGGCACCGCGGGCGGCGGCGAACGACTCGCGTTCCAGGACGACGATCGCGACCCCCTCGCCGAGGACGAAGCCGTCGCGGTCGGTGTCGAAGGGCCGTGAGGCGGCCGCCGGGTCATCGTGGCGGGTGGACAGGGCCCGCATCTGCGCGAACGCGGCGAGCGGCAGATTGTCCACGGGTGCCTCGACGCCACCGGCGACGACGACGTCGGCCTGCCCATGCTCGATCATCTCCATGCCGAGCGCGATCGCCTCCGCACCGGACGCGCAGGCGCTGACCGGGGTGCGGGCACCCGCGCGGGCGCCGAGATCGATGGCGACCCAGGCCGCCGGGCCGTTGGCCATCAGCATGATGATCGCGTGCGGGGACATCCGGCGGGCCCTGCCGGCCTCGACGATACGGTGCTGGGTGAGGGTGGACTGCACACCGCCGTAGCCGGTGCCGATGACGACCGCGAGGCGGTGCGGGTCGACCTCGGGCCGACCGGCATGCGCCCAGGCCTCGCGGGCGGCGACGAGCGCCATCTGCTCGCCGCGGTCGAGCTTGCGGGCCTCCGTGCGGGGAAGACGGGCCGCTGGGTCGACGGGCAGGCGGCCGGCGAGCCGGACCGGGAGGTCACGGGCCCAGTCGTCCTCGATCAGGCTCACGCCGGAGGCGCCGGCGAGCAGGCCGTCCCAGCTGGTGGGCAGGTCGCCGCCGAGCGGGGTCATCGCGCCGATCCCGGTGACCATGATTCTTTCGTGTGCCATCCGCTCGTCCCTTCATCCATGCCGGGACGGCAGGACCGTCGCCGCCCCGGCGTTGCTCGTCGGCGGCTCCCGCCGACGTGTTCCCTCGACGACCACCGTCAGCGCCCCGCGGGTACAGCCGTGGCCGCCGCGCCGCTGCCCTCGACCGGTTACGTCGAGCTGTGGGGTCCACCCTGGCAGCCGCGGTGGTGTCCGGCCCAGGGCTGGTGGCGCCGAGAGGGACGGCCGATGCTTGTAGCCGACCGACAAAAGCGGGGTCGGGGTCGTCCTCCACCCGCACGACCTCGGGCGGGCCCGTACGCAGGCACGCCGCTGCCCGCGTTACCGGCCTGTCCAGACCGGTTCGCGTTTGGCCAGATATGCCGCCGCGCCCTCCTTCGCGTCCTCGCTGGCGAACACGGAGCCCCGCAGCTCGGCCAGGCGGGTGAAGGCGGCCGGCGGATCGGCGGCGGCGAGGCGGACGATCTGCTTGCTGACCGCGACGGCCAGCGGAGCGTTGGCGGTGATCCGGGCGGCGAGCGCGAGCGCGACGTCGAGCACCTGATCCGGGGGGACGACCCGGTTGACCAGGCCGAGGGCCTTCGCGCGGGCGCCGTCGACGAGGTCGCCGGTGAGCACGAGTTCGAGGGCGAGCGCGACGGGCAGCCGGCTGCCGAGGAGTACGCCCCCACCGCCGCCGGAGATCAGCCCGCGTCTGACCTCCGGCAGGCCGTAGCGGCCCTGGTCGGAGACGACGACCAGATCGCAGGCCAGCAGCAGCTCGAAGCCGCCGCCGACCGCGGTGCCGCCTGCGGCCCCGATCACCGGCACCGTGATCTCGCCCCGCATGAACCGGTCGAACGCGGCATATCCCGCCTGGTGTTGTTCGGTGGGTTCGAACGTCATCCCGTCGGAGAACGCCGTGAGGTCCATGCCGACGCAGAACGCCCGGTCACCGGCCGCGGTGAGCACGACGGCCCGGATCCACGGGTCGTTCTCGGCCTCGAGCAGCGCCGCGCCCAGCTCACCGACGAGCGTCATGGTCAGCGCGTTGCGCGCCGCCGGCCGGTTGAGCGCCGCGAGCAGGACCGGACCGCGGCGTTCCGCCAGCAGCTCGTCCTCGGTGGTGGCCGTCGTCATCGCCGCTCCCCCTGCTGTTGGTGGCGCTGCTGTTGGCGGTGGCACCGTCGGTGGTGGCACCGGTCGGTGGCGCCGCGGTCATCGGATGTCGCCAGTTCGGATGTCGCCAGTGTGGGCGCGGTCGGTGGACTCGGCGAGTTCGGCTGAGTTCGGCGGTCGGGGGGGCGAGGGGGCGGGAAATCGTCCGATCTGAATGTCTGCGGCTGTATTTGGTGGGGATCGGTCGTCGTCCTGTCCTGGAATGCGACGGCGACGGCCCCGGTGTGGAGCACACAATCCGCGGCCGGCTGCCGCTAACCTGTGCGCGGTTCACGTTTCACTCGTGGGAATACCGAGCCGGCGGGTTGCGCGAATGTTCCGTTGGCGCCCGACCCGTCTCGGCGACGGTCATTCCCGGCCGGGCGCTGAGGAGACATTCCATGACGTATTTCGCATCCCCTCGCAGGTGCAGATTCCCCTGTGGCGGTGACCGGTACCGGGGGGCGACGCGGGGGGTTTCCCGGTTCGTCGCCGGCGGGGCGACGATCGCGATGACGGGGCTGTTCGCCCTGGGCGGCGCGCACAGCGCGCAGGCCGGCGCGTCGATCTGGGCCAGCTGCCCCGGTGGCCGGACCACCGAGGTGCGCGAGCCCGGCACGACACCCGCCGCGCGGGGTGGCACCGGTGGACCGGACCATGTGAACGCCGGCTACTACGCCTCCATCGGCACGCGCTGGCCACCGACCACCTACCAGCTCTGCCGAACGAAGCCGGCCCACGGGCCGAAGGCGGGCCGGCCCGCCGTCAAGATCCTGCACCAGGGCTGCCCGAACGGCCTGGTGACCTTCGGTGTCCCCCGTCCCGCCGGCGGCACCGGCACGGGCGGTCCGCCGGTCACCTGGGGGACGTTCCTGCCCTCGGGCTGGTACGACCTGTCGGTCCCGCCCAGCGGTGTGCCGGGATGGACCGCCCTGTGCTGGTCGCCGAACAAGCCCACGAAGGGCCACGCGCACCATCGTGGCCACGCGCCGACCGGTCGCCTGTCCATCCCGGGTGTGGTGACGCTTCCGGGCTCCGGGTCGGTGGCCGTGACGGCGCCCGGCTCGGGGTCGTTGTCGGTGACCTCGAAGGACGGTTCCGCCATCGACGTCGGACCGTCCGGCATCTCGATCGACGGAGGCGGGATCACCCTCGGATCACCCGGCTCGATCTCGGTCACCGGCACACCCGGCTCGGTCGTCATCGGCCCCAACTGACGGGCAGGCGGGGCGCAGCGCGGCGGGAGAAGGGCGGCGGGAGAGCGGCGGGCGCAGGTTCAGGGGCCGTAGACGCGGGTGGGAGTGAGGAACACCGCGGTCCGGCGCTGCTCGAGCATGACCCGGTCGTAGGTGGGCCAGTCGTCGTGGGTGCCGCCGGCCGCGGTGAAGATCTCCCGCAGCAGCAGCCGCAGCCGCTCGCCGTCAACCCCTTCCCACGGATCGTCCGGGCCGACGAGCCGCGCCGTGCCCTCGACCGTCGCCCACCGCCAGCCCGAGCGCACGGTCGCGCTCGCCGCCGGCCGGGCCCGCAGGTGCCCGAGCTTCACCGCACCGTAGGTGACGAACGCGACCACCGGGCTCGCGGCCTCGTCCAACGGATGGCCCATGAACGCGACGTTCACGACGGACGCCTGGATACCGCCGTCCGCCCGCAACGTGGAGATCACGGCCAGGCCGCTCTCCGCCCGGCCAAGCGCGGCGGCGTCCTCGAAGCTGGTCACGTCGTCGTTCACCCTTCGTCGCGACAGTCGCCCGACCCACCCGGGCAGGGCCCGCGTGGCCGACGTCCGTGTGATGACGTCTCGTCCGCGACGCTCCGCGGTCGGCAAGGCCCCCGTAGGCGGGGAATCTCCGTGCGTGAGCGTTCCCGTCCGCCGGGATCCCCGCCCGGTCACCTCACGCCCGTGATGGTCGGGCCTGTGTGGTCGATGGTAGGCGGGCGCCGGGGATTCCTCGCGCCGAGAGGACTCATGGCCCCCCACCGCCAGGCCAGGCCCACCTGCGCCACGCTCACCTGCGCCACGCCCGGCGCGGCGAAGGGCAGGTCACTCTCGCCGCCGCCCGTGCTCGCCCTGGTGGCCCACCGATCCGCCCGGCTGGCGGCATCCGCACCGAATGAGACCAAGGATGCGCGAACCGTGGTGTGCCGACCTGCCCTCGCCTATACGATTCGCGCAGAACTGACCGGATGAGACAGAACTGACCGGACGAGACTGACCGGACGAGGATGTGACGGGCGGGTTCACCGATGCGTTCCGAAGGGGAAATCGCTCCTTCCGATTCAGGCCGCGGACCGGTCCAACCCTGGTCGAGCACACCAGCGGACAGCTTCCCGCCCGGCGGTGGCGTGGCGAAGTACGCCCCGGGCCACCGCGCCCCGGCGGTGCCAGACCGGAAACGGGCGTCGCACACGTTCCGCGCGCAGGCTCTGGACTTCGGCGCCAACGGGAAACTGCGCGACGAGTGCTGGAAGGACCTGGACCGCGCGGTCAAGGCCCGCATCGAGGCCCGGACCGGCCCGATCCAGGCCTGGTGGGCGATCCCGCAGTCCGACGACGAGCGGATCAAGGCCGTCGCCTTCGGCCCGGGGGGACTCTGCCTCGCCGAGCCGACGATCCGCACCGACCACTCCCCGGCCTACCGGCTCAACTCGTACGTGGCACGCGAGGGTTCGTTGCGGCGCACGCCGATCGAGCATCGGCCCCCACCCGCCCCCCGACCCGCTCGCGGCCGGGGTCGGGGGCGGGGCGCCGACCAGGCCCTCACGTCCTACCTGCCGCCACCGCAGGCCGCCGCGGCGCCCCCGATCGCCCTGGGCCAGGACGCGGCCCGGGCCTTCGGCTACCTGCCCGCCCACGCCCAGCACCTGCTGCAGGAGCCGTTCCTGCACGGGCAGGAGATGCTGCGGACCGAATGGCACTACGAGGGCCGCGCCACCGACGGCTGGCCATCCGAACTGTCCAACTACACCTTCGTCCTGGCCGGCCCGGCCCAGGTGACCGTCGCGGCCGGAACCATGATCGTGCCCGCGGGCCACACGGCCGAGACCGCGCACTGGTCGCTGGTCTGCTACCGCGCCGACGTCGCCCGCCGAATCGGCCGGTAACGCCCACGGCGGAACACGGCGGCGGCGGCCGGGGCGGCAGGGGCCCGCAAGCGCCCTCTTTGCCGTTTCTCTTTGCCGCTCCTCTTTCCTGGGGCCTTCCGTGCGCCGGCTCAGTCCTGCGTCGAGGGCACGGCAGGCGTTGCGGAGGGGGCGGCGCGCAGGGCGCGTAGTTCGGCGGCGAGGTCGTCGGCCTGGCGTTCGGCGCGTTCGGCGCGCAGGCGGGCCTCGGCGCGGGCGTCGGCGAGGACGGCGAGGCGTTCGGTGGCGGCCTGGCGTTCGGCGTCGAGGCGGTGCTCGAGTTCGGCGCGTAGCCGCTGGGTTTCCGCGGCGGCGGTGGCGGTGGCGCGTTCGAGGGCGGCACTGGCCTGTTCACGCAGCTGACGGGCCTGGGCGTCGGCGTCGGCACGGGCACGGGCGAGGTCGGCGTCGGCGCTCTGGCGCAGGCGCAGCGCCTCGGCCCGTTCGGCGCGGATGTCCTCGCGTAGCGCGTCGCGTTCGGCGCGCAGTTCGGCGGTGATCCGCGCGTCGCGTTCGGCGTCGCGGCGCAGCTGGGCGAGGTCGGACTGGGCCTGGTCGCGGGCGGCACCGGCCTCGGCGACGCGAGCGTCGGCGTCGGCGCGGGCACGTTCGACGCGGGTCTCGGCGTCGGCGCGCGCGGCCTGTGTCTCGACGCGGGCCGTCTCCACCGCGGCGGTGATGGCCGCCTCGGCCTGTGCGCGTGCGGCCTGGGCGGCGGCGTTGGCCTTCGCCACCTCGTCGTCGGCGGCGGCCAGGCGGCGTTCGGTGTTCTCCAGCGCGGTCACGGCGTCGGCGGCGACGGCCTCGGCGTCGGCGCGCGACGTGGTGGCGGCGCGGGCGTTCTGCTCGGCGCGCACGGCCCGCGCGACCGCCTCGGCGACGCGTTCGGCGGCTTCGGCCTCGGCGGCCTCGACCTGCGCCTCGGCGGCGGCGACGTCCCCGAGAACGGACATCTGCGCCGCGAACGCCTCCAGGGTGGCGGCGAGGTCGGCGGCGAGGGCCTGGACCTGGCCGGCGAGGTCCTCGGCGCGGGCACGTCGGGTGGCCAGGGCCCGCCCGACCGCGCTGGTCGCGTCCACGCCTTCGCCGGAGGCGAGCCGGGCGCCGTGCGTGCCGGTGGCGGCGCCGGGCCGGGTGGCGAGGTCGCGGCGCCGGCGGTAGGCCGAGAGCCGGTTGTGCGCCGGGTCGTCGCAGTAGGCCGGGGGCCGGCCCGGCCCGTCGGCCGGCGCGGGCGGGCGGGCGCAGCCGGGAAATCCGCACCGGACCCCCGTCACCGCCGGCGCCGCGGAGATGGATCCCGGAGTCGATCCCTGGGGGGCGGACCCGGGCGGTGTGGATGCCGCGCCGGCCGGGGTCGGGACGGGGGCGGCCGAGGGCCGGCCGGCCGGGGCCGGTTCGGGGCCGCGTCGGCGGCGGGCCCGGGACTGGCGGGCCTGCTCGGACCCGCTCGCGGTCATCCCCCCGCCCTGGCCTGGCCCTCGGCCCGACTCGCGGTCCTCTGCCATGAACTCACTCACGGAAGGGCCCTCCATCTCAAGGCCGTCGATCTCAACGCCGTCGGACTCCAGGCCGTCGGACTCACCGCCGTCGGCGTCGGGGGAGGGCAGGGCGCGCGCCACGGCTTCGCCCTCGAGACCGTCGCCCTCAGGACCGTCGACGACGTCGTTCGGCGGGGCCGCCTCCGCGCCGGCGCGCGGTGCCGACCCGCCCGCGGGGGGCTCGACGGCCGGGCGAGGCGAGGGCGGGCGGAACGGCTCGTGCGGCTCCGGGGGCTCCTCGCGTTGGCGCGGCGGCCCTGGCACTCGACTCATCCCACGTCCCCTTCCCTCACCCGACATCCCACAGCCTACCAATCGTCATTACGTATCGGCGCATGAGCCGATACATCCTAGAGTATCGTAGATGACGATACGAAAAATGAAACGTAAGTTCGCCCGGAGTGTCGTCGTCTGACGCGCGAGAAGGAAGGGTTATCGCGCGTGAGGATGCGATCATGGAAGAGGGCTGTCGCGCCGCGCCGTCCGCTCGGGCATCCCTGGGCGGTGTGAACCAAGGACTGCGTGAACCAAGGACTGTGGGCCCTGGGTGCGCGGAGCGACTCGGATCGTCGCCTCTCCCCTTGTCGGGGAATGGTCACTCTTCGCTGACGCCGTATGGGCGGACCGTGGTAGCTTCGATCGGAATAAGCAGTTTCGGCAGTGGATGCGCACGTAGTGGAGCCCCATGGGAGACGCGGCTGACGCAGACAGACGATGGGTGGCGGGAACTGTCACCGCCGCCCTCGCACTGGGCGCCTTTTTCGGCATCCAGAACTTCACGCAGTTGAAGGCCCTGCTCACACCCGGCTCCAGCACCGGCGGCGCGCCCACGTCCGCCACGGCCAGCTGCTCGCATTTCTCGCCCTACTGCAACAGAGTGCATTTCGTTGTCTCCGGTACACAGTTCGCGGGGAGATGCAGTGATCTCAGCGGCTGTCCCGTGTCCGGCACGTTCACCAACATGGGCACCAGGGCCGGCCAGGCATCCGTGATCTTCACCCTCAACCGGGACGAGAACTCCGGAGGCGAGCGGGTGGGGAGCTGTTCCGCGCCCATTCCCGTAGCCATCGAGAACGGGGTGGTGACCGCCGGGTGCACCATCTACCCCCTGGCCTCCAGCGGACGGATCACCCTGACAGCATTGATCGACAATCCGATTTACTGACCTGGTCTCATGCCCGCACGCCGGAGATCGGCAGCTGGGCGTCGTCGGCGGACAGAAGGTGTGGTGCCGGTGGAGGAGAGGACGGCGTCGGTCGCGGACAACGAGGCGTGGCGGGGGAACCACCGGGCTGCCGCGAGGGGCAGCGCCGTGGGGGTCTGAGGGATATCCCGCCTGGCCATCACGTGCTCGACACGTGCCTGACTGAGGCGGCTACCCAGTCGATAAGGTGCTTTCCTCACAGAACATCGCAGGGGGGACACTATGCGTAAACTGCTGATCGCCGTGATGGCTCTTTCGGTCACGATAGGCATCGCAGGCTGCAACACCAGCTCAGGCGGTGGTTCGACGTCCAGCTCGGGCAGCACCAGCAGCAAGCCGGCCAGCGGCCCGGCGCACGCCGAAGACGTGGCGATCACGGCGTGTGCCGCGGACCCGACGACCAGTTTCGCGGAGGCGAAAGTCACGGTCACCAACCACAGCTCGAAGACGTCGAACTATGCGATCACCATCGCGTTCGAATCCCAGGACGGGAAGACCCAGATCGGAACGGGGCTGGTCGCCGTGACCAACCTGGCCCCCGGCCAGCAGTCCCCGCAGGACGCGAACAGCCTGGTCGCCGCTACCGGGCCGTTCACCTGCAAGGTCGCCGAGATCACCCGGTACGCGGCCGCCTAGCGGACGAGCCGGGGACCCGGCCGGGACCCCGGCAACGGGCCTTGGCCACGCTCGTCCGGAACTGGCCGTTCCGCTCGCCGCACTGCCGAACGGCAGGCAATGCTGTGTCCTCGACGCCCTCTGCTGATGCCCTCGGGAGCGCGGGTGTCGGACCTGGAGCGGCGGCAGGGCCACTGTGGTCCGAGTTACCGGTTTCGTGTCCGATTTGCCCTACCAGAACGACCCAACAGCGACCCGCGATCCGATCAACGGGGTCGAGGTTGAGCACCGGCGGTGACGCCGGTCGTTCCACCACCACCGGAAGCTCTGACCACCCGCCACCCCCGAGCCGGGGTGACTACGGCGCGCGGAAGGATCATGCGCTGTGTCCGATACGGGGGATTTGAGCACGGTGGCGCAGTGGGACTTCTTTGTCTCCTACACCGGCGCGGATAGCGCATGGGCGGAGTGGATCGCCTGGCATCTGGAAGCCGCCGGCTACTCGGTGCTGATCCAGGCGTGGGACTTCGTCCCCGGATCCAACTGGGCCGTGGGGATGCAGCAGGGCGTCGCCGGGGCACAGCGGACCATCGCCCTTCTCTCGCACGCCTACCTGGGGTCCGTCTACGGGCAGTCCGAATGGCGCGCAGCCCTGACGGCCGACCCCCATGGATTCCAGCGGAAGCTTCTCCCGGTACGCGTCGAGGACTGCCCGCGGCCGGGGCTCCTCGAAACGGTCGTCTCCATAGACCTCTTCGGCCAGAAAGCAGATGACGCTCGGGCGCGTCTGCTCGAAGGCGTGGGCCACGCACTGGCCGGCCGGGCAAAACCTACGGCCACACCTGATTTTCCCAGTGGTCACGCGGCCCTGCGGGCCTTGCCGGAATTCCCCGGCTCCGCCTCGACGAGACCTCACGCACACGGGAACGCTTCAGCGCGAAACCAGGGGGCCGCGGGGCCAGCAGGTGAAGCGTCCGGCCGCGAGGTCAGCACCTGGACGGGGAGCACGCCCAGGACGACGCCGACGCCGCCAACCACCTGGCGCCCACCGGAGATCACCTGATCCAGCTCCTCGACGTACTGCAGGCGGCGGTCGCGTTCGTCAATACCCTGCTCGTGCAGGACGTCCTGGCCGAACCGACATGGGCGGGCACCCTCACCGCACCCGACCGGCGCGGACTGACGCCGCTGTTCTGGACGCATGTCGCCCCGTACGGCGAGGTCAGGCTCAACATGGCCAAGCGGTTGGAGTTGCGCGGTGATGCCCACGCGGCTGTCCGGTGACGGTGTCAGCCGAGGTGGGCGGACATGACGCGGACATAACGTGGTGTGGCAGTGGTTTACCGGCCCGGGATGGTTGTCATTCGGTCGGGCGCGGGCCGCGCAGGTGGGCTTGCAGGGCGGCGGCGATGTCGCCGGCGGCGGCGAGCTGATCGGCGGTGAGGGCGTCGATGAACAGTTCACGCACGGCGCGCAGGTGCGGGACGGTGGCGGCGTGGAACGCCTCGCTACCGGTGGGTTCGAGGACGACGTCGGCGCCACGGTTGTCGGTGGCGCACTCCTCGCGCCGGATCAGCTGCCGACGTTGCATCCGGCCGAGGTGGTGCGACAGGCGGCTGCGTTCCCAGCCGATGTGGGCTGCCAGTTCGGACGAGCGCAGGCGGTTGTCGGTGGCCTCGCTCAGGGCGAGCAGCACGGCGTAGTCACCCGGTGAGAGCCCGGTGTCGCTGTACAGGCGTGCCGCGAGCAGGGTGCTGAGTGCCTGAGTGGTTTCGACGAACTCCCGCCAGGTGCGCAGTTCCTCGCGTGTGGGCAGTTTTCGTGGCCCCGGCATGACGCCCACCTCCAGCAGTTGACACGTCAATCATATGGCGCCATAGTTGACACGTCAATCACTGGAGGTGGCCGTCATGAGCGATCTTGTTTTCGGTCTCGACACGTTTGGTGACGTGCCGGTCGACGACTCCGGCGCGCCCGTCTCGCACGCGGCGTCGATCCGGCAGGTCGTCGACGAGGCGGTACTCGCCGACGACCTCGGCGTCGATGTGATCGCGCTCGGCGAGCACCACCGCCCGGAGTACTCGATCTCCACCCCGGAGACGGTTCTGGCCGGGATCGCCGCCCGTACCTCGCGCATCACGCTGGCCTCGGGTGTCACGGTGCTGAGCTCCGACGACCCGGTGCGGGTCTTCCAGCGGTTCGCGACGGTGGACGCCATCTCCCATGGCCGCGCCCAGGTGATCCTCGGCCGGGGCTCGTTCACCGAGTCGTTCCCGCTGTTCGGCTACGACCTGGCCGACTACGAGGTGCTGTTCGAGGAGAAGCTCGAGCTGTTCGTGAAGCTGCTCGACGAGAAGCCGGTCACCTGGAGCGGCACCACTCGCGCCGCGCTGCACGACGCCGACGTGTTTCCCAAGACCGAATCCGGGCGCCTGGACACCTGGGTCGGGGTTGGCGGCTCCCCACAGTCGGTGGTGCGCACGGCCCGCCACGGGCTGCCACTGATGCTGGCCGTCATCGGCGGTGACCCGAAGCGTTTCGCGCCCCACGTCGACCTGTACAGACGGGCCGCCGAGCAGCTGGGAACGCTCGCGCACCCGGTCGGCATGCACTCGCCCGGCTTCGTCGCCGACACCGACGAACACGCCAAAGAGCTGTTCTACCCGGCCTACAAGGTGATGCGGGACCGGATCGGCGCGTTGCGCGGCTGGCCACCGCTGCGCCGAGCGGAGTTCGACGCCGAGGTGGCACACGGTTCGCTGTACATCGGTTCACCGGAAACCGTCGCCCACAAGATCGCCCGAGCCGTCACGGCGCTGGACGTGGGCCGCTTCGACCTCATCTACTCCGTCGGGGCCCAGTCGGCCAGCGCGCGGATGCGCTCGGTCGAGCTGTTCGGCGCGAAGGTACTGCCCATGGTCCGCGACATCCTGGCGAGCCAGCGATGACCACCCTCGCCATCCTGGGGGCCGGCAAGGTCGGCACGGTCCTGGCCCGCCTCGCGGCTGACGCCGGCTACCAGGTCCTGGTCGCCGGCTCCGGTGAGCCGTCGAAGATCGAACTGATCGTGCGAGTCCTCGCCCCGGGCGCGATCACCGCGACCGCCGCCGAGGCCGCCGAGGCCGCCGACATCGTGGTGCTGGCCCTTCCATTGGGCAAACACCGCACCGTCCCGGCTGAGGCGCTGCGCGGCAAACTCGTCATCGACGCCATGAACTACTGGTGGGAGGTCGACGGGATCCGTGACGACCTGACCGATCCGCGCACCTCCTCCAGCGAGACGGTCCAGGCGTTCCTGCCCCAGTCGCGGATCGTCAAGGCGTTCAACCACATGGGCTACCACGACCTGGAGGATGGCGCCCGGCCCGCAGGGGCCCCCGGCCGCAGGGCGATCGCGGTCGCCGGCGACGACCCGGATGACGTCACGGCGGTCACCGCCGTGGTCGACGCCCTCGGGTTCGACCCGGTCGTCGCCGGTCCACTGGCCGAGGGCGTACGCATGGAACCCGGCACCGACGTGTTCGGCGCGAACACCGACGCCACCGAGATCCGCGCGATGCTCGACCGCTTCGACGAGTCCGACCGCGGCCGCCTCGTCGCCCAGGCCCGCGCCACGCCCATCACCGCCGCCGCGCGGCGGTGAACCACCACACCTTGCCATCCCCTCCAGATCCGCAGCCACCGCCTTGCCCGTTCATGTCCTGGGGCCGCTTCGGCCCGTACGCGTTCTGACCCTCGCTTTCCTGAAACGGCCCAAACCAGGGCTGACCCGACTATTCAACCGCAATCTGCTGGCTCAGCAGCCCTACCTCGCACCATCAACGAGAAACGAGGAATCCTGTGACCCGCATCGGCATCATCCTCGGCAGCACCCGCCCCAACCGCAACGGCGAGGCTGTCGCCCGCTGGGTGTACGACGTCGCCGCCCAGCGCAGCGACGCGCAGTTCGAGCTGGTCGACCTGCGTGACTTCCCGCTGCCGCACCTCGACGAGCCGATCCCGCCGTCGATGGGCCAGTACCAGAACGAGCACACCAAGCAGTGGGCGAACAAGATCGCCTCGTTCGAGGGGTTCGTCCTCGTCACGCCGGAGTACAACCACGGCACCTCCGGGGTACTGAAGAACGCCATCGACTACCTGTACGCCGAGTGGAACAACAAGGCCGTCGGCTTCGTCTCCTACGGCTCCGTCGGCGGTGCCCGCGCTGTCGAGCACCTGCGCCTGGTCGCCGGCGAACTGCAGATGGCCGACGTCCGCCAGCAGGTCACCCTCGTGCTGGCCACCGAGTTCGAGAACTACAGCGTCTTCAAGCCCGGCGACTACCAGCTACCCCAGCTCACCACCCTGCTCGACCAGGTCGTCGCCTGGAGCACGGCGCTCGCGCCGCTGCGCCAGCGCGCCACCGCCTCCGCCTGACGCGGCGGGCGCCGACCTCATCACCGCAGGTACAAGCCCGCATCTTCCGGTACCGCCCCGCCCGCGGACAGGGCGATCAGAGGCACCCACACCTTGACTATGTGAGGGCCGTGGCCCGCTCGACCGCCCGGTACACCGTCGAGCGGGCCACCCCGAACAGCTCCGCCAGCTCCGCGCTCGTGTGCCCACCGGCGGCGTGCAACGCCGCCAGGTGGGCTTCCCGCCACGGGTTCAGCATCCCATGTGCGAAAGACGGGCCTAGCGGCCGGCGGCGAGGACCTCGATGGCGGCCGCCGCGACGGCGGGAGCGAGGCGTGGGTGGTCGAGCGCAGGCAGCAGCGCGCCGGGGGGTGTCGCGGCGACGAGGGCGTGCACGGCGGCGACCCGAGCCTTGCTGGTGATCGGCCGGCGGGTGGTGACGGCCGCGCGCAGCAACCCGGGCAACGCGTGCAGCGGACGGGGCCCGCGGGTGGCAGCGGCCAGCGGAGGAGGGGTTTCCGGGCGGGCTCGCAGGACGAACACGCCCGGCGGCGGCGCCGCCAGCCCGATCAGATCGACGATCAGGTCGAGGTCGGCGGCGAGCCGGTGCAACGCTTGGATGCCGTACTCGACCGGGTCGTAGAGCGTGAGATCACCGACGCCGACCGCGACCAGCATGCCGGCCAGGTCCCCCCCTCGGGCCGGATCCACCACGGCCACGCGGGCGCGGCCCGGGGTGACGCCGCGCGCCCGCAGGTAGCCCAGCACCGCGGCGGTGGCGGCGACGGCGAGGCCGTCGTTGACCGTGTCGAGCAGCAGGTGGGACTCGGACCCGAGCGCGGCGCGGGCGGCGTCGACACGGTGCAGATGGGTGTGGACCAGCACGGTGGCGGCGAACCCCGGGGCGAGCAGGGCGATCGCGGTCGCCAGGTCGCCCGGGTCGCGGGCGGCGACCGGCAGCGGGACGACGTCCAGGCCGGTGGCCAGGTGCAGGTGCAGCGCCTGGGACTCGACCGCCGGCAGGGCCGCCTCGGGGGCGAGCGGCTCGAAGTCCAGCACCGCGCTGGCATCGGTGAGCAGCGCCACCCGGCGGGAACGGCCGGTGAACCGGTCGACGTGACGGGGATGGTCTGCCAGGTAGTCGATGACGCGCCGGTCGGCGTCCGCATCGGACAACGCCAGGTCGTGGCTGGTCGTGGTCGCCGCGCAGGCCCGCTGGACGAGTTTGCCGGTGGACGCGGCGGCGAAGACCAGGTCCTCGGCCAGCAGCAGGTCCGCGCCCAGCCGCTGGCGCAGCGCACCGACGAGCCAGCGCAACGTGGGACCGCCGTCGGCGTCCAGGGTGATGCGACGATCACCGGCGGGATCCGACTCGTCGGAGTGCACCGTGATCGTGCCGGGAGCATCGGCCACGACCGCCGCGACGGTCGCCGCCGCCGGCCCCCGGACGCGGATCCGCATGCTGTAGGCGGGCTTCGTCCCGGGCGGATTCGTGGTCATCGCCCGGACGCCCGGACGCCCGGCCCGAACGGCACCGTCCACGCTCGGGGCGCTCGGGGCGGTGCGGCTCCCGCGGTCACCGCACACTCGTCTCGGCCTCGCGGAGCTCCTCGAGCAGCCCGGCCTGACCGGCGAGCATCCCGGTGAGGATCCGCCGCGCGGCCTGCATCAACTCGGCCACGTCGACCCCGGCCAGCGCGTAGACCACGGTCGAACCGTCGCGGGTGGCGGTCACGATCCCCGACCGGCGCAACACCGCAAGCTGCTGCGACAGGCTCGAGGGTTCGATCTCGATCGCTGCCAACAGGTCCCGTACCGGCGTGGGACCGGCCTGCAGCAGCTCCAGCACCCGGATCCGCACCGGATGCCCCAACATCCGAAAGAACTCCGCCTTCGCCTGGTACAGCGGCACCTGCACTGCCACCCACCCCCTCCGGACACCCCACGCGCGACGGCCGAGGCCACAAGGTTCCACGCTCGAAATCTACTATGTAGTCAATTGAAGAATTATGTAATTTCTTGTCCGCCGCCTGCCGCAGGCCTCGTCCGATCGAGAAAAATCTGCGACGCAGCGGAGCCGGCCGTTGCGTAGAACAGCAAGATCTTCTACTTTCCGTCACCGGAGCAGGACGGTCCGAAGGCCGACACGTGCTGATCGCGGGCTACGGACCGGTCGGCGCGGTGCTGGCAGCACTGCCCGGCGCACGCGGGCTGTCGGTCGCCGTCATCGAGCCGCGCCACGAGCCCATGGCGCTGCCCCGTGCGGTGGGCGTCGACGAGAAGACGCAGCAGCGGGAACGGCGCCGCCACGTCGAAACGGTGATCGCCGGAGCGCTGCGGATCGGCCGCCTCGTGCAGACGACCAACCCGCCCCTCTCCCGGCTCACCCGCACCCCCTGCTGGTCACCCTCGACCGCACCCCGGGCCTGCGCCAGGCGTTGCGTCGCGGCCTCACCCACCAGCGCCCCCGCCTGCCCGGGCGGATCGCCGGCCCGCTGCCCGGCGCCGGCGTCGTCCTGCCCAACCCCCGCCTGCGCACCCTCGACGGCCACCTCGTCCAGCTCGACGATCTTCTGTTCGAGGAGGACCCGGGCACCTCCAGCCGCCTCCACCCGCTCCAGCGACCGAAGTTCCGCGAGCTGCTCACGTACGCGCGGCCGGGCGACACCGTCCACATCTCCGAGATGTTCCGCCTCGTACGCGGGACCGGGCACATCCTCGACGTGCTCGACGTCCTGCACCGCGAGCAGGGAGCACTGCGCATCCACGACGGCGCGTTCTCCGCGATGGACCTCACCGCCCGCCACCCGCGCACCGGCGAACTGCTCTCCGCCGTGAAGTTCATGGTGCGGACCCTCGCCGCCGCCGGCGACCTCCAGCGAGACCTCCAGCGCGAGCTGACCTACGACGGACTGCGCGCCGCCGAGGCCAAGGGCAGCAAGGGCGGACGCCGCCCGGCCGTGGCGACCACGAAGACCGGCGACGTGCGCACCGCGTACCTGGAAGGCCGCTCCATCGCCGCCCTCGCCCGCGACCACGGAGTCAGCCGCGGCGCGATCCGCACGGCCGTCGCCGACCTCCGGCCATGATGTGCGACTCCGGAGATCATGATTGTGATCCGGGTCGCGGCGCGCGGAGAACCGACTCAGACGGCAACCCGGAAAAGGGCATCGAGAAGCCGGCCTGTGGCAGCCATGGCCTTCGCCTCCTCGTTCGCCTCCGACAACGCCCACCGTAGCACCTTGATCCGCTCGACTCCGTCGCCGTGGACTCGACCAGCGTCCACGGGTTCATCCGGCGCGCTGCCCGATACGCAGGACGCTCAGGTAGCGGCGTGGCGCCCGGTCACCCATCCGGGTGCGGACGCGCTCGGCGATCGCGTCGAGCAGGGGCTCACGGACGTCGTGGTCGAGTGTGCGGTAGATCGAGTGCGTGCGGAGCAGATCGGCGAAACCGCCGCCGTCGAACCTCGGATACCAGCGCACGATCGTGGGGCCGAACAGGCTGCCGGGATCCTCGACCAGCCCCCACCCCTCGTCCGTGCTGCGCACGTCGACCTCCAGCGGCGGATGGCCCCAGGCCGGATCGCCAGGGGCGAACCGCTGGTGCAGATCGGCGGTCTCGGCGTACACCTCCGGCTCACCCGGCCTGCGGACGACGACATTGCCCAGCAGCGCCATCAAGCCCCCGGGACGAAGAACCTCGTGCGCCCGCCCCCAGCCGATCGACGGATCGACCCAGTGCCACGACGACGCGGCCACTAGTGCAGGGTCCGGCGGGCAGCGGTAGCTGACTGTCGAGCTCGGCCACCACCACGTGGCGGTACCTAAGGCGCGTCCTGCGCGTCACCGTCGTGGTCCATGAGTGGGACGTCGACGCTGAGTGCGGCCGCTTCCAGCTCGTAGCTGTCGCCCTGTTCGGCGAGCCGGGTGGCTGCCTCGTAGAGGCTGGGCAGGACGAGAAAGTCCTTGCTGCGTCCCGCGGTCTCCTTCGAGCGGATGATGTGCTCCAGGCTGGCGACGTGGATGGTCAGGCCGTAGTCGGGCAGCTCGTAGCTGCGGGCCTGCCGGCGCAGCGCGTCGTAGGGGCCGACCCCGGGCAGTTCGATCAGGACGTCGAGCGCGCCGGCGGACGTTATGTACATGGCCATGTAGTCCGTGTAGAACTCGGCTGGTTCCACGACCGGGTGCGCCACGTACTCGGTGGAGTTGACGGCCTTCTTCGTCGTGGCTGGGCCGGAGAGAACGGCCGCGAGCCGGGCGAGGTTCTCCGGTGTGGGCTCGGGGACGATGTCGAGATCGTCGGTGATGTTCGGGGCGCCCTGGAGCCGGGCCCCGACCCCACCGACGATCACATAGGTCACCTGATGGTCGGCCAGGCGCCGTAGCAGGCCGCGCAGCTCGAATCTGCTCACCGTCGGCTACCGCTGCCCGGTGGGGCGCAGGGCCGACAGTGTCTCGACCTGGTCCTCCAGCTGCCGCAGCCGGTCCTCGGGCGACATCGCGAGGATCGCCTCGACCTGGACCCGCAGACCCGGATCCGACGTCCACGGCCGCCCCACCAGGGCACGCGCGCGCACCATCGCCTGGGCTGCGCGTTCGCGGTAGTAGGCCGCGCGGTCGCTGGCCACCTGCTGATCGCCAGCCCTGACCGATGCCGCCGGTTCACGGGGAGCGAGGTCGTCTGCCCGAGTCTCCACGCAGCCAAGGATGCCAGCCATCCGCGTCAGGGAGGCCGAGCGTGCCAGACCAGCATCACCCGACACCGGCCAGCGCCCGGGTAGCTATGAGGCCTCGATGAATAGCCGTGCGCGGGGCCACCCAGGCATCGGAGGTCGAAAGGCGGGGTTGCCTGGCCGCTGCAACACGCCTCACCCAGCCCGCCCGGAGAGCGGTGCCGCACCTGATGCCCGCGGCCGGTGCGGCTGCCGTCAGCGTGAGCCGGCTGCTACCCGCCCGGGTTCGGCCACCACCGCCGCGATCCTGCTCGCGAGCGCCTCGACCAGCCGGATCGCCTGGAGGACAGACAGGTTCAAAACGATTTCTGTGTCTGCCCCGGCCTGCAGTCGTACCGATACGTCCGCCATCGTTGGCGCCCTTCATCGCGAGTAGATCGTCCCTCGTTCGGAGGCCCTGTCGACGCTACGGGGAAGCTGACGATGGCGCGGCGAAAGGTGGGCAGCAGCACCGTTACGGTCCCTGCGGCGGATCGACAGCAGCGCTGGGCAAGCGAGCGATCCCGTTCAGGCAGGTCTGATACCGGCCAGCGGCCGCCTCGATATGACCGGCCGAGTTCCGCCGCGCTGCCGCTGCGGCATCAGGGTGCGGGGGCGACGCCGGCGCGGTGCGGGATCCGCCAGACGGTGGCGACCCCGACCGAGTAACCCAGCCCGACGAGCTCTCCCTGATCCTGCGGTGGCCCCAGATCGGGTTTCTGGAGCCCCACAGGAGGCGGGCACGCGACGGACTACGAGCCACCGCCGCGCCCATGCCCCGTGCGGTGACGAACACGTACGCGTCGAACGCCGCCACCGCCTCGGCCCACGCCTTCGTGTGCGGATGCTGGTACTGGCCCATCGCCGGCGGCATCTTCTCGTCCAGATGCGGCAGGTTGAGATCCTTCAGTCGAGCAGCCCGAAACGGGCGTCCGCGCCCTGCTCGACGGCGGTCACCGAGCCTCCCAGTGCCGCGAGCGCGGCGTCGCCTGACCGGTTCCGCAGCCCACCTCAAGCACCGACGACTGCGTGTCCATGCCGGTGATGGCGACGAGGTCCGCGAACAACTCCTCGGGGTATCCCGGCCGAAACCGGTCGTAGAGTTCCGGCACCTCGTTGAACACCCGGCCGACGTCACGGGAATACGAACCGGCCACCACGCCATCCTGCCAGCACCTGGCACCGACACTTGTTCCGGGCCAGGACGTGGAAGCCGCCCGATCACCCTGATCTGCCTGGTCGCTGCGTCGCGGCGGTCGTGGTGTGGGGCTATTCGGGCTGGACCTCGTCGGCCTGCAGGCCCTTCTGGCCCTGCACCGCCACGAAGGTCACGGCCTGGCCTTCCTTGAGGGACTTGAAACCGTTGCCCTGGATCGCCCTGAAGTGGACGAAAAGGTCGGCGCCGTTCTCCGGAGTGATGAAACCGTACCCCTTCTCGTCGTTGAACCATTTCACGACACCGCGCTGCCGTTCACTCATGCAGTCGTCACCTTCACTCGGAGTGCCGATCGCGTCGGGGCCATTGTGCCCCGTGACCCGGACATCCTCACCTGGACACGCTCTGCCTGCCGGCCTGGATCGTGCGTTGCAGGACGTCGGCGATGGCCGTGGTGACGACCTTGTCGAGAGCTCCGGCGTCGGGTGGGATGTCGCGGCGGCCCGCGAACAGCAGGTGCCCTCCCCGATCAGCGTGAACGCGAGCGAGTCGACGTCGACGTCGACGTCGACCGCGACGCGGCCCAGGTCGCGCTCGTACCGGCGACGGTGCCAGTCCCGGCGGACCGGCGCAGAGCGCCTGCGGTCGTGTCGTTAAAGGAAAAGGAACGCCCCCCGCCGCCGCGGCCCGGGGCTAGGCAAGGCGCTGAGCCGATGGTGCGGCGGGCCGCGGCGAGCCCGCGGGGAGCGCCGGGCCGGCGGGGGCGCCGAACCAGGTGGGCAGCGCGCCGAGCAGATCCTGCTGGTCATCGCCGATCCAGGCCACGTGACCGTCCGGGCGTAGCAGCGCCGCGGGGACGTCGAGTTCCTCGCTGACGTCGACGACGTGGTCGACGCGGTCCGCCCAGCCGGCGACCGAGAGCCGGCCGGTCTGGTCGAGCAGCAGGCCACGGCCGGCGTGCATCAACGCGTAGAGGCGGCCCCGGGTGAGCCCGATGTCCCGCATCCGCCGCCCGAGCAGACGATGGCCCGCGCCTGCCCGGTCCTCCCCGTCGCCGGCCTTGTCGCCTTCGTCACCGAGGTTGTCGGGCCTCCGGCCGACGTCACCGGCCTGCTGGCCGAGGTCGTAGCGGATCCCGATCGCGGTGATCTTCTCGATCAGGTGGTGGTTCACCTCGTCGAAGCTCACCAGTTCGGCCAGCAGCCGGCGGACCGCCTGGGGGCCGGGCTCGGGGGACAGCAGCTGCATCTGCGCGCGGGTGTTGTCCAGCACGTCGGCGGCGACCGGATGCCGCTCGGTGTGATAGCTGTCCAGCAGCCCGCACGGGGCCCAGCCGTGGACATCGGCGGCGAGTTTCCAGCCGAGGTTGAACGCGTCCTGGAGACCGAGGTTGAGCCCCTGCCCGCCGGTCGGCGGGTGGATGTGCGCCGCGTCGCCGGCCAATAGCACCCGGCCGGTGCGGTAACGCTCGGCGAGCCGGGTGGCGTCGCCGAAGCGGGACAGCCAGCGCGGGGAGTGCACGCCGAAGTCGGTGCCGGCGAACACCCGCAGCCGCTGGGCGAACTCCTCGAGGCTCGGCGCGACCGTGCGGTCCTCGGCCACCCCGCCGGCGGGCACGATGATCCGATACAGCCCGTCTCCGAGCGGGGCGGCGCCGAACCGCTTGTGGGTCCGGCGAACGTCGGCGACCACGTCGGTCAGCGTCTGCGCCGCCACGGCGACCTCCATCTCCCCGAGCAGCGTCTCGACCCTGGTGGGCTCGCCGGGGAAGGCGACGCCGAGCAGCCGGCGCACCGTGCTGCGCCCGCCGTCGCAGCCGACGAGGTAACGCGCCCGCAGCCGGGTGCCGTCGGCCAGGTCGGCGGTGACGCCCTGGTCATCCTGGGTCAGCCCGACCAGGGCGCAGCCGCGGCGGATCCGCGCGCCGAGCCCGGTGGCATGCTCGGCCAGCAGACGTTCGGTGACAGGCTGGGGGATGGCGAGGACATAGGAATGGGCGGTGTCGAGCCGGGCGGGCCACGAGGTGGCCAGGCCGGCGAAGAAACCGCCGACGGCGACCTGCCGGCCGAGCGAAAGGAACTGCTCCAGCAGGCCACGCTGATCCATCACCTCAATGCTGCGTACGTGCAGGCCGAGCGCGCGGACGTGCCCGGTCGGTTCCGCCAGCCGCTCCAGCACGACCGTACGCACGCCGTGCAGGCGCAGCTCGCCGGCGAGCATCAGGCCCGTCGGTCCGCCACCGACGACGATGACGTCGGCGTCGGTGGCGGCGTCGGTGTGCGTCACTGACCGCCCTCCGCGCGGTCTTTCGTGGCGTCCCCGCGCGACTCGGTCGTCTTTCGCGACACTGGCATTCCCTGGCTCCCCTTTTTCCGTGGTTTCTGGCCTCGGCCGGGAATTCTGCAGCACAACCTGGGTCTTGCCGCAAGCCCCCAGGTGTGCTATAGATTAGAAGTGGAAGGAAGTTCTTATTCTCCTTTCCGCGCGATTGTGTGCAATGGGCGGATGACCTCCTCGTGCAGCGCGCCGGCCGGATGAACAAGCAGGCCGCGATATGCGGATCTCCACCCCAGCCTGGCCTGCTTCGGCCACGGCGAACCGGTCACCGCCGACGCCGGCACGGCCCCGCGGGGCGGCACTGCGCCGCCCCGCGCTGACCACCACGGACCTGACGGGTTGTGAGGCCGGCGCTGAACCTCGGTCCGGGCAGGTCAGATGCGGCGGAGATCCGCGGTGAGAAAGCGCGTGTCGAACCAGGGCCGGGTGGGCGCCCCCGTGAACGGGTCGGTCAGATCGCGGCCGTACCGGCGGGCGACGTCGGTGTCGTCGTCCTCGTGGACGGTCCAGCCGTTCGGGGGTAGCCACTGGGCTGGGTCCGCGCGAGGCTCGGTGTTGAACAGCGACCGTGCCTCGATGCCGGACCGGCGGCTGAGCTGTTCCAACGTCGCGGCATCGCGTGCCAGACGGTCCAGATCGGCGAAACGGTCCAGAGCCAGGCGGCTGCCCACGCAGGACAGCCGGTGGATCTGCCGCAGCAGATGGTCCTCGACGGCGGCGGGAAGGTAGCCGAGCAGGCCCTCCACGATCCATACGGTCGGCACAGCCGGATGAAACCCTGCCGCGGTGAGCGCGCCCACCCAGTCCACGCGCAGGTCGGCGCCGACCGTGACACGCCGACAGCCAGGCTGCGCCTGTCCGCCGCGCAGCACGTCGTTCTTGAACGCAAGCACCTGCGGCTGGTCCAGTTCGTAAAGGGTGAGGCCAGGCGGCCAGGGCAGCCGGAACGCCCGGGTGTCCAGTCCCGCGGCGAGCAGCACGACCTGGCCGACGCCGTCGCGAACCGCGTCCTGGATGACGTCGTCATAGAACCGTGTACGCACGCCGATGAATCGAGAGGTGTGCAGGGACAGCTTGTGCCGGTCGCTCACCGCCTCGCCCTCGGCCGGCCAGCGCAGCAGGAACGGGACCGGCGAGTCCACCGCGTTCAGGAACTCGGCACCGAACGGGTCGTTGATGAGCGCGTCGGGCATCGACGACTCCACGCTTCGAGACGCGGCTATGCCGAGGGCCGTGATGCCGGGACCGGTAACGATGTCCCAGCCCTGTTGCGCCGCCATGCCGTCATCCTTTCCGTCCTCGCTCGCGGCCGGCTCACCGGCACCTTCCAACACCGACCCCGGGCCGCGGACGGAGGGGTTCGGCGTCGCCATCTGGAATGGTCCCGGTGCGCCCGGCGGGAGCCAGTCGGCCGCGCCCCGGTGCGACGGCGCGCTGAGAGGTGCTGCACGCGACGGCCAGCTGACCGCCGCCCCTCGGTGGGTCAGAAGGCGGTGCGGTCCAGCCAGGTGTCGAGTGCCTTCGGATCGCCGGAGATCGCCAGCCGGGCATTGTCGGCGGAGATCCGGCGCAGCGCCAGCAGATACAGATCGACCGCGGCGCCGGAGACGGTCACCGTGGCCGCCGCGGGCACCCCGGTCCACGCGACGGTGTCGGCGCTGCGAGCGACGGACCAGCTCGTCGCGCTGTCGGTCGCGGTCAACGTCAGGGTGGTCCCGTCCTCCAGCGGTACCGCGAACCATGGTGGTCCGACGGCGATCAGGTCCAGCAGTTCGGACAGGCCGTCGGCGGCGATCGCGGGGGCCATGACCACCTCGCGGCCGAGCGCCAGCAGGGCGTCGGCGCGGTGCCCGGTGTCCTCGTGCAGCCGTCGCCGGATCCACCACCGCGCCGGTCGCAGCCCTCCGAACGGGGTCCACACCGGCACATCGGGACCGGTCGCGTCGACCGCGGTGATGATCTGCCGGGCGCTGTCGCGCAGCCACGCGACCGCGGCCTGCTGATCGCGTGGCCGCCGCACGTCCGGGACCTCGGCGAAGGCGACGTTCTCGGTGCTGCGGCGCGTCACAATCGTCGCGGTCCAGCGATGCCCGCCGCCGACGTGGGCGACCAGAGTGGCCAGGGTCCAGCCCGGGCAGGTCGGGACGGGCGTGGTGGGATCGCAGTCGCGATAGAGATCGGCCAGCAGATCGGTCTCGGTCAGCAACGCCGCCCGCGCCGCCTGCGGATCCAGAGAATGCACGATCCCGACCGTAGCCCATCCGCACGGGCCGCACCGGTGATGCCCGACCAGGCCGACCTCATGGGACACAGCCGCTCGAGACCACCCGGATCTACGCCCAGTCCACCGACGCCGACCGCGCCGCGGCCCTCGGCCTGCTACCCGCCGACCGCCGAGGGCCGAGGGCCGACAGCCGGCCGCTTGCCGCAGCCCCAACCGTTTCCCCGAACACCTGTGGGCCACCATCGCCGCCGACGTCTGGGACCACACCCAGGCCGCGACAACCGGACCAGCCCCAGGGGCCTGAGCGGCAGCCGAACAGTCAGCGGCGCCCACGGCCTGTTCCATCTGCCGGCCGGGTCGGCGCCGTGCCGAACACCGCGGGGCCACGCGTTACGGGTGCCCGCGGTCTGTCGGAGGGCGCTGGCATGCTTGGGAGCGTGCAGACTCAGGTCGATGGCCTCGCCTTCAGCCCGCCTCCCCTGCCGGTCGGGGAGGTGCCGCAGGCGGCTGAGGAGCGCGCGGCGTACTACCGGGCCCGGGCGGCGGAGGCGATGGTGCGTGCGCGTGCCCTTGTGGGGCGACCGTGGACATCGGATCCGGGTCTGCGGGTCCAGGTCGAGGCGATCCTCGCGATGTCGCCCGAGGACCGGCTGCGGCAGCTGGAGGACCAGGTCGAGACACTGTCGGCCCTGCGCCCCACCGAGCGGGGATAGCCCGGCAGCGGTCGGCCCTGCGCTGCGGCCCCGGCGCCCGGTCAGCCCAGGGCGTCGACAGCGAGCCCGGCGGCGTCCGCCGCCGCCAGGACGTTGACGTAGTCGCGCAGGTGGATGATCTGGCCGTCGCGGACGGTGAACACGACGATGTTGGGCAGGGTGAACTCGCGTCCGGTGGAGGTGTTCCTCCCGATCGCCTCCTGCTCGACAATGATTGTCCGCGGGTCGCCGGTGTCGTGGGTGGCGAGGGTGCGGTACCGCTCGTAGCGCAGCGGGAGGGCCCGCCAGCCCGCGGTTATCCAGCCCACGATCTCGTCGCGGCCGGTGAGCCGGGACGCCATGCCGGGCGGGGTGAACGGGAACTCGTGGACCGCGTCGGGGGCGTAGAGACGCCACACGGCGTCGGCGGCCTGGCTGACCGCCGCCCGGCGGTACTGCTCCAGGACGTCGCGCGGGTCCGCCGTCGGGTCGATCGGATCCATGTCGCAAGCGCACCTCTCTGGCTGCCGCTGCCGGGAAGGAGGGCTGGCCGCCCAGATTACGACCATCGGCGCGGTGCGTCCAAGGCCGGCTGGGTCCTGATCGATAACCTGGCGGCATGGATCGTCCGCTGGAGCCCCGGGAGCTGGCGCAGTTCCTGGCGATGGCCGACGAGCTGCACTTCGGCCGGGCCGCGGCATCGCCCAGCCGGCGTTGTCGCGGACCGTCCAGAAGCTTGAACGCCGCCTGGGCGTCGTCCTGCTCAGGCGGCGCACCCGGCGGGCGAGCGCGCAGGACCCGCACCTGGTCCTGGCGATGAAGGCGGGTGCCTCAACACCGAGCCGCTGCTGACCGCACCGCTGATGGCGGTGCTGCCCGCCGCGCACCCGCTGGCCGCGCGGGCCAGCCTTCGCACCGGCGACCTTCGCGACGAGAACGTGCACCTGCGGCGCGGGCCGTCCACCGGTCCCGAGCCGGCCAGCCTCACGGAACTGCTACAACTCGTCGCGCTGGGTCAGAAGCTCGCCCTGGTCCGCGCGATGCTCCCGACCCTCGGGGCCACGACGAGCATCGTCTTTCCCCTCACGACACCGGCGACCTGAGGCTGTCGCAACCTCCCCAGCCGGCACCGCTCTTAGCGCCGCCCGACGCCAGAGCGGTGGACCGGCCCGGACCGATGGACGGCCCCGGAGCGGTAGACCGTCCCAGAGCGGTAGATCACCGTGGGCCCGGGGCTCGGCGCGGTCCCAGAGTCCGGGGCCGTCCCAGAGTCCGGGGTCGTCCCAGAGTCCGGGGTCGTCCCAGAGGCCGGGGTCGTCCCAGAGGCCGCGCCCGACTGGTACACCGTGCCGGACCGATAGACCGTGGCGGACCGGTACGTCCGGTGGGACACGCCGACGGCACCGTGCCGGTGGGCCCCGCCGCCCCTGGGCGGCCGTGCCTGGGCCGCGGCCGCGGGCAGGAACGCGAAGGCCGCGGCGAGGGCCAGGGCGAGGATCGGCAGGAACGTCCGCTTGAGAATCATGTTCTGCTTCCCGTCGTTGGGTCGCGACTCGTGGGGACGCCGCTGGACACGGGACGGTGGCCACTTCGTCACGACGATGTCACCCATGGGATGGGTTCGATCGCCGTCGGTTACATCATGGGGGATGGATGTCGGGCGCGCCACCGCGCCCATCCTGCGCGGGGAACGGCGCGATGATCGCAATCGGTCGGGTTGTACGGGCGGGAAAGCGGTCCGGTGATCGACGTCCTGGATCTCCTCGTTCCGCGTTGATGCCCGCGGGATCACCGCGGTGGTGCGGCACACCCGCGTGTGCCGCACCGGTGGTCCCGCGATTTCTTCGGTCAGCGCCTCCACCGAGGGCTGGTCACCGCCATTTCTGGTAGCTGCCGTCGTTGCAGCCCAGCGTGTAGACCTTCCGGCCGCCGTTGGAATCCAGGCAGAACCCCGTGGCGAGGTTGCGGAACGTGCGGGTTCCGAAGCCGCCGTTGTTCACCGTCCATTTCTGGTAGCTGCCGTCGTTGCAGCCCAGCGTGTAGACCTTCCGGTCGGCGTTGCTGTCGAGACAGCGACCGGTGGCCTGGTCCCGCAGGGTGACCACCCCGTTGAACGCGGTGGAACCGAGCGACCAGCCCTGGTAGGGCCCGCCGTTGCACCCGAGGGTGTAGACCTCACCCTTGCTGTTGCTGTCCAGACAGAAACCCGTCGCGAGATTGACAAATGTTCGCCCAGATGCGGCCTGCGCGCTGCCGGCCAGGCCCAGAGTCAGCAGGAGTGCCACGGTCGCGCCGAGCGACGTGACCAGCCGGCACCTTTTCGGCAAAACCTTGCCACAGGTCCGCAGGAAAGACATGGTAACCATGATCCCGGAATGCCTCCGATCGGGTTTGACGATTTCCGGGAAAGGTAGACCGCGCGGAAGCGAAGGTCAACACCCATGGCCGCGAAACCGATATCGACGATGTCGATTTCCTGACACCGCGAGATTCCGGTAAAGCGGAAATCATTGGACGAAAGGCGGCATCGCGGCGCTCGGAGTCTCAACGACGGGTATCTCCGGCATATCAGGCGGATCAGTAATGTCGGCTGTGGTGCTCGCGCGTCGACGCGCCGGCTCTCGACGACGGCACGTCGACCGGTGACCTCACCTCCTACGACGCGCCCGTGCGCTCGTCGACCAGGCGCTGCCCGCGCTCCCGGCGCCGGGCCACCTCAGGCGCGCCGCAGGCGCGCGAGCCCGCCGGTCTCGAGGGCGACGCAGACCGTGCCGTCCGGGGCGATGGTCAGGCCGTGCGGTTCGCTGGACGCGATGGGCAGGTCGTATTCGTCAATCGCCCCGTCCGCAGTGATGTGCCCGATGCGGCCCGCGGCCCAGGCGGTGTACCAGCAGCCGGTGCCCGCCGGGTCGGCGATGATCGCGTGCGGCCGGGCGTCCCGGTGGGGCAGGGGGAACTCCTCGATGTGTCCGTCCGGGCTGATCCGGCCGATCTGGCCCGCGGCGATCTCGACGAACCAGACGGTGTCCTCGGCGTCGCGGCAGATTCCCACCGGGGCGGCGCCGGGGGTGGGCAGCGGATAGACGGTGATCTGCCCGGCCGGGGTGATGCGGCCGATCGCGTGCGCCTGGTTGAGGGTGAACCAGACAGTGTCACCGGCCCCGGCGGTGATCGCCGCCGGGACGCCACCCGCCGCGGGCAGAGGGAACTCGGCGATCGCGCCGTCGGTGGTGATCCGGCCGATCCGGTTGCCGGTCATCTCGGTGAACCACAGGGCGCCGTGCGGGCCCGCGGTGATGCCGAAGGGCCCGCTGTGCGCGGTGGGAGTGGGATAGGAGCTGGTCTCGCCGTCGGTGGTGATCCGGCCGATCCGGTGGTCGCGGTTGCGGGTGAACCACAGTGCGCCGTCCGGCCCCTCGGTGATGATCGACGGCCCGCAGGAGGCCGGGATGAGCGGGTAGGTGTCGAGGTGGCCGTCGTGGGTCAGCCGGGCGATCCGCCCGGCGTGGACGAACGTGATCCACAAAGCTCCGTCGGGGCCGGGCGTCACATCGTAGGGGCCGGCCTCGGGGCCCGCTACCCGCGTCTCGTGGATGGTGACCGCTTCGTCGTGGGGGGTCACGGATCTCCTCGCGGCGATGGGTTCGGGCTGGGGCAGGTCGGTGCGAACGGTGTCGTCCTCCGGTTCACCGCACGCGCGGGCGCGGCAGGAGCGCCCTGTCGTGGTGCTGGCGCCGCGTCTGGTGTCACGGCCGTGAGGGGCTCGTGCCTCTCGCGGTCTCCCCATGCTCGCATCCGAGCGCGGCGTCGCCGTTCGTGGTGGGTCCGCGCACACCACCGACCTGCCACCCCAGGGTCACAAAGAGACCACACTCGGTATCTAAGAGTGATGAGTAGGTTACTGTCAGCTCTACCACATGGTGGGCTGATCATCGTGGCGTAGCAGAAGGAGCGCGCGGGTGAGCGCTACAGCCCCGGACGCGGCGTTGCGCGCGGACGTGCTGATCGCCGGGTACGGGCCGGTGGGCGCGGTCCTGGCCGCGCTGCTCGGCGCGCGGGGGGTGTCGGTGCTGGTGGTGGACCCGGCCACCGAGCCCCACCCCCGTCCCCGCGCCGCGGGCCTGGAGGCACAGGTCCTGCGCCTGCTCGTGGGCCTGCCGGGCATGGCCGGCCTGCTCGAGCAGGTGCTGCCCTCGGCGGGCGCGACCTACCTGGGGCCGGACCGGCGCGTGCTGCTCACCACCGGGCACGGGCCGGCGGAACTCGGCGTGCCGGTCGGCGCGTTCGTCTACCAGCCGACGGTCGAGCGGGCGTTGCGGGCCGGTATCGCGACACTGCCCGGCGTGCGGGTCCGCCTGGGTGCCGCCGTCACCGGGCTGCACCAGAATCCCGCCTCGGTGCTGGTGGACCTCGACGACGCCACCGTGGTCCAGGCCCGCTTCGTCGTCGGCTGCGACGGCGCCGCCAGCACCGTGCGCACCCTGATGGGAGTCGGCTACGAGGGCACCACCTTCGCCGAGCCGTGGCTCGTCGTCGACGTGCGCGGGCGACAGCCGCTGCCCGTGCCGGGCGACCTGGTGTTCGTCCTGGACCCGGCCCGCCCGATGGTGGCCATGCCGGTGCCGGGCGGGCACCGCTTCGAGTGGATGCTGCGCGCGGGCGAGGACCCGGCCCGGATGAGCCGGCCGGACGCGGTCGCCGGGCTGCTCGGATCGTGGATCGATCCGGAGGCGGTGGAGATCGAACGGGCGGCCGTGTACACCTTCCACGCCCGGATGGCGCGTCGCTGGCGGGTCGGGCGGGTACTGCTCGCCGGCGATGCCGCGCACACCATGCCGCCGTTCACCGGGCAGGGGCTCAACGCCGGGATCGGGGACGCGGCGGCGCTGGCCTGGCGGTTGCGCGAGGTCCTCGCCGGCCTGTCCGACGAGCGCGGCCTCGGCGACTACGAGCGGGAACGCCGCGCGCGGGCGGCGGTGATCACCAGCGGGGCGGTCCGCGCCGGCCGGGTCATCCAGACCACCAGTCCCGGACGGGCGGCGCTGTGCCGGGTGGGGCTGCGTGCCGTCGCCCGCGCACCCGGTCTGACCAGTGCCGTGCTGCGCGGCGCCGCCCTGCGGCCCCGTCCCCGTCTGCCGCGGGTGGCGGGGCGCGGCGCCGACCGCTTCGCCTTCGCCGCGGTGGTGCTGCCGAACCCCGCCGTGCGCGTCACCCACGACGTGCGCCCGGGGGGCGGCGCGGACGGTCACCTGGATGATCTGCTGGGCCCGTCCTGGGCGCTGCTCGGCCTTGGCGTCGACCCCGAGCACGCGCTGTCGCCCGCGGCCCGCGCGTGGCTGCGCGCCCGCGACGCGACCCTGCTCACGGTCACCCGCCCCGGCGCGGCGGGTCCGGCGGTGGCCGGTGGCGTCCGCTCCACCAGCACCGTCGTCGAGGATCTCGAGGGCACGCTGCTGCGGTTCCTGCGCCGCGGTGACGCGCCGCGCCTCGTCGTCGTCCGACCCGACCGCCACCTGCTCGGCGTGTTCCCGGCGCCCCTGCCCGCCGGTGTCCTGCCCGGCCCGGGCGTGGGCGTGGGCGTGGCCGGCGCGCCGGACCGGCCGGCCCCCCGCAGGTCGTGGGAGACCACGACGGCGCCGCACCCACCTCGGCGAGAAGGGCCGCGGGGTGTGCCGTCATGGTCGGAGGGCGCCGAGGGCCGGGGCGTAGCGAACATCCCGCGGGTCCGCCCGGGTGAGGGCTGAGGTTGCTTCTCGTGGATGTCCGGCTCGCGGCCGGGTTCACCCCGTGGATCTCACTGTCCGTGATGGGCTTCGGTGGTGGTGGCGCTGCAGACGGGCGGAGATGTCGCCTCTACCGGGTATTCCGTCCCATTTGTCCCTTCGTAACCCTGTAGAAGCGACGCGGAGGTTTTTCGGGGCCGATCCGTCGTCACGCGCGGTGGTGGGGAGGGGTGGTGGCGGGTCGCCCGGTGGGGGGAGGGTTCGCCGGTCGTGACGACCGGAGCTGATGGTGACGGCGGAGGCGCCGTGCGTCACCGGCGACCGGCGACCGGCGACGCGGTACGCCGGACGGTGCGTGTGCCGCCGAAGATGTCGGACGTGATCCGAGATCGGGCGGGAACTGGCCGGTCCGCTGCGATGAACCATCATGATCATTGCCGGTGCCGGCTGGTACGAAGAAGGCCCCATCGATGCGGAGACGCCGATGCGGATGCTGTTCGACGCCGTGGTACGGACAAGCTACGGCCAGCTTTCCCTGTGCGGCGGCGACGAGTCGGCCCAGGGCGGAACCGGCGTGGAGCGGGGGCGGGTCAGGAGGTTGGGCGGCGGCCGCGGAAGGTGCGGCGCAGGTCGTCGACCCACTCGGTGGGAATCTCCCAGGGGATGAAGTGGCCGCCGTGGTCGTGGGCGGTGACGTTGACGTGGTTGCACCAGTCGGCCTGCGGGCTTTGCGTGTACGCCCGCACACGTTCGTCCGCGGTGTGGATGCCGGGCGGGTTCTCGTAGGTGACGAAGGTGAGGCCGACCGGGGCCTGCACGACCGGGGTGCGGTCGTGGGCGGGGACCCACGGGTAGCGGTTGGCGTTGGCGTAGTACCGCATCGACGTGGCGATGGCGTTGTTCACCCAGTAGATCGTGGCATGGGTGAGCATGTCGTCCCTGGTGAAGACGGACTCGACGTCGCCGCCGTTGTCGCTCCAGGCGTTCCAGCGTTCCAGCAGCCAGGCGAGCAGTCCGGCGGGCGAGTCGGACAGGCCGTGGGCCAGGGTGGCGCCGTCGAGCATGTGCACGGCGAGATGGGACGCCGAGCGGCGCTCCAGCTCGACGATCCGGGCGCGGATCTCGGCGGGCTGGTCGTCGGTGAGGGGCCGTTTCTGGGCGAGGTCCCAGGCGCGCGGGCCGGTGAAGAAGTCCAGCGGCAGCCCGGAGGCGATGTGGATGCCGTACAGCTCGTCGGCGTACTTGTGGCCGAGCTGGCTTGCGACGAGCCCGCCGATGTCACAGCCGCCGGCGGCGTACTTCTCGTATCCCAGGGTCTCGGTCATCAGGGTGTGCCACAGGTCGGCGACCTTCCAGAAGTTGACGTCGGGGAAGCCGGACAGCGGGCCGGGGAAACCGAACCCGGGCAGGGACGGGACGAGCACGTCGAACGCGTCGGCGGGATCACCGCCGAAGGCGGCCGGGTCGGCGAGCGGGTCGATCACCTTCGAGAAGTGCCAGAACGTCCACGGCCAGCCGTGGGTGAGGATCAGCGGGATCGGACGGGGGCCGCGCCCGGGTCTGCGCAGGAAGTGCACCGGAACACCGTCGACGGCCACCTGGTAGTGCTCGTAGGCGTTGATGGCGGCCTCGGCCGCGCGCCAGTCGTAGCCGTCGCGCCAGTAGGCGACCAGCTCCCGCAGATAGCGCCGCGGGACGCCGTAGGACCAGTCCTCGTTCCCCTCGTCCAGCGGCGGGCGGGTCCGGGCGAGCCGGACGCGCAGGTCGTCGAGGACCTCGTCGGACACGTGGATCGGGCTGGGTGCCAGGGGGAAGGCGGATGTCGGTTCAGGGGGAGACGGGCGGGTCACCATCGGTATCCACTCCTGCGGGTTGAGGGCTGGCTGCGGCGATCTCGACCAGGCGTGCGAGCACGGGCGCGAGGGCGGCGAGGACCTCGCGGTCGGCGTCGTCCCCGTGTCGCCGTCTGTCCCAGATGGGAGTGTGGCGCCTCGGGCGTCGTGCCGGCTGGAAGTCCAGGTCGGTGTCGGCGACCCCCCAAGCGGCCGTCGCCCCCTTCTTGGTTACCCGACGCAATCACCATCGACGTCGCTTTGACCGTTGTGGCGGTCTCCGCGGCCGGCGCAGTGATCAACATGGTTCTTCTACAGGGTTTTCGCGGGCATTTTGTCCACTTTGACCCTGTAGAAGGGCCACGGTCGCACGCTGGCCGCCGCGGTCCTCGCGGCGCGCCCGCCCATCCATGATCTACATGGATGGGCGGGACCAGCCGGGATGGTCAGGGGTTGTCGGGGCTGGTGAGCGCCCCCACCAGGCGTGCCGGCGGAAAGACCCCGAGCAGGTAGCGATCCGGGCGGATGACAGCGACGAGCGGGCGATCGCGCCTGCCCGTCATGCGCAGCACCGTGGCGTCCAGGTCCTCCACGACGGGGCAGGACGAGCAGAGGCGGACCTCGCGGCCAGGACCGCTGATCGTCAGGAGGGTGGCGCCCCGGCGCTCGACCCACGCCCGCGCGGACGGGGGGAGACCGCCGCAGGGGTCGACGCCGAGTCCGAGCAGCGCCCAGGACGGGCCGAGCAGGTCGTCGAGGTGGCAGGTCCCACCGTCCGGCGTGCGCACCCGCGGGTTCGCCACGATCCGGCCGGCCCAGCGGCCCCCCTCCCGTGCGGGCCGGCGGGCCCGAGGCAGACGGGTCCGGGGCCGTGCGGCGCCGGAGCGCAGCGCGTGGCTCAGACCGGGAGTGTGCGCGACGGTGCGCAGCGTCGTGCGCAGCAGCGCCGCGCGGGCCGGGCTGGTGGTCCGCACGACCCCGCCGGCACGGATGGCGCGGGTGGTGATCGCGGCCACCTGGGGTCGGCGTTCGCGCTCGTAGTCGTCGAGCGTGTCGTGGCCGCGCAGCCCGGTGAGGACCTCGGTCAGTCGCCAGGCCAGCGCCGCGGCGTCGCGGATACCGCTGGCGAGGCCCTGCCCGGCGAAGGGGGGCATGGTGTGTGCCGCGTCGCCGGCGAGCAGCACGCGCCCGGCTCGCCACCGGCTCGCCATCCGGGCGTGGAAGGTGTAGACCGTCGCCCGTTCGATCGTGACCGTGGCGGGGTCGACCCAGGCCGAGAGCAGCCGCGCGACGGTCTCCGGCCGGGTCATCCGTTCGGGATCCTCGCCGGGCAGCAGCATCCACTCGAAGCGGTGCCCGCCGGGCATCGGCATGCTCACCCCCGGCCGGCGCGGATCGAGAACGAAGGCGATGTCCGGCGGCACGGGCAGAGCCTCGGCCGAGCGCACGTCGACGACGAGCCAGGGCTGCGCGAAGGTCGTGCCCTCGTAGCCGGCGCCGATCAGCGAGCGCACCGTGCTGGCCGCGCCGTCGCAGCCGACCACATAACGGGCCTGCGCCACGGTGGCGTCGTCCAGCTCGACCTCCACCGCCCCGCAGGCGCCCGCACGCAGCCCGCTCACCCCTGTTCCGAGGCGGACGTCGACCGAGGGCAGGGTGGCGATGCCGGCCCGCAGGGCACGTTCCAGCGAGGGCTGGTGCAGGAACGCCCCGACGGGCACACCCAGCTCCGCCGGGCCCTGGCCGGCGGCGAGCAGGAGGCGCCGGTCCGGTCCGAGGAAGGTCGCCCGGGCCGAGGGCCGCACCTGCTCGAGCAGCCCGGCCAGCCCGGGAAGGCGAACCCCGCCCTCCGTCGGCATCGGGCGAAAAGTCGCGCGCACCGCGGTACTGCCCGTCAGGCGGCGTCGGTGCGTGTCGCGGTGGCCGCCAGGGTGGTGGTGAGGATGGTGAAGCCGCCTCCGATCGTGTCGATGGCGGCCCCGACGCAGTCCAGCACGTCGGCCAGCTTGTCCGGCGGGAGCTGGGTGAGGGCGCCGGTGGTGGGCAGATGGTCCAGCCACTCGTCGCGGGTGTAGGACCGCTCCCAGTCGCATCGCCACTGCTCCGGCTCGCCGAACCCGCCTGCCGTCCGGATACCGTCGGCGGCCTTGGCGAACATCGCCTGGTAGATGTCCGCGGCGGTCCTTGTCGGCTGGTCACGGCCCGCCTGCCGCAGGGGCAACGGCGAGTCGGGTGCCACCTGCCGGTAGACGGCGGTGAACGCTTCCCGTACCTCGGGCGGGGCGTCGAACGCGTGCCCGAACACCGCCAGTCGGCCGCCAGGGCGCAGGATCCGCGCCGCTTTGGCCGCGCCGGCGACCGGGTCCACCCAGTGCCAGGCCTGCCCGCTGACGACCGCGTCGAACAGGCGGCCAGCCGGGTCCCACGCTTCGAAGGTGGCGACCTCGACCTCGACGCCGCTTCGCCGGGCGAACGCGGCCATCCGCGGGTCGGGGTCGACGCCGAGCACCGTCGCGCCGGCGACCTGGAACTGGCGGGCCGCGATGCCGGTGCCGCAGCCGACGTCGAGGGTGTCGGGGCCGGGGCTGGTGGCGACGATCCGTTCCACCAGCGCGTCGGGATAGCGGGGCCGGGCCCGGTCGTACCGCGCGGGGTCCACGCCGAACGATTCGGCCATCTGTCGGTGTTGGTGGGGCTCCTGCTCGGGAGGGCGTGAGGGCTCCCGCGATAGTGTGGGCACGCGCCCACTCTAATGGGCGGGTGCCCATTAGAGTGCCGGGTGAGGATTGCCGAGATGCGGAGGGACGCGTGGTGCCGACAGGGGTGCACCTCCACGACGCGCGCCGGCGGCTGTTCGACGCCGCCGAGCGTGTCCTGCGCCGGGATGGGCCGGGTGCGTTGACCAGCCGGGCGGTCACCGTCGAGGCAGGTGTCGCCAAGGGAGTTCTGCACCGACACTTCGCCGACTTCGACGCTTTCCTCGTCGAACTCGTGGCGGGCCGCGTCGCCCGGATCGAGGTCCAGGCCGCCGCTCTGCGCCAGTCCGCCGGGATTGGCACCGTCGCCGGTAACCTCACCGGCGCGTTGATGGACCTGTTCGACCCGGTCGCCGTGGCGATCGTCGGCCTCGTCATCGGCCGCGACGAGCTGCGCGTCCGGCTGCGCGCGGCCGGGTCCGGTCCGGGTGTCCCGGTCCTGGCCGAGGCCGGTGTCATGCTCGCCTGCTATCTCGCCGACGAGCGCGACCTGGGCCGCGTCGCGGCCGACGTCGACGTCGACTCGCTCGCGCTCACGCTGATCGGGGCCGGGCACCTGCTGTTCGCGGGCCGCCACGACACCCCACCCGACGCCGGAGCCCTCGACAAGGTCGTCACCACGGCCATCGCCGACGTCACGCGAAGACGGCCGCGGTGAGCCTGTTCGTCCCGTACGCTGATGATCGCCCCAGCCTCATACCGTGATGGTCCGTGCGGGTCATCGGAGGTTCGCGCGTGCCCCTCGAACAGCAGCAGCAGCCGCCGCCGTCGCCACGCGACGCCGAGTCCACGGCGCGGCCGCGGTCTGTGCAGGATCTGCTGGCGGAGCTGGTGGTGGACGGGCCGGCGCGCCAGGTGGCCGACCTCGGGGCCGGTTCGGGTCCCACCCTGGTCGAGATCGCCCGCCGCTCGCCGGGCAGCCGGCTGACCGCGGTGGACGTGGACGAGGCGGCGCTGGGCCGGCTCGCGCTGCGGCTGCCCACGGCGCGCATCGTCCGCCATGACCTGGCCGAGCCGCTCACCCTGGCCGAGGGCAGCCTCGACGTGGTCGTCTCGCACAACACCCTGGAATGCCTGGCCGATCCGGCGGCGCTGCTCGGCGAGGTCGCCCGGGTACTGCGCCCCGGTGGACGTGCCGTGCTCGGCCACACCGACTTCGACACGATCGTCGTGACCACGAGCGACCGCGACCTCGCCCGCCGGGTCCTGCGCACCTACGCCGAGCTGCCCGTGCCCTACCCGCACATGGCGGCCACCGACCCGCAGACCGGACGACGCCTGGCCGGGCTCGTCCGTCGCGGTCCCCTGCGCCTGGACACGGTGCACGCCCACACCACCGTCATTCCCACCCTGCCCGAGGCGCTGGCCCACCGGCTGCGCGAGGTCCACACCGCCGTGCGCCGCTGCGCCGCGCGTGGCCGGGGAGAGGTCACCCCCGCCGAGGCCGACGCCTGGTGCGACGAGCTGTACGCCGCCGAGGCCACCGGCGACTTCCTGTTCAGCGAGACCGCCTTCCTCGTCACCGCCCACCGGCCCGCCTGACCGTCCCCGACCTGCCCGACCGCCCGCCGACCTGCCTGACCGTCCCCGGCCTGCCGTCCGTGTTCGGGCCAACCGTTCACCGGCCGCCCGGCCGGCCGGGCGGGGCTTCGCGGGTCCCGGCGCGTCCTGCGGTGCGCCGTGCCGGGACCCGCGGGCGCTCCCCTTCTACGGGGCGGGGATCTCCCGGACCAGGCGCGAGGTCCAGTCGCACCAGAGCCCGCCGGGCAGGAAGGCGCCTCCGGCCTCGTCGAGGTGCTCCTCGACGTACGGGATGGTCGCGTCGCAGACCTCGATGGCCTGGTCGAAGAAGTCGGTCACCTCGGGGTTGTTGTTGAAGCTCCACCACGGGTTGTAGGCGGCCGGCCTCTTGACGATCCGGGTGAGCACGTGAGGCCGATCGTGGGTCTCGCCGCGCAGGAGGTTCCGGGCGTGCGCGATGTCGTCGCTCTGCGTCAGTTTGATGACGAACTCCTGCCGGGTGATGTCGGTGATCACGAAATACGCGGGGCCGGCCGCGGCGGCGCTGGCCTGCGGGCCGGCGGTGGCGGCCTGCGAGGGCGGGGCCGCGACGAAGGCCAGCCCGCCGACAGCGGCCACGGTGGCCGCCTTGATGAACATGCGTCGCATGGGGGGATCTCTCCTCGCTCGGATCGCCGTGCCCGTCACGGCTGACCACGGAAAGAATTGAATCATTGACCCAAAGTCATGAAGTGCAGGTCGGAGTGGGATCTCGGTGAGCGTCGGGGGCCGGGTTCCCGTCAGACCGGGCCACGGCGACGCGGCTGCGGGCGGGGCTGGTCCGGACGCGGCGGTGCGTCCCGGCGCGGTGCGGCATCCGGGCGGTGTAGGTCGGGACGGTGTACTTCGGGGTGTGCGTCGGGGCGGTGTAGGTCGGGACGTAGGTCGGGGCGGTGGGCCTCGGGGTGAGGCGCGGTGTCGGCGGACGGCTCGGCGTCCGGGCCCTCGCCGGGGGCCCACAGGGTGCGGTGGTGCGGGCAGAGCGGGACGTGGCCGCCGCGGGCGGGGATGCCGGCCATGCCGCGGGCGACGCGGGCCAGGTAAGCACCACGGGCCCGCCGGCAGGTTGCGCAGCGTAGTCGGATGAACGGGACGATCGGCTGCTCGCCGCCCTCGACGGGTGGCCCCTCGGTGCCCTCAGCGTCCACGGAGCCTCCCTGATCCGGCGCAGTCCGGGCAGCGCTTGAGATCCTCACCGGAGAACGCCTCCCCGGCGTCCCGTTCGATGGCGGGATTGCCGATCTGCCCCTCACCCTGGCAGCGCGGGCACGCACTCGGTGGCATTCCCGGCGCCCGGCCGTCGATCGGCGTGCGGGCACTGCCGCCGCGCTTGGTACCGGAGCGTCCGGAGCTGACACCACCACCAGTGTTCCCCCGCTTGTTCCAGACCACAGCGTTGCCCCTCGTGACTGTCGGTGAGCGCACAGGCTAGACCACACCGTGGGCGTCCCCGGGCACATCCGAGGGATGTCGCCCTCTGCCGCGCCGTGTTGACCTGGCACGACGGGCCTGGGCGGGCAGCGTCGGAGACGACGGTCGCCGTCCCGGGCGGGGCATGCGCGCGGCTGGGGCGGGCGACCGGCGGCCGGCGGCGAACGCCGGGTGTGGCGGCCCCGTGACCGGCGGGCGGCGCGAGGCGCCAAGATGGGGCCATGACCTCGATCGGGCGGATCTTTCTGGACACCGCCGTGTCCGCGGCAGGCCTGTTGCGCGCGCCGGAACTCACCGAACGGTGGGACTCACCCAGCGCGCTGGCGCAGTTCCAGGTCAGCGGGCTGGCGGGGCATCTGGCCTGGCAGATCCTGGCCGTGCCCGGCCGCCTGGGCACCGCGACCTCGCACGGCGAGCCGATCACGCTGCTCGAGCACTACACGACGGCGCCCTGGGTCGGCGCCCCACCGCAGGACGAGCTCAACGTCCGCCTGCGCGCGTTCGGCGAGACGACCGCGGCCGGCGGCCCCGGCGCGCTGGCCGACGAGGTCGACGCGGCGCTGGCCGAGCTGCGGGCGATCCTGCCGGGCGTGCGGGCCGGCGACGTCCTGACGTTGGGCGCGGTGGCGCCGACCCTGACCATCGACGACTACCTGAGCACCCGCGTCCTGGAACTGGCTGTGCATGCCGACGACCTCGCCGTCAGCCTCGGCGTGCCGACCCCGGCGTTGCCGCAGCCCGCGACCGACCTGGTCCTCGCCCTGCTGGCCCGCGTCGCCGCCCGCCGGCACGGCCCGGTGGCCGTCCTGCGCGCCCTGTCCCGTGCCGAACGCGCCCCCGCGACTATCTCCGCGTTCTGAACCGCCGCGGCACCCGCCGGACGCGCCCCGCGCCGCACGCGGGCGGCCACCGGAGCGTGGCCGCCGCCGTCATGGACATGCCAGGTCGTCGAGGGGCGGCGTGGGATGGTTGATGAGCAGATCGAACGCCGTTTCGATGGTGCGGGCCTCCTCGGCGCTCAGCCGGCCGAGCACCTCGGCGAGCCAGTCGCGGCTGTGGCACAGCGCCGCTGACGCGGCGGTCCCCTCGGCGGTCGCGGCGATGACCTTGACGCGCCCGTCTCGCGGATCGGGTCGCCGTTCCACCAGGCCAAGGGCGATCAACCGGTCGACCTTGGCGGTGAGGTTGGACGGGTCGCAGCCGAACTGCGCGGCGAGCTCCTTCATCGACGACGGCCGCAGCGCCGCGAACCCGAGCACGCGCGCCTGGGCGAGCGTGAGCCCGGCGCGATGCGCCGAAACCTCGAAGTCGAGCAGGTAGGCGCCGACGAAATCGAGCATCGACCTGCGGATGTGGGGGAAGCGTCCGCGTGCCAGCTCCCCGGTCAGCGTCTCCGCGGTGAAGGTCGGTCGCACGCTCACCCCCCCAGGCTACGTGAGACTCTCCGGAAACTGCCTGATAGTCTCAGGTATATACCTGAAAGTCTCAGATAGTTGGAGGGAGTGGCGATGGCTGGCACCAAGAGCCCCGAACGCGAGATCAGTGAGGTCACGGCTCGCTACGTCCGCGCGGCCGACCACCGCGACGGCGACGCGATGGCGGCCCTGTTCACCGACGACGCCGTCGTGGACGTCTACTACGCCCACGACGGCGTACGCGCGCCGCTGGGCAGCGTGCGCGGCGCGGCGGCGATCGGCCAGGCCGTCGCCGGGCTGATGGCCCCGCATCCGCCGCGTGGTTGGAGCCACCACACCACGTTCAACCATCTCGTGGACGTGGACGACGACACGGCCACCAACGACGCGCAGTTCCTCGTCTACAACGTCGTCGGCACGGCCGAGCCCGACGGCGGCTGGCCCGCGGGCGTCTTCGGCGCCCAGGGCACGATCACCCCCATCGAGTCCGGATACACCCGCTCCCGGCTACGCCGCGTCGACGGGCGCTGGCTGATCACCTCGATGGAGATCAGCCACGACCTTCCCTACGTTCTGCCGAGGAACTGATGCTCGCCGTGCGCCGCACCGCCGCCGGGCTGCAGATCGCCGACCGGGACCAGGCTCCCCCCGCGCCCGGCTGGACGACGGTGACGCTGCGGTGCGCCTCGGTGAACCACAGCGACCTGATGGCCGCGCGGGCCGCCGGGGGCGACCAGCCCCGCGTGCTCGGCTCGGACGGGGCGGGCGTCGACCAGGACGGCAACGACGTCATCATCTACCCCATCCTGGCCGCGCCCAGCTACGCCGACCCCATGCACGACCCCGGCCTGCGCATGCTCTCGCAGGGCGTCGACGGGACCTGGGCGCAGCGTGTCCACGTGCCGCGCGCCAACGTCATCCCCAAGCCCGCGGAGCTGTCCTTCGAGGAAGCGGCGTGCCTGGGTACCGCCTGGCTGACCGCCTATCGGATGCTGTTCGGCCGCGCCGATCTGAAACCCGGCGAGACGATCCTCGTCCAGGGCACCGGCGGCGGCGTCACGACCGCGCTGATCAGCCTGGGCGTCGCGGCCGGGATGCGGGTCTGGGTGAGCGGCCGAGACCCCGAACGCCGCCGACGCGCGGTCGAGGATCTCGGCGCGCACGGCGCGTACGCCCCGGGCGAGACCCTGCCGGAACCCGTCGACGCGGCCCTGGACTGCGTCGGAACGGCCACGATCGCCCACTCGCTGCGCTCGGTCCGCAACGGTGGCCGCGTGGTCACCGCGGGCGCGGTGACCGGGGCGGCGGCGGACCTCGACCTCGCGGACCTGTTCGTCCGGTCGATCACCCTGCACGGCAGCGCGATGGGCAGCCCCGAGGAGCTGCGACGGCTGGCCCGACACTGCGCGAGCACCGGCGTACGACCCCTGATCGACAGCACCTGGGCGCTGCCCGACGCCCGTGACGGCATCAACCGCGCCCTCGCGGGCAAGCAGTTCGGCAAAGTGGTGATCCGCTGCGACCAACGCTGAGACGCCATCGCCGTGCCGCGGCTACCTGCCGCGCCGCGGCGATGGCCAGGCCGTCGCACGCGATGATCCAGGTGACATCGGGCACCGGGCACGCGGTACGTCGGACGGTGCGCGTGCCGCCGAGGACGTCGCAGGTGGTCCGGGCCCGACCGGGGGATCGGGCGGGCACTGGCCGTTCTGCTGTGATGGACCCTCATGCTCCGCGAGAAGAACCCTACGAGGGTCGCTGCCACAGCAGGGTGTAGCGGAACAGCAGCCGGCGGCGGAACTGGCAGCCGGGCAGCAGCTCACCGGCGAGGACGCGCATCTGCCGGTAGGTCAGCGGCGGTGGCCACACCGTGGGCGAGGGCTGGTGCCACTGGCCCCGGCGCACCCGCAGCACCCGGTTCGCCAGCACCCCCACGGCCGCGTACGGCAGGTCGCGAGGCCCGCTGACACGGGCGAGGCCGACGACGGCGAGCACCCCGCCGGGCCGCAGCAGCTCCCGCATCCGGGTGAGGGCGGCGGCGGCGTCCATGTGATGCAGCGCAGCCACCGAGGTGATCATGTCGAAGGAGCCCGGCGCCAGCGGATGGATCAGCACGTCCCCCACGACATAGTCGATGCCGGACCCGCCCCCGCCGCTCGCGTCGGCCCCGCCACCTGATCCGAGGGCATCCGCCCCCGCGCCCGCGCCGCCCGCCCCCGCGCCGCCGTCCGCGCCGTGCGCGCCCGCGCCGACGCCGTGCGTACTGGTGGCCTGCGCGGGTGCGGCGGACGGGCCGGTGGTGCAGAAGTGGGCGCGGGCCGCGGCGATGCTGGGCTCGTCCCGGTCGAGGCCGGTGACGTGCGCCACCGCCGGGCGCAGGGCGCGGGCCAGCATCCCCTCGCCACAGCCGACGTCCAGGACGGTGTCGGCACCGGGCGGCACCACCGCCAGGATCCACCGGTGATAGTGGATGTTGTGATTCCACCGTCCGTTGTCATGCGGGCACGCCACGGGCGCATTCTGACAGGTACGGAGAACGCCGGTGCGGACGTCCTGGCCGGGCGGGTGCGTGGGGTCGAGGTGATCGGCTCCTCGCCGGTTCCCGACCTGCCCGCGAAACCGATCATCGATCTGGCCGTCGGCCTCCCGGCGGACGCGGTCCCGGCGCCCTGCGCTGGCGCGGCGAACCCGGCTGGTCCGATCATGCCCACCGATGCGGTCATCCCGCCCGATCCGGCCCTCCACCCGGGTCCGGCGATCCCGGCCGATCCCACCGTCCCGACCACCCCGACCACCCCGGCCGTCGCGGCCCGGTTGGCGCCCGACGGGTGGATCTCCCGTGGCGACGGCGGCGTGGGCGGCGGCGGCCACGTGTTCATCACCGCCCTGCTGGGTTCCGCCGCGCATCCAGCCCCCTGGATGTTGCGGGTCATGAGGTTGTTGGCGGCGGATCTCGCTGCTGGCATGCCCGGGGAGATCGTACGGTCGAAGCCATGGTGGAGTACATCGGTGCGGCTGCCGCACAGTCGGGCCTGAGTGTGGACACGATCCGCTACTACGACACGCTCGGGCTCCTGTACTTCGCTGATCGCGACCCGGCTGGGAGGCGGCGGTTCAGCGACGACGCGGTGCGTTGGCTCGTCTTCCTACGCCAGATGCGTGCGACCGGCATGCCGCTGAGACAGCTGCGTGAGTACATCGAGCAGCGAGAACAGGGACGCGACGGTGTCGGCGGGGTTCTTCACGTCCTGCGCGAGCACCAGCGGGCAATGCTTGCCGCTCGTGCCGAGTTGGACGACTGCCTGGCGATGGTCGAAGGCAAGATCACGAAGTACGAGCAGCTCGCGCGCACCGGTCAACCTCCGGGTGCCCCGCAGGTTTGACCTTGAGTCCACTCCAGCACCTAGCGTCGGCCGCGCCGGCGGCCACCCGACTGTCCGGTTCACCCGCGCCATCAGTTGGAGGCCGACACCATGATCGTCATTCGCACCCATCCAGACAGCACGCCGGCACCGGCCGAACGATTCACCGGAAGCGTCTTCGTCGACGAGTTGGCCATCGCCGAAACGCCGTCACGCCTGCGAGCGTTCTCCGTCCACTTCACACCCGGAGCGCGTTCGGCCTGGCACTGCCACCCGTTCGGTCAGATCCTGCACGTCACCGAGGGGGTGGGTCGCGTCCAGGCTGAGGGCGGACTGCTTCACGAGATCCGTGCTGGCGACACCATCGTCACCAATCCGGGCGAGTACCACTGGCATGGCGCGGCGCCTGGGACCTTCATGACCCATATCGCAATCCAGGAAGCCGACGACGACCGCGTCGACGCCTCCTGGCGCGAGCATGTCGATGTGAGCACCTACACCGCGACACCCGACGCGCAGCCACCGACGTGATTCTCGGATGGGCCGACGTCCGGGCAAGCCGGACGTCGGCCAGGAGACCTACACAGTGACGCACGGCAATGCGCCGTTGCCGGTCGAGGGCCGACACAGGAGACGTCACGCCGTGTCGATGATGCATGGTGCCCCTGCCGTCACCGTCAGTGTCGGTCGTCACGACGAGCGAGCCCTCTCCCCACCCGCCGACCCGCCACTGCCCTCCCCGCCGCCGCGCGTGACGACGGATCGGCCCCGGAAGACCTCCGTGTCGCTTCTACAGATCCTGCTGGTCAATTCGGCTTGTGGCCGCGGTGGCGGGTTGTTGATCTCTGTGGTGGAGGGTGCGGGGCCGGCCTGCTTTTCCGCTGATCCTGGCCGTGGTGGGGGTGTGGGATGTCGATGCGGCCGGAGCCGTGGCCCGTGGTGCCGGAAGCGACCGCGCGGGCGGCGCGGGCGGCGGCGCGGCGGGGTGCCTATCCGTTGGCGATGCGGGTGCGTGACGAGTTGGGGGAGCTGTTCGCGGACGGTGAGTTCGCGGCGGCGTTCGGGCGGCGGGGCCGTCCGGGTTGGTCGCCGGGGCGGTTGGCGTTGGTGACGGCGTTGCAGATGGTGGAGAACCTCTCGGATCGGGCGGCGGCGGCGCGGGTGCGGTTCGGGATGGACTGGAAGTACGCGCTGGGTCTGGAGCTTGACGACGAGGGGTTCGACCCGTCGGTGCTGGTGGAGTTCCGGGATCGGCTGGTGCGCCACGGGTTGGAGGAGAAGGCGCTGGATCTGCTGCTGGCCGCGCTGGTCGGCCGTGGGCTGCTGGGGGCGGGGGGTGGTGCGCGCAGCGACTCGACGTCGGTGGTGGCGGCGGTGCGCGACCTCAACCGGATGGATCTGGCCGGGGAGTCGGTGCGGGCCGCTGTGGAGGTGCTGGCGGTGGCGGCGCCGGACTGGCTGGCCGGGGCGGTGCAGGTGGCTGCCTGGTCGCGGCGGTACGGCCGCCGGGTCGACGCGTGGGGGGTGGCGGCGGCGTCGACGGCGGACCGGGAACGGCTCGCGCACGACTACGGCGTCGACGGGTTTGCCCTGCTGACGGCCGTGTACGACCCGGCCACGCCGGGTTGGCTGGCCGAGCTGCCCGCCGTCGACGTGCTGCGCCGGGTCCTGGTCCAGAACTATGTCCGCACCCTCGACGCGGACGGCCGGGAGGTGGTCAGACGGCGGGAGACCCAGGACGGTCTCCCGCCGGGCAGAACCCGACTGACCTCCCCCTACGACCTCGACGCCCGGCGGACCGCCCGCCACACCACCACCTGGACTGGCTACAAAGTCCACCTGTCCGAGACCTGCCAGCCCCTCGGCCCGGACGGCCGGCCCGCCCCGGGCAGCCCACCGAACCTGGTCACGAACGTGGCGACCACCGAGGCGACCGTGACCGACAACGCCATGACCGCGATCCTCCAGACCCAGCTCGCCACCCGCGGACTGACCCCCGCCCGCCACTACCTCGACGCCGGCTACGCCTCGGCCGCACTCGTCCTCGACACCGCCCGCACCCACGGAACCGTCCTGGTCACCCCGCTGCTCACTAACAACTCCCCCCAGGCCAGAGCCGGCAACGGCTACGACCAGACCGCCTTCACCATCGACTTCGACCAGCGGCAGGCCACCTGCCCCCAGGGCAGGACCTCGAACACCTGGAACCCCGTGCGCCCCCACGGCAAAGACGCCATCCACATCACCTTCGGCGCCATGACCTGCCGGCCCTGCCCCGCCCGCCCCCAGTGCACGACCTCCCGCAACGCCCGCCGCACCCTGCTCGTGCGCCCCCGAGAGATCCACGAATCCCAGCAGGCAGCCCGCGCCCTACAGACCACCCCCGACTGGAAAAACGACTACAAACAGCGCGCCGGCGTCGAGTCCACCATCCACCAGGCCATCACCACCACCGGAATCCGCCGCACCCGCTACCGAGGACTCCCCAAAACCCACCTCCACCACGTCTACGCCGCCGTCGCCCTCAACCTCCTACGACTCGACGACCACTGGAACAACCAACCCTTCGACCGCACACGCACCAGCCACCTCGCCCGCCTCGCAGCCACCCAACCCCCACCACCGAATTGACCAGCAGGATCTCTACAGGGTTACGAAGGTACAAATCGGACGGAAAACCGGTAGAGGCGCCACGCCCGCTCGTCGGCGGCGCCACCACCCCCGAAAGCCGTCACGGACAGTGAGACTCATCGGGTAAACCCGGCCGCGAGCCGGAGCTCCACGAGAGGCACCCCAGGGCGCGCGTCCGGTTGTGATCACAGCCATGGGGAACCCTGACCCGGATCACCGCCGCCCCGACCCTCCCTCAGGTCACGATCGGTAGCCGAAATGGGGCGGGTTCGCCGCGCGAAGTCGATCTTTGTGTCCTTCTGGGGGGTTCCGTGTCCGATTCGTCCCCCCAGAAGGACCCATAAAGGATCACGGCCGCCCGATGCCCCCGTTTGGCCGTCGCGGATCGTGACGATCGGGGCCTGCGTGGTTCCCTGCCGCACCCTGATCGCGACCGCGCCTCTCGACAGGCCCACGTCGCCCCGCCGGGCGACCGAGAGCCGGCACTCGACCCGCCGGGCCACCGAGGCTCGGCCACGCCTTCGTCGGGAAGGTCGCCGCACACATACAGGTCGATGATATCGGCGAGTTCCCATCGTCCCTCGTGAAGATACGGGCCGGGGCCATGCAGCCGTGCCGCGTCCAGTGCACCACGCACCGTCGGATCACTCGAGGATGAGAATCCGCTCGCCGGCGTGACGCGTGACGATGTCCCGCAAACAACCGGTCGCCCGTGCGAGGAACGCG
>NZ_JALKFZ020000181.1 GCF_023243075.1 Frankia sp. AiPa1 | reverse complement strand
ATGGCGTTAAGTGTGTGGTGGGGTGTTATTTTTTTATAAGAGACAGGCGGGGGGCGGGGTGGGTGGGGGGGCGGTGGGTGGGAACGCCGGGGCGCGGCGCCCCCCCGCTCGCAGCGGGGTGCTGCCTGCCGCCCTGGGCGGCGGCACCGTGCCCGCCGCGATGGTCGACGCGGTGTGGGTCGTCGCGGGCGCGGGCCTTGAGCTGGCCCGTCACCGGATCAGCCCAGGCGAGTTCGCCGCTCGTGGGGCGGCGGGAAGCGCCAGAGCCGGGTTGGTGTGGGCTGGTGGGCTGGTCGGGCAGACAGTCCTTCCCGTCCCAGTGCTCGGGGCTCTCGTCGGGGGCGTCGTCGCTCAGTCCACGGCCGCCCTCGTCGTCCAGGGACTGCAGATCGCGATCGTCGCGGCCCGTGCCGACGGCGCCGACCGTGATCTGCTCGCCGTCCTGGAGGCAGAGGCCGTCACCACGACGGCCACCGCGGCGCTCATCGGCCAGGCGACCCTGGACCTGGGCGCGGACTGGAACGCTCGGCTCACCAGCGGCGCCCTGCCCGCCCTCGCCCACGTCCGGACATCACTCACCTCCACGGACCCCGGCGCCGCGATCAACGAGCTCGTCGCCGCGACCTGCCGCCACGCCGGCCGACCGCTGTTCACCACCATCGACGAGTTCGACCAGTGGATGGCCGACAGTGACATTCCCTTTGTTCTCAACCCGAACCCGTAGCCCGGGACGGCCGGGGGTTTCTCGCCTGCGGTGCCCGCGGAACAGAAAACGAATCCCTCTCCCGGCACGAGGTGACGGGAGAGACCGCGGCGAGGTCGACCGGGCCTACTGGAGGCACCGACATGGAAGGCCACCCGGCCGCGCACGCCGTCGATCGGCCCCTACCAGCCGGCTCGCCATGGCGAACATCCCGCCCGCGGGCAGGTCAGTCCTCGCCGGAGAAGCGTTCCCAGGCGGCCTGCTTGGACACGCCGAGGGCGGCGCCGATACGGGTCCAGCTGATGCCGCGGCGACGTAGGACGTTCACATGGTCATGGACGGCGGCGTCGGCCTGGGTCACGACCGCCTGGACCTTCGCCAGGCCGGCGAGCAGGTCGTCGTCGGACCGCTCGTCCCACGCGCCGAAGGCCGGAGCCGGCTCCTCGGCGATGATCATATTGCAGAGGTCCACACAGTCGTTGCAGATGTAGACGCCTGGGCCGGCCACGAGCTTGCGGACCGCGGCCTTGTCCTTCGTGCAGAAGGAGCAGCACAGACTCTCAAGCAGACCCTCGCCGGGCACCTGAAGCCGAGTATTCGCCATGCCGTCAGGTTAACCCTGACGACCCGGAAACGTCAAGACTTCCCTGACGGTCGGCCATTCCGGGACACGCCCCCGTCCTGGCACCGGATAGCGGACCAAAGCTGTCTGCTATTGGAGCGGGAATGACCCCACGACGACGCAGACTGCGCAGAGCGGCGCCGCGCTGGTCCCGCACATCCACCGCGAGCTCCTGCACCACCTCGCCGAGGTATACCTGCTGCGCGACCGCTACCAGCACACCGACAACCACACCGGGAGGCCGACCGACCATGGCGCGTGAGGTACAGATCACCTTCGACTGCGCCGATCCGGCGGCGCTCGCCACCTTCTGGGCCGAGGTTCTCGGCTACCGGCCGCAGGACCCGCCACCGGGCCACGCCTCCTGGGACGAGGCCCTGGCGGCGATGGGGGTGCCGACCGAGCGACGTAACGACGCCTCGGCGATCGTCGATCCCACGGGCCACGGACCGCGGCTGTTCTTCCAGCGGGTACCGGAGGGCAAGGTGGTCAAGAACCGGGTACACGTCGATGTCCGCGCCGCTCCCGGCGTCGGCGCCGACGCCCGGATGGCCGCCCTGGAGGCGGAGGCCGACCGCCTCGTCGCCCGAGGCGCCACCCGGCTCGCCCGCCACGACCCGGTTCGCCCGCACGCCGGGCACATCGTGATGGCCGACCCCGAGGGCAACGAGTTCTGCCTCGACTGAACCCAGGACCGCGCGACCGTGCGGGCGGTCAAACGGTTCCGCGGAACCGGGTCGGGTGGGGGCCGCGGTGGCAGGCCGGTCAGGTGAGGCGGGTCGTGTCCTCCTGGCGGAAAGGCTGGATCTCCGTCAGGCGGCCCTCGCGCACCTTCGACGGCCAGGCGGGGTCGGAGAGCAGGACGCGGCCGAGGGCGACGAGATCGAACTCGCCCCGCTCGAACAGCTCCACCAGCGGGGCGAGGCTCAGCGACGAGGCATCGGCCTTCGCCTCACCGAACGCCTGCGCGACCCCGACCGAGCCGATCGCGATCGTCGGCAGGCCGGTGAGCTGCTTCGCCCAGCCGGCAAGCGTGCGGGGCGAGCCGTCGAACGCGGGCAGCCAGTAGCGGCGGGTGGACACGTGCAGCGCGCTGACACCCGCAGTGACCAGCGGGCCGAGCAGGGTTTCGAGCTCCCCCGGGGTGTCGGCGCTCCGCGCGTCGTAGAAGCCGCCCTTCCACTGGGAGAACCGGTAGAGCACCGGGAAGTCGGGGCCCACCTCGCCCCGGATCGCGGTGACGACCTCGGCCCCGAGCCGGGCCCGGGCGGCCGGGTCGCCGCCGTAGCCGTCGGTGCGGCGATTCGTGCGGGACCAGGAGAACTGGTCGAGCAGGTAGCCGTGCGCGCCGTGCAGCTCGACGCCGTCGAAACCGGCCTCGCGGGCGGCCACGGCGGCGCGGGCGAAGGAGGCGATCACCGCGTCGATCTCCGCGATGGTCGCCGGCTCCCCCGCCCGGGTCCCGTCAGCCCGCAGGCCGGACGGACTGAACACCGGCGCGTCCGGGTAGGGCGGCGTCCCTGCCTCACGGGTGACGCCGAGATGCCACAGCTGCGGCACGATCCGCCCGCCAGCGCGGTGGACCGCCTCGACCACCCGCCGCCACCCGGCGAGAGCGTCCTCGCCGTACAGGCGGGGCACCCGCTCGCTGGACCCGGCCGACCGGTGGTCGACGTAGGTACCCTCGGTCACGATCAGGCCGACGTGCGCGGCCCGTCGCGCGTAGTACGCGGCGACATCCTCGCCGGGCACCCCGTCCGGCGAGGCCTGCCGGGTCATCGGCGCCATCACGAACCGGTTGGCGAGCGGCAATCCCGACAGCTCCAGCGGGGTGAACAGCGGCGAGGCGTCGGTTCCGTCGAGCAGGGCCTCGGAGTCCGTCCGAGGCGACGGCACGGGCGCGGAGGCCGACACGGGCGCGGCTGAGTCTGAGGACACGGTCACGACTGCTTCAAGTCGAGCCATGTCACCGCTGTTCCCGAGGGCTGCCCCGATCAGGCGGTCCCGCCACAGTTCGGCAACACGGCGGCGCCCCGGTCCCGAAGGACCGAGGGCGCCGTGACGTCAGACCTCGATCGTCAGGCCGTGATGCGGTTCGGCTGGGCGTAGGCCAGCAGGGTGGCGCGGTCCTCGGGCAGGACGAAACCGGCCCGGATGGTCGCGTCCGCGGCGGCCGTGTAGCGCTCCAGGTAGCTTGCCCGGGAGGGATAGAGCGCGGCGAGGCGAGCCGCGGACAGCGGCTTCGTCGAGCCGAGCAGCAGGCACAGTGAGGAGACCTTCGGCCCCGGATCGCCGGAGAGCACGTCCACGGGGACGTCGAGGGGTGGGGTCCGCACCCCTCCGGTGGCGATGCCGTCGGAGTTGCGCTTCACGCTGTAGAACCCGAAGAATTCGCTGGTGTCGATGCGTGGCGAGGTCACCGGCGCCTGGCCGGTCGTCAGCCACGTGGTCAGCGCTCGCCAACCGGCCTTGGCCACCAGGTGCAGGGGGCCGTTGTTGATGGGTGCGCCGCAGTCGAGACCGGGGATCATTCCGGTGAGATGGGCGTCCGCGTGCGCGGTGCCGGGGACCTCCCACAGCCGAAAGCGGTCACTGTCGGGTTGGCGGGCCTTGACCGAGCCCAGGATGCTGGTCGTGTCGGTCTCGGTCTGCACGTCGAACACGGGGGCACGCTGGTCGGTGCGGAAGGTCGTCGACGAGCCGAGCAGCAGTGGGCCGACGAGGTCCGAGTTCTTCCCGGGGCCGACCAGCTGCAGGCTGGCGGCTCCCCGGCTGTGCACGTAGAAGCCGTCGAAGGCCTGGGTGAGCGGCTGGACACCGTTGTAGTACGTGGTCATCGCGAAGGCCGACTGCGACTCCCCGGCCGCGATCAGGCGCTTCGGGTGCAGCCCGCCGAGGGTGCCGCCGGCCCGCACCGCCCGAGCCACCTGGGTGTAGATGTCGAACGAGAACCCGTCACCCGGGTGCGCCAGGCCGCCGTAGCGAGCCGGATCGATCGTCTTGAGGCCCTTGCCGGCCGCCTCGGATCCGGGGCCGGGGGCGGTGACCAGGATCTGGCCGCCCTCCACGCCGAGCCGCTGGGCGGAGACGCCGACCCAGACGTCACCGCGCCGGGTGATCTCCTCCGACAGGGTGGACCACTCGGGATCGGCGTCCACCCCGCCGCTGACGTTGAGCCACTCGACGATGACGTTGCCGCTGAACTTGGCCTTCGCCTCCGGCCGGCGGACCACGATGCGGGTGGTGTAGGGGGCGGTGCCGTCCGCGGCGAAGGTCCAGACACCGTTGCCCGGCAGGCCGCCGACGGCGCGGTAGGCGGTCGCCGTGCCGGACGCCGCGTATTCCTGCTGGGTGTAACCCTGCGCGTCAAGGTCGAGCGGGATGGCCTCGCCGAGGAACGGCCCGCCACCGCCGGTCAGCACGTGCGAGACGTCCGCCGCCGGACCGGGATTCGGCGTGACCGACACCCCGCCGCCCGCGGGGCGTTGCGCCGTCACCGTCGCCCCCGGTGTACCTGGACCACAGGCGGTCATCATCGCCGCGATGACGGCTAATAACGCGACGGTGACCGGATTGAGCAGGGCGCGCCGAGCCCGTGCCACGGACAGGTTCGGCCGCCCCCCGGACACCCGTGGGCGAAGGCCCACTCCACGTCTGAAAATATCTGCCTTCATAGCGACCTTTTCTCCACGGTTGCACGGCAACAACGCCGGGACCTATGTCCGCGAAGGCGTTGTACTGGTCAGTAACTTCCCCGGGGACCACATGGTGGAAGGACCGGCACGTGCGCGTCAAGGAGAGGGATCGGGCATCATGCGCGACGAGTTCGTCCAGATCGGCCGCCCGCCGCGCGCCGGGCACCGCAAGGGCCCGGCTGCCCGGGAGCGGATGCGACGCCCGGCATTCTCCACCAGCGATTTCCGGCCGGAACAGCGACTGCGTCCCGCACCCGGCGGCCAGCCGGGCATTCCGGGCAGGCCCGATTTCGCGGCGATATTGTGGTCGGCCCGATCGTGCCAGCGGGCAGAGCCGGACAGCCGTGACCTACTCCGGTCAGGTCGCCAGCAGGTCGTGAACGGTCACCGGAGCGAGGCCGGCGACGCGTAGGTTGGCGACGACCCGCGGGAAGGCGGCGACCGTGCCCGGATAGCCGAAGTGCATGCTCACGATGGAGCCGGGCTGGGTCGCGGCCCGGACCCGCGCGACCACCGCGTCGGCGCCGGGGGCGGTGTAGTCCAAGGGGTCGACGTCGAAGTCGACGACCGTGCGATACCCGGCCGCGCCGGCCTCGGCGAGGATCAACGGCGTGGCAGTGCTGGTGCCGGAAGGCCGGAAATAACGGCCCTGGGCAGGCGTGAGCCTGGCCAGCACCTCACGGCAACCCGTGATCTCGGCGGCCACCTGATCGCCGGGCAGCGCGGTCAACGTCGGATGGGTGTAGGTGTGGTTGGCCACCTCGTTACCGTGCGCGAGAATATCCGGGACAAGATCACGATGCGCGTCCAGCCACCGCCCGACGGCGAAGATGGTGATCGGTACGCCGAGCCGCGCGGCCTCACCCAACAGCGCACGCGCGAGAACCGGGTCCTGGCCGGCCTCGTGCGGGCCGAGATGAAAGGTCAGCGCGACCCGGGCCCGGTCCCGTGGCCCATGGGCGACCGCGGTGGCCGGCCCACCCGGCACAAGCCCGGGACCAGCCTGCGCCAACGTCGACGCCGGCTCGGGAGCCACGGCGGACGGCGTGGCCGCGGCTGTATGGTCCGCCGGTGTGTGGTCCGCGGCTGTGTGGTCCGCGGCCGCCGAGCCCGGCGACGAGTCGGAGCAGGCCGCAAGCCCGGCCGCCGCCACGGCGACCGCCACGGCCGGCCCAGCGGCCAGGAGCCGTCGGCGTGACGGGTCAGGAACGGCCGCCGGAATACGCGGGGCGTCCTCGGCACTCACGTACGGCCCGCATTGGACCCGACCAGCCGATTTCCATGCACAGAAAGTTCCCCCTGATCACCAGTATGTGATGGCGCTTCGCTGACAACAACACGCAAAGGTACGGCGCCAGGCACAGCGGAGGCCCATCGGGGGCAACACCGCCAACCACCAGTATTTCCAGGACACCGCGGGGATCAGATTGATGTGCGGGAAAGAACCGGACAGCCGGCCCGTGATCCGCGCCGGACGCGGTACCAGGCTCACTCCGGCCTCCGGGGCATGGCTAGTCTGACGCGGTGTCAGCCAAGGCTTCCTCGCGTTCCCACCGTGCGGTCGGCAAATCCCAACCGCGCATGTTGGCAGCCGTTGTCGGCACGATTCTCGTCCTGGCCGCGGCAGGCATCTACCTGATCACGGACGGAGCTCGAGGATCGGGCGCGGCGGGAAACGTGAACGCGAACACGCCCGCCCACGGTCATGGTGGCATGACCATGGGCGCTTCAGCCGGCACCGCATCAGCCGGCACCGGCACCGTCGCCGCGAGCGGCGCCGCCTCCTCCGGAGTCGACGTCTACGCGCATGCGCGGGCCGGCATGTTCAGTCCGGTCGTACGCGACGACCCGGCGTACGTCTACGTTCCGAACCTGGCGGACGGGACGGTCAGCGTCATCGACCAGAAGACACTCACAGTGATCAGGACCTACGCGACCGGCCGCGAGCCGCAGCATGTCGTTCCCTCCTGGGACCTGCGCACCCTCTGGGTCAACAACAACAGTGGCAACAGCCTGTCACCGATCGACCCGCGCACGGGCCGGCTGGCCGGTCCGTCGGTGCCGGTCATCGACCCGTACAACCTCTATTTCACCCCCGACGGGCGATACGCGATGGTCATCGCCGAGGCGAACCATGACATCGACTTCCGTGACCCGCACACGATGGCCCTGCGCCACAGCCTCGACGTCGGCACACAGTGCGCGGGCGTCAACCACGTCGACTTCTCCCCTGACGGCAGCTACGCGATCGCGACCTGTGAGTTCGCCGGCCGGCTCGTCAAGATCGACATTGCCCACCAGTCGGTCATCGGCTATCTGGATCTCGGCCGCCAGTCGGCACCGCAGGACATCAAGATCGACCCCGCCGGCAAGGTGTGGTACGTCGCGGACATGAACGCCGACGGCGTCCATCTACTCGACGGCGACCACTTCGTCAAGATCGGCTTCGTCCACACGGGTCCAGAGACACACGGCCTCTATCCCAGCCGGGACGGGCGCTTCCTGTACGTGGCCAACCGCGGCGGACAGATGAGGGGCATGTCCGTGCCGTTCCCGCACTCCGGCGATGCCGGCTCGGTGTCGGTCATCTCGTTCGCCACCCAGGCGGTCGTGGCGAACTGGTCGATCCCCGGCGGCGGCACGCCGGACATGGGCAACGTCAGCGCGGACGGCACCCGGCTCTGGCTGTCCGGCCGCCGTAGCAACGTCGTCTACGTCTTCGACACCGGCGGCTCCGCCGGAGCGGACCCGTCCACCGGCCGGCTCCTGACAAAGATCCCCGTCGGTCGGGAGCCGCATGGCCTCACCGTCTGGCCACAGCCCGGCCGCTACTCTCTCGGCCACACCGGCATCATGCGCTGAACACCGGGTGCGCTGAACACCGGGTGCGCTGAACACCAGCTGCGCTGGCACACGGGCCGCCTGTGATCCCCTCGGGCAGCTTGCACCGAAACAGGCGCGACGGGTGAACTCGTCATGCACAATGGGACCGCACGGCGCATCCGGCACGGTCGCCGCGCAGACGGGATGAACCGCCCATCGAAGCACGTCCTGAATCCTGGCCGGGATCCTTGTGGGATATCTCGCGAGCCAGATAGCACCTAGGTGCTATTCAGTTGATTTGAGCGGCTTCACGCGTTTCGCTCTAAGGTGCTGCCGGAACGACAAAATATGGTCGTGCCCGGGACGAATGGGGAGGACTCACCGTGTCTCGATGGAGCATGCGCCGACGCGCGCGAAGTACGCGCCCCGGATCGCCCACGCTGGAGTCGGCCCGCACGCCAGGGCCCCTCGTGCCCGCCGCCGCGGCGGGCCTGCGCCGCGCCCGCGTGCAGCACATCGAGGTCGACCGGGACTGGCGGCGCTGCGGTTCGGAGGAAGGCGGCTGCGGCGTGCTGCTGCCACTTCACCAGCTCATCTGCCCGCGCTGCGGACAGACGAACCGAGATGACCTGCTTCCGTTGAACATTCGGCGTCTGCTGCCCACGCACGACGCCTACGAGCACGCCGTCGCGGTACTGCGTGGCACCTCACCCGACCCGGCCGCGGCCGCCCTTCGCGGATATGCCGCGCCCGAGCAGCTCGCCCTCCCGCCACCGTCCTGACGAGGTTGGCGCGTGCGCGCCGCACTCGCCAGAACGGATCACCGCCCGCCACCCGAGCGAAGCCGTCAGCGGTAGTGGGGGTGCGGGTAGTGGCAGTGGACCGGCGGATACGGCCCATTCGGCGGCGGGCAGGACGGCGGCGGGCAGCCGGCGCCCGCGGTGAGGAAGCCAATCGCGCCCGTAACAGCAACCGCCGCCAGGGCCCGCGTCCGCCGCACGGACCGCGATCTTTTCCGGGTGTAGAAGGGTGGGCGCATGACTGAAACCTCTCCGAACGTTCGCCATCCCGATCGAAGTTTTTTATAGCGGACTGATCACGATAAGCAAAACCGGCGCGCCGTCCGCGGACAGGCTATTCGAAAACAGCGACATGACCGACCCTCACATCAATGCGGCAACGCGTCTTTCTCCGCCGGAACGGCCAGATCGGTCAGTGCCCGGCGGACTGGGGTGGACGCCCCAGCCAGGCGCACCACTCATCGATACCGACGCCGGTACGGGCACTGATCTCGACCACTTCGACGCCCGGACGAACCGCATCGAGATTGCGCCGAAAAGCCGCCAGATCGAAGTCCAGGTGCGGCAGGAGATCGGTCTTGTTGACGAGCACGAGATCCGTCGACCGGAACATCACCGGGTATTTGAGCGGTTTCTCCTCGCCCTCGGTCACCGCGTACACCATCGCCCTGCGGTGCTCGCCGATCGGGAACTCGGCCGGGCATACCAGATTCCCGACGTTCTCCACGATGACAAGATCGAGTTCGCCCAGCGGCAGGCCGGGCAGCGCCGAGGCAACCATCGGCGCATCCAGGTGGCATTCCCCGCCGAATCCGTCGCCCGTGTTGACCAGCGCGATCGCCGCCCCGAATCCGTCCAGGCGGTCCGCGTCCAGGCTGGTCTCGATATCGCCCTCGATGATCCCGATCCGCCGGTGCGGAGCCAGTCGGCGCAGTGTCTCGGCGAGCAGGGTTGTCTTGCCCGCCCCGGGCGCCGACATCAGGTTCACCACGGTCACGCCGGCCGCGTCGAACGCCGCCCGGTTCGCCTGGGCGACCCGCTCATTCTCGCCGAGGATCCGTTCCATCACCTCGACCCGCTCCGGCGCGGTCGCATAGCCGGACAGGTCCACCGGCCGGTGCGGCCGCTCGGCGCCATGGGTCGGTTCGGCCCTGCCTTCAGCCGGCCGGGCGCCCTGCGGCGGCCGTGCGGGCGGAGCAGCGCCCTGGGTGGGAGCAGCGCCCTGGGTGGGAGCGGAGCCCTGGGTGGGAGCGGAGCCCTGGGGGGGCGGGCCCGGACGTCCCGCGCCGGCCGGTGGATGCGGCGGGACCACCCGGGGTGGCGCGCCCCGTCGGCTCGGGCGATGCGGAAAGGAGCCGGGCGGATGGGGATGGAAACGGCCCATGTCAGAACTCCGCCGGTGCGGTGGACGCCAGCGCGGTGGGCACCGGCTGGATCGGTGCCAGGTCGAACGAGGTGATGAGAAACTCCTCGCCACTGGTCAGGGTCAGGTGCGTGGCATCGGCATCGCAGGTGGTGCAGCGCACGAACGGCCGGGCAAGCTCACCCTCGGTCCCGCAGGCGCGGCAGCGGGCCCGGGCCGCCACGAGATCGATCTCCAGGCGGGACCCGGCCAGCAGTGCTGCGCCCGGATGCGCCCGCCAGGCACGATCCCAACAGGCCACGAGCGTGGCCGGCACGACCTGACGCAGCGCCCCGACCTGGAGCCGGACCAGAAGGACCGGCCGGTCGGTGGCCGTTGACGCGACCTTCCGAATGACGATGTCGGCGATCGACCGGCAGATCGACAGCTCGTGCACGTCCGGTCACTCCCGTCTCGGCCCCGTTGCCGGACGCCGCACGGCGAGACCTCGACGCGGCGGCGCTGGCCGGTTCGGCACCGGCTCTGACTCCACTCTCACCGCCGGTGCGCCGGTCGACAAACGTCACCCCGCGTAGGTGGAAGCCTCCGCACACGACCTATCTGCGGGTCCGCCGGGGCCGCATACCGTCACCGTGCCGGCGCCGGAACCTGGCCTGCGCCTGTGCTCCCCGGGAGGAAGGACCGCCGATGTCATCCGTGCTCTGGTTCCAGGGCGGGGCGTGCAGCGGTAACACGATGTCGTTCCTCAACGCCGAGGAGCCCACCGTCATCGACCTGATCACCGACTTCGGGCTGGATCTCATCTGGCATCCCTCGCTGGGCCTCGAGTCCGGCGCGGCGGCCCGGGACCTGTTCTGGGACTGCGCCCGTGGGATTCGGCCCGTCGACATCTTCGTGTTCGAGGGATCAGTGATCCAAGGGCCGAACGGTCGGGGCACCTTCGACGTGTTCGCCGATCGGCCGATGCAGGACTGGGTGCGGGACCTCGCCGCGCAGGCGCAGATCGTGGTGGCCATCGGGGACTGCGCGAGCTTCGGCGGGCTGCCGGCCACCGCGCCGAACCCGACTGACTCCACCGGCCTGCAGTTCCATCGCCGCAGCCCCGGTGGCTTCCTCGGCGCCGGCTTCCGGTCCCGGGCCGGGCTGCCCGTCATCAACGTGGCCGGCTGTCCCGCCCATCCGGACTGGATCACGCAGATCCTGGTGGCCCTGGCCACCGGCCGCGCCGGCGACATCGAACTCGACGACCTGCACCGGCCGCAGACGTTCTTCACGTCTTTCACCCACACCGGCTGCACCCGCAACGGGTTCTTCGAGTACAAGCAGTCGACGGTTTCCTTCGGCGACGGAACGCGGCACGGCTGCCTGTTCTACGAGTTCGGCTGCCGCGGCCCGATGACCCATTCCCCCTGCAATCGGATCCTGTGGAACCGGCAGTCGTCGAAAACCCGTGCCGGAATGCCATGTATCGGCTGCACCGAACCCGAGTTTCCGTTCTTCGACCTCGCGCCCGGCACAGTGTTCCGTACTCAGAAGGTCGCGGGCGTCATCCCGCGGGAGGTGCCCGAGGGCGCCGGTCACCTGACCTACCTGGGCCAGACGGCCGCCGCCCGACTGGGCGCGCCGAAATGGTCGAAGAAGGACATGTTCGTCGTCTGAGCGGCCGTCGTCCGAGCGATCAGTTCCCCTTCACGAGAAGAGACGTACCGATGACGACCGTCGATCTCAACGTCAGCCCGATGGGGCGGGTCGAGGGCGACCTCGACGTCCGGGTCACGATCGACGACGGGGTGGTCAGCTCGGCCTGGACCTCGGCGGCGATGTTCCGCGGCTTCGAGATCATCCTGCGGGGGAAGGACCCGCAGGCCGGCCTGATCGTGACCCCGCGCATCTGCGGGATCTGCGGCGGCAGTCACCTGTACAAGGCGGCATACGCGCTCGACGTCGCCTGGCGCACCGAACTGCCGCGCAACGCGACCATCATCCGCAACATCGCCCAGGCCTGCGAGACCCTGCAGAGCATCCCGCGCTGCTTCTACGCGCTGTTCGCGATCGACCTGACCAACCCGCGCTACGCCGCCTCACCGCTGTTCGACGAGGCCGTCCGCCGGTTCACCCCGTTCACCGGCACGAGCTACGGGCCCGGGGTGGCCCTGTCCGCGGGACCGATCGAGGTGTACGCGCTCTTCGGCGGGCAGTGGCCGCACTCGTCCTTCATGGTGCCCGGCGGGGTGATCTGCGCACCGACGCTCGCGGATGTCACCCGGGCCACCGCCATCCTCGAGCACTGGAAATCGCAGTGGCTGGAGCAGCGCTGGCTGGGCTGCTCGGTGGACCGCTGGCTCGCCAACCGCACCTGGGCGGACGTGCTCGCCTGGCTGGACGAGAACGAGGCGCAGGCAGGCAGCGATCTCGGGTTCTTCCTGCGCTACTGCCTCGACATCGGCCTGGACCGCTACGGTGCCGGCACCGGCAACTACCTGGCCACCGGCACCTACTTCCAGCCCGAGCTCTACGCGCATCCCACCGTCGACGGCCGTAACGACGCACTGATCGGCCGCTCGGGAGTGTACGCGGCCGGCAGCTACTTCCCGTTCGACCAGGCCCGCGTCCGCGAGGACGTCACCCACTCGTTCTACCAGGGCGGCGCCGCCCATCACCCGTTCGACGGCGAGACGAACCCGATCGACCCGGAGGCCGGATCGGCCGCGGGCAAGTACAGCTGGGCGAAGTCGCCCCGCTACGACGTTCCGGGCCTGGGCCTGCTGCCGCTGGAGGCCGGGCCGCTGGCCCGCCGGGTCGCCGCCGCCGCCCCCGGCGCCGCCCCCCACCAGGACAACGACCCGCTGTTCGCCGACATCCTCGCCACCATCGGCTCGTCGGTGATGGTCCGGCTGTTGGCCCGGATGCACGAGGCCGCCCGCTACTACCGCTGGGTGCGTGACTGGCTCGATCAGCTCGACCTGAGCGAGCCGTTCCACCTGCCGGTGACCGAGCTCGCCGAGGGACGCGGATTCGGAGCGACGGAGGCGGCCCGCGGCTCGCTCGCGGACTGGATCGTCCTGGAACGCGGACGGATCGCGAACTACCAGGTCATCACCCCAACGGCCTGGAACATCGGCCCCCGCGACGGCACCGGCACCCCCGGACCGATCGAGTCCGCCCTCGTCGGGACGCCCGTGGCGGACCCGGCGGATCCCGTCGAACTCGGCCATGTGGCCCGCAGCTTCGACTCCTGCCTGGTCTGCACGGTCCACGCCTACGACGGCCGGAGCGGACGGGAGCTGTCGAGATTCGTCCTGAACGAGACCGTATGACCGCGCGGAACCCCCTGCCACGCGGTTCCGCGGAACCGTTGCGAGTCCCGCTGGACCCGCCGGGTTTCGCTCCACCGTCCTTCGACGCCGTGGTGATCGGCTGCGGCAACCCGCTGCGCGGCGATGATGGCGCGGGCCCGCTGCTCGTCCGCCAGCTCGCGCAGACGGGTGTCCCGGCCGGCGTCCGACTCGTCGACGGCGGCACCGCAGGTCTGGACACCGCGTTCGCGATGCGGGGCGCGAGGCGGGTGCTGATCGTCGACGCCGCCCGTACCGGCGCGGCACCCGGCACTGTCGTGCGGGTGCCCGCCGACCGGCTGGCCGCCCTGAGCGACCAGCCGCCGTCCCTGCCGCAGCCACACGCGGTCCGCTGGGACCAGGCGCTGGCCTTCGCCCGCTGGCTGCTCGGCGACGACTTCCCGACGGACATCGTCGTCTACCTCGTCGAGGCCGCCTGCCTCGACCTCGGTGCCGACCTCACCCCGGCCGTGCGCCGATCCCTGGAGCGAGTACACACCATGATCCTCGACGACCTGATCCTTGACGGCCCGGCCGCGGCCGAGCAGCCCCAGCCAGTCGGCGTGTTCCCGCTGCCCGCCGGTTACCTGCTCATTCCCGGGCGCGACGACGAGACCGCCGCGCTGCGCCACACCCTGGCCGCCGGCCGCACCCCGTCCGCCTGGCCCGCCCGGCTGCGGGCACTGGAACTCGCCTACCGCGGCGAGATCGCCGCCGCCGCGGACCTGCTGGACGGCGACGACTCGGTCGACCGGTACAACCGGTTCGTCCTGCGTCCGGCGGGACCGCCGGTGGAGGACCCGGCCGACCTGCGCGCGGCCCTGGGACCGCGCCTGGGTGTCCTGGTCGACGTCGTGCGCTTCTCCTGCGGCGCCCTCGCCGAACCGCCGGAGCTCAGCACGGAGACCGGCGAGGTCGCGGCGCTGGTGCACGCGGCACACGCGGCGGCGGCAATGGCCGGCGCGGCACCCGAGCAGGCCGCGGGCCATCTCGCGCGCGCCCTGGAGGCGGCCACGCCCGTCGCCCCCGGCCTGGCCGCACAGCTGCTGTCCACCGCCGCCGACCTGCGCCACGGCCTCGAGGGACCGACCGACGCGGTGCTCGCCGACCTCGCCGCGGCCGGCGCCGCGCTGGACAAGACCGACCTCGTCGTCGCCCGGGCCGAGCTGCGCCTGGCCCTGGGTTCCGCCTACCAGGAGCGAGCCGGGGATGACCCGGAGCAGCTTCGGGCCGCCGTCGAGCAGTACCTGGCGGCGCTGCGGCTGGTCACCGTCGACTCGGCGCCGGAGCTGTTCGCCGCGGCCCAGGTGAACCTGGCCACCGCGTACCTCGCGATGCCGATGACACAGGCGTCCGACCAGCTGCGCGTCGGCGTCGCCATCGGGGGGCTGCGCACCGCGCTCACCGTGTACACCCCGCAGACACATCCGCAGCGCTGGGCGAACGCCCAGCTCAACCTGGCCAACGCCCTGGTGTACGCGCCGTCGGCGCACCGCCGGGAGAATCTGGTGGAGGCGGCCGGCCGGTTCGCGCAGGTCGTGGCCGCCCGCGACCCGCGGACCGACCCGATCGGCCGGGCCCGGGCACTCGCCGGCCAGGGCAACGCACTGGCCCATCTCGGCGCCGTCGAGCAGGCGACGAACACTCTGAGCGAGGCGCAGGCGAGCTTCGAGCGGGCCGGTTCCGACGACGAGGCGCGGGTCGTGCGCGCCCTGCTCGACGAGCTTGCCCTGATGGTCGCCGAGATCCGCGCCTCGCGGCCCTGATCCCGGTGGCCCTCACCTCGGGGGCCTGGCTGCCCCGGGTACACCTGGGCGCGCCAGCGCCGGGCGGGCTGGCGCTGCCCTCGGCGCACCCGTCGCTTACCAGCATGTACGCGCCGCGCGGGGTCTGGCTCGGCGAGAACCTGCTCGTCGTCGCCGACACCGGCAACCACCGGGTGCTCCTGTGGCGGCAGCGCCCACGGCTCGACGGCACGCCCGCCGACGTCGTCCTCGGCCAACCCGATCCGTACAGTGAGGGCCCGGCGGCCGGTGGGCGTGGCCCGCGGCGGGGACTGCACCTGCCCACCGGCGTGCTGGTCACCGGCGACGGACGGCTCGTCGTCGCCGACGCCTGGCATCACCGGCTGCTGGTCTGGGACGAGGTGCCGACGGCCCACGGCACCGCGCCCGACCTGGTCCTCGGCCAGCCCGACCCGACGAGCACCAGCGCCCGGCCATGCGGGCCGACCTCGCTGAACTGGCCGTTCGGGGTGGCGCTCGTCGGCGGCCGGTTCTACGTCGCCGACACCGGCAACCGGCGCGTGCTCGGCTGGTCCGGCGGTGTGCCCACCTCGCCGGACACACCGCCCGACCTGGTGCTCGGCCAGCCCGACCCGTTCGCCCGGGCGGACAACCGCGGCGGCGGGCCCGGGCCCGGGAGCTTCCGCTGGCCGCATGCCATCGCCGGCACCGGCACCCGGCTGTTCGTCGCCGACGCCGGCAACCACCGCGTCCTCGGCTGGACCCCGCCGGCACGGGGCGACACCGACGCTGACCTCGTGCTTGGCCAGCCCGACACGACCACCTGCGCCGAATCGCCCTACGACGCCGGCCGGCCGGACCGGCTGCGCTTCCCCTACGGCGCGGACTGCGACGGCGCGCTGCTCGCCGTCGCCGACACGGCGAACAACCGCGTCCTGCTCTGGGATGCCGCATCGGCCGATTGCGGCGCGCCGGCGAGCGCGGTGCTCGGCCAGCCGACATTCGCCGACACCGGGGAGAACCGCTGGACCGCGGTCGGCGCCGACACCTTGTGCTGGCCGTACGGGCTCTCGGCACGCGGCGGGCACCTCGCCATCGCCGACTCGGGCAACAACCGAGTCGTCCTCTGGGAGCGTCAGCCGTGACCCGGATACGACGCCGGGTGGCCATCGAGGGCGTGGTGCAGGGCGTCGGTTTTCGTCCGCATGTTCACCGGCTGGCGCACGAACTGCGTCTGACGGGGTTCGTCGGCAACGACACCGTCTCGGTCGTCACCGAGGTCGAAGGCGCCGCCGCGGACGTCGCCGAGTTCCTGCGCCGCCTGGCCTGCCCCGCCCCGCCGCTCGCCCGCGTCACCCGGATGACCGTCACCGAGCTTCCCGCGACCGCGACCACGCCTGCGCCGACTTTGGCCGACGCCGACGCCGACGCCGCGTTCCGCATCGAGGCGAGCCGGGCCGCGGCCGGGCCGCCCACCCAGGTCCCGCCGGACGCCGCCATGTGCGCGGACTGCCTGCGCGAACTGTTCGACCCGGCCAACCCGCGCCACCGCCACCCGTTCATCACGTGCACGAACTGCGGCCCCCGGTTCACCATCATCACCTCATTGCCGTACGACCGGGCGGCGACGACGATGGCGCGCTTCCCGATGTGCGCCCGGTGCGCCGCGCAGTACGCCGACCCCGGCGACCGCCGCTTCCACGCCGAGCCGATCTCCTGCCCCGACTGCGGCCCCCGGGTGCGCTACCTGCCCGGGAACGGGCAGCCGGTCCTGGGAACCGACGCGGCGCTGGCCGCGGCCCAGCGGACGCTCGCGGCCGGCGCGATCGTCGCGGTCAAGGGGCTCGGCGGCTATCACCTGGCCTGCGCCGCGGGCGACGACGCGGCGGTGGGGCGGCTGCGTGCCCGCAAGGGACGCCCCGACCGGCCGTTCGCCGTCATGGCCCGGGACCTCGCGACCGCGCGCCGGTTCGCCCGGCTGTCAGCGACCGAGGCAGCGCTGCTGAGCTCCCCCGCCGCGCCGATCGTGCTCGCCGCGCGGCGCGGCTGCGGCCTGCCTCAGATCGCGTCCAGGGTGGCGCCCGCGGTGGGGCTCATCGGGGTGATGCTGCCGTACACACCGCTGCACCATCTGCTGTTCGCGGCGGTCCCGGGAGCCGATCCCGGCAGTGCGCCGCCGCCGGACGTCCTCGTGCTGACCAGCGCCAACCGGTCCGGCGAACCGATCTGTTTCGACGATGCCGACGCATCCCGGCAGCTCGTCGGGCTGGCCGACGCCGTGCTCGCCCATGACCGGCCGATCCTCGCCCCCTGCGACGACTCGGTGGTGCGTGCCGACGGCGAGCGGGTGATCCCGCTGCGCCTGGCACGCGGCCACGTACCGCTGCCGGTGGAGCTGCCCCGGGCGGTCCCAGAGGTCCTGGCCGTCGGTGGCGACGGCAAGAACGCCAGCTGCCTGGCCATCGGACGGCGGGCTGTGCTCGGCCAGCACGTCGGTGACCTGGGCAGCCTCGCCGCGCTGACCGCCTTCGTACGCGCCGCCGCGCACCTGTGCTCGCTGTATGCCACCGAGCCGTCCGCCGCCGAGGACCGGCTGCTCGCCGCCGACCCGCATCCCGGCTACACCACTCGTGCCTGGGCGGTGCGGCAGGCCGCGGCGCTGGGCGGTTCCGGGCTGGGCGGTTCCGCGGAACCGCGACTGGTCCAGCATCACCATGCGCATGTGGCGGCGCTGCTCGCCGAACACGGGCGGCTCGGCGAACGGATCCTCGGGTTCGCGTTCGACGGCACCGGCCATGGGCTGGACGGCACGGTCTGGGGCGGTGAGGCGCTGCTGGTCGGCCCGGAGGTCAGCGCCGCCGAGCGGATCGCGCATCTGCGCGCGGTGCCGCTGCCGGGCGGGGACACCGCGGTGCGTCACCCGGGCCGGGTGGCACTCGCGCATCTCGCTGCCGCCGGCCTGCCCTGGGACGCGGATCTCGCCCCGGTCCGGGCCGCCACGGCCGGCGAACTCACCACCCTGCGCACGCTTCTGGACCGCGGCGTCGCCTGTGTGCCCAGCAGCAGCATGGGCCGATTGTTCGACGCCGTCGCCGCGCTGCTGGGCATCCGCCAGCGCACCACGTACGAGGCGCAGGCCGCCCTCGAACTCGAAGGACTCGCCGCCGCGCATCCAGCGGCGCCGGGCAGCACCGCGCCCAGCCTTCGTTTCCGGCTGGTGGACGGGGTGCTCGACCCGGCACCGGTGCTGGCCGGGATCATCGCCGGGCTGCGCACCGGAGCCGCGCCGGGGGCGCTGGCCTGGGCATTCCACATCGCCGTGGCCGATGCGGTGCGCGCCGTCGCCGAGCGGGTGCGCGCTCGGCATCGCGTCGGGCTGATCGGCCTCACCGGCGGCGTGTTCGCCAATGTCACGTTGCTGCGGGCCGCCCACAGCCGGCTGGCGGCCCGCGGCTTCGACGTTCTCGTCCCGCAACGAGTGCCACCGGGCGACGGCGGGCTGGCACTCGGTCAGGCCGTGGTCACGGCGCTCGGCGCGCGGCCCCGTACCCACGAGAAAGGAGCCTGACGCGATGTGCCTGGGCATACCGGGTCGGATCACCGAGATCTGGGAGGACCGTGGCACCCGCATGGCGCTGATCGACTTCGGCGGCGCCACCCGCACGGCGTGCCTGGCCTACCTGCCGGACGCGGCCGTCGGCGACTACACGATCATTCATGCCGGCTTCGCCCTCACCGTCGTCGACGAGGCCGCCGCGCACCGCACGCTCACGACGTTCCGTGAGCTCGGCATCCTGGAGACCGAGGTCGGGACGTGAGATATCTGACCGAATTCCATGATCCGGAGCTGGCCGTGCGGCTGGTCGACGCGATCGCCGACACCGCCACCCGCCGCTGGACGCTGATGGAGGTCTGCGGCGGGCAGACGCACACGATCATCCGGTATGGGCTCGACCAGCTGCTCACCGAGCAGGTCGAGTTCATCCACGGCCCGGGCTGCCCGGTGTGCGTGACTCCCCTGGAAATGATCGACCGGGCGTTGGCGATCGCCGCCCGTCCCGAGGTGGTGCTCTGCTCGTTCGGGGACATGCTGCGCGTACCGGGCAGTACGGCCGACCTTTTCACGGTGCGCGCCCACGGTGGCGACGTCCGGGTGGTCTACTCGCCGCTGGACGCGGTCGCGCTCGCCGAGGCGCATCCCGAGCGGCAGGTCGTGTTCTTCGCCGTCGGCTTCGAGACGACCGCGCCGGCCGCCGCGATGGCCGCGGTCACCGCCCGCCGGCGGCGGCTGACGAACTTCACGATGCTGGTCAGCCACGTGCTCGTCCCGCCCGCGATGCGGGCCGTGCTCGCCGCGCCCGACAACCGGGTCGCGGCCTTCCTCGCCGCCGGCCATGTGTGCACGGTGATGGGCACCGAGCAGTACGAGCCGATCGTCGCCGAGCACCGCATCCCAGTCGTCGTCACCGGGTTCGAACCGCTGGACCTGCTCGAGGGCGTGCGCCAAGCCGTCACCCAGCTGGAGGCCGGTCGCACCGAGCTCGTCAACGCCTACCCGCGGGCGGTCCGCCCCGAGGGCAATCCGCCAGCCCGGCGCATGCTCGCCGAGGTGTTCAGCGTCTGTGACCGCCCCTGGCGCGGGATCGGGACGATCCCGGACTCCGGCTGGCGGCTGGCCCCGGCCTGGGCGGATCTGGACGCCGAGCGGCGCTTCGACGTCGCGGAGCTCACCGTCGCCGAGTCGGTGCACTGCCGCAGCGGCGAGGTGTTGCAGGGCCGGATCCGGCCCCCCGAGTGTCCCGCGTTCGGCGGTGACTGCACGCCGCGCCGCCCGCTCGGCGCGACCATGGTCTCGGCGGAGGGCGCCTGCGCCGCCTACTACCAGTATCGCCGGCTCGCCATGGTGGACCGTGACCGAGTGGACCTGACCGAGTGGACGGTGACTGAGTGACCGGCTGGAGCTGCCCCGCCCCGCTGCGCGGTCACGACCGCGTCGTGCTGGGTCATGGCGGCGGCGGGGTCCTGTCCGCCGAGCTCGTCGAGCATCTGTTCCTGCCGGCCTTCGCACCGGAGCCATCGGAGCTGTCGGAGCCATCGGAGCCACTGGCGGACGCGGTGGTGCTGGAGGTCGGCGGTGGCCGGCTGGCCTTCACCACCGACTCCTATGTGGTCCGGCCGCTGTTCTTCCCCGGCGGCTCCATCGGCGAGCTCGCCGTGCACGGCACCGTCAACGACCTGGCCTGCCGCGGAGCCCGGCCGCTCGCGCTGTCCGCCGGGTTCATCCTTGAGGAAGGGCTCGAGCTGGAGCTGCTCGGCCGAGTGGCGCAGGCGATGGGACGGGCTGCCGCGCAAGTGGGCGTCCGGGTGGCCACCGGGGATACCAAGGTCGTCGAACGGGGGCTCGCCGACGGCCTGTACGTGAACACCAGCGGCATCGGCCTGGTCCCGGCGGGAGTCGACATCCGGCCCGCCCGGGCCAGACCGGGTGACCGGATCCTGCTGTCCGGACCGATCGGCGACCACGGAATCGCCGTGCTCAGTGTCCGGGAGGGCCTGGCGTTCGGCGGCGATCTACGTTCGGACACCGCGCCGCTGCACGGGCTGGTCGACGTCATGCTGGCGGCGACGCGCTCCGGCGTGCACGTACTGCGCGATCCGACCCGCGGCGGTCTGGCGACAAGCCTGTGCGAGATCGCCGCGGCGGCCCGGGTGGGCATCGGATTCACCGAGAGCGCGATCCCCGTGCGGCCCGCGGTGGAGGCGGCCTGCGGCTTCCTCGGCCTCGACCCGCTGCACATCGCCAACGAGGGCCGGATGGTCGCGTTCGTCGCCGCCGCCGAGGCCGACGCGGTGCTCGAGGCCATGCGCGCCCATCCAGGCGGCCGCGACTCCGTCCTGATCGGTACGGTCACCGCGGAACATCCCGGCGTGGTCGTCGCCCGTACCGCCTTCGGCGGCACCCGCGTCATCGACCGCCCCCTGGGCGAGGCCCTCCCCCGGATCTGCTGACCGCCGCGGGCCCTCGTCCTGGCCGGCTGCTTTCCTAGCCAGCCGCGCTGCTGATCCCCGCACGACGCAGTAGTTCGAGCCCAGGTTGCCGCCAGGCGGGCTGCCACCACCCACCCGACGATGCAGCCATTGTCGACGATGCAGCCATTGTCATTGTCGCTCTGGCGGTCGTGGACCAGCAGGCGCCACGCGGGGCCGGTGCGTCGGGGGACATGGCGTGATCCTCTCCTTCGCCCGGACGGGGACCACGAGCGACAAATCCCCTGGATCGTAACGAGGCCACCGTCGTTGTCCACAGTGGGCGCCCCGGGCATGCCGGGCTGCCCGGGGGTGGCCGTAGGGTGGCGGGCATGACCCCGCCGCCCGGCCCCGCGGAGCTGGCCCCTCCCGTCGGCACCGACCCGGCCTCATCGGCCCCCGAGGTGCTCGCGCGGGTCTTCGGCTACGACGTGTTCCGCCCCGGCCAGCGAGAGATCATTGATCATGTCGTGGGTGGCGGCGACGCGCTGGTGCTCATGCCGACCGGCGGCGGAAAGTCGCTGTGCTACCAGATTCCAGCCCTGGTGCGCCCGGGTACCGGCGTCGTCGTCTCGCCGCTGATCGCGCTCATGCAGGACCAGGTCGACGCGCTGCGGGCGCTGGGCGTTCGGGCGGGGTTCCTCAACTCCACCCAGGATGTCGGCGAACGGCGGGCCGTCGAGAGCGCGCTGCTCGCCGGCGAGCTCGACCTGCTCTACCTGGCGCCGGAGCGGCTTCGGGTGGAGGCGACCTCCCGGCTGCTCGAGCGCGCGGCCATCTCGCTGTTCGCGATCGACGAGGCCCACTGTGTCGCCCAGTGGGGGCACGACTTCCGGCCGGACTACCTGCAGGTGTCGATGCTGCACGAGCGCTGGCCGACGGTGCCGCGCGTCGCGCTGACGGCGACGGCCACCCCGGAGACGCACCGGGAGATCACCACCCGCCTGGAGCTCGCCGATGCCTACCATCACGTGGCGAGCTTCGACCGGCCGAACATCCAGTACCGCATCGAGCCGAAGAAGGAGCCGAAGGCGCAGCTGCTGGAGCTGCTGCGGACCGAGCACGCCGGGGACGCCGGCATCGTCTACTGCCTGTCTCGCGCCACCGTCGAGCGGATCGCCGAGTTCCTCGTCGCCCAGGGCATCCCCGCGCTGCCTTACCACGCGGGGCTGGACGCCCGCACCCGCGCCGCCAACCAGGCCCGTTTCCTGCGGGAGGAGGGCATCGTCATGGTGGCGACGATCGCCTTCGGCATGGGCATCGACAAGCCGGACGTGCGCTTCGTCGCCCATCTCGACCTGCCCAAGTCCGTCGAGGGCTACTACCAGGAGACCGGCCGCGCCGGGCGGGATGGGCAGCCCTCGACCGCCTGGCTCGCCTACGGGCTGAACGACGTCGTCCAGCAGCGCAAGCTGATCGATATCTCCCCCGGCGACGCGGCGCACCGCCGCCGGCTGTCCAGCCACCTCGACGCGATGCTCGCGTTGTGCGAGACCGTCGAGTGCCGCCGCGTCGGCCTGCTCGCCTACTTCGGCCAGCGGGGCACACCGCCGTGCGGCAACTGTGACACCTGTCTGCACCCACCGGAGTCGTTCGACGGCACGATCCCCGCGCAGAAGTTGCTCTCGACGGTGCTGCGCCTCGACCGGGAGCGCAACCAGCGGTTCGGCGCCGGCCAGGCCATCGACATCCTGCTGGGCCGGCGCACCGCCAAGGTCGAACAGCACCGCCACGACACGCTGAAGGTCTTCGGAGTCGGCGCGGACCTGCGCGAACCGGAGTGGCGCGGGGTGGTGCGCCAACTGCTGGCCCAGGGGCTGCTCACCGTGCACGGTGAGCACGGCACGTTGGCACTCACCGAGGGCAGCGCCGACGTGCTGAGCGGTTCCCGCCAGGTCGCCCTGCGCCGGGAGCAGCCCCGTCCGGTGCGCTCCGCGACCGGAGCACGGGGCGATGCTGGCTCGGGCGGTGGCGGTGGCCGCTCGCGCCGCGGGGCGGCCGTGGCCGTGGAGCTGACGGCCGAAGCAGCGCCCCGGTTCGAGGCCCTGCGGGCCTGGCGGGCCGCGAGCGCGAAGGAACAGGGCGTGCCGGCGTACGTCATCTTCCACGACGCGACGTTGCGCGAGATTGCCAGCCGCCGGCCCGGGGACCTGGCCGCACTCGCGGAGATCAGCGGTGTCGGCGAGAACAAACTGGCAAAATACGGGCAGCAGATCCTCGACGTCCTGGCGGAATAGCCCCGATATGTGGAATAGCCGGAGATTAGGTGTCCGTTTCCGCTAGCATTCTCGCGGCCAATCCCTACACTGCCTCGGGAAGAGCGATCTCGAATGCCGGATCCGCGCCCTCGTCCGTTCGGTACCGACCCTGTGCGCGCCGACCTGTCCAGGGCCCGGCGGCTCCGGCTGTGTGCCGACGACGGTGCCGCCCGTCGCCCTTGGCGCGGCGGCGAGACGGTGCGCATGGCGGGTCGGGCCTGTCTGCTCGAGGGCGACCCGGTGGAGCAGCGCGGCGGCGACGGGTCCTGGGTGCTGCGGGAGGGCGCGGCGTGTGTCCTCGGGCCGGTGCCACGCCCGGTGTGGTTTCGCCAGGTGCTGGTCCGCCGGCCCGGTGACCGGGCGGGGGCGGTGCTGGCCACCGTCGACGGCCAGCTGCGGCTGCTGGCCGAGATCGGTGCCCGGGGTGCCGGGCTGCCCAGCCTCGTCGCGGGCCAGCTCACCGCCGCCGAAGGGGTGCTGCTGTCCGCCCGTCCCACCGGCCGCAGCTGGCGGGACGTGTTCGGCCCGCCAGCGCCGCGGCAGATGCCACCCCCCGACAAGGCCCAGGCCATCGCGCTGCTGCGGGCGGCCGCGGGCGCCGGCGACGCGCTGGCCATGCTGCATGAGGCGGGCTACAGCCACCGGGCGATGACGCCGGATGCGGTGGTATTGCCCGGGGCGAGCCGGTCACGTTCGGCCGTCCTGACCCGGCCGGGCCTGCGCGACCTCGGGCTCGCCACCGTCGTCCGCCTCGCCGGCGAGGGGCCGACCGAATACCGGGCACCCGAACAGGAGCGCCTCGGAATTGCCGGTCCCCACATCGGTACGCGTACGGACGTCTTTCGCCTTGCGGCAATGGCGTATCACGGACTGGCCGGTGTAAGGCCCGGCCGCGCCGCTCTGCCGGCGCCGCTGCGCGGCTGCCGCCTGCCGTTTCCCGTGGCGCAGACCCTCGACGAGGTGCTGCTGCGCGCGCTCGACCTCGACCCGAACCGGCGACCGAATCGGATCCGCGTACTCGCGGACGCCTTTCGCCTCGGTGCCCAGCACCTCGCCCGGTCCAGCTGCTGACCGACCGAGACAGCCCGCTGTGCCGCATTCACGTCACCTCGTCGAGGTCGACACCGACCGGGCAGCATCGACGAGACGGCAACAAAAGCCCAGGTCAGCGGCCTGACATAACACCAGGATGGTGCCGGAATCCACTGTTTCCAGTTATCCACCGGCGCGCCGTGTGGCATCTCACAGCGCACTTCATCGCCGTGACGCCCGGGTCAATATGGGGTAATTCCGGTTCCGATCACGGGCCACGGGTGACATCACAACTACTGGCCGCAGCGGGTGAAGAGGTGATTCATGGGCGCCGTCGACGCTCGGCCCATCAGCGATCTGGTTGACACAACGTGCTATCCCGTTACCGATCCCACCAGCCCGCTGTGGTGGAATGTCGTCTCCCGGGCGCGCCATGATCTGCATACTGACGGATGTTGCGTCCTACCCGGATTCATCCAGCCGTCGGCATTCCGCGCGCTCGCTGCCGAATGTGCCTCCGTCGCCGGGCATGCCTACGACCGCGTCGAGAACGTCAACGCCTACAACATCCCGGTCGACGCGGCACTCCCCGCGGACCATCCCGCTCGGATCACCATGCGCCGGGGCAACGCCTTCGTCGCCCGCGACCAGATACCCGCCGCTTTCGACATCCACCGGCTGTACCGCAGCGAGGATTTTCGGCACTTCGTCGCCGCCTGTTTCGGGCTGCCGCGTGTGCACGAACTCGCCGATCCACTCGCCGGCCTGTGCCTGAACGTCATCTCACCCGGCCTGGAACACCCCTGGCACTTCGACACCAACGAGTTCGCCGTCAGCCTGCTGACCCAGGAACCGCAGATCGGCGGCACGTTCGAGTACTGCCCGAACATCCGCACCGCCCAGGCGGAGAACTTCGCCGACGTGCGGGCCGTCCTGACCGGCACGGACAACCGGCTCGTGCACCGGTTGACGGTGCACCCCGGTGACCTGCAGCTCTTCCTCGGCCGCTACTCGATGCACCGGGTGAGCCCGGTGCAGGGCAGCACTGCCCGACACTCGGCGATCTTCGCCTACACCGAGCGTGCCGGTGTCATCGGCAACCGGGAGCGCACCCGACAGCTGTTCGGCCGGTTCCTGCCCGAGCACGAGAGCGCCGATGCCGGTGCGGTCCGCGTCGACGCCCTACTGGACTAGCTGTCCGCTGGACCAGTCGCCCCGCGATCGTTGTTCGAGAACTCCACCGATGTTCGAGGAGGAGCGTCCGCGTGCATTCCGACGAGAAGGACCTCACCGAGAGCGGTTTCGACGAGACGGGCAAAGTCTCGCTGGACCACATCTACACACAGCCCGATCCACGCGCCTATTTCACGACGTTACGCAGGTTGGACTACGCCATTCCCGAGCTGGCGCGTCCTTTCTTCGGCCAGCTCGCCGACGAGTTCCGGACCCGGGCGGGCCGCCCGCCGGTCATTCTCGACGTCGGATGTTCCTACGGGGTGAACGCCGCCCTGCTGCGCGGCGACCTGTCGATGGCGGACATGTACGACCGGTACGCCGAGCCAGCCGCCCACGTCCTGGACCACACGGCGCTCGTGACCCGGGACCGGGCCCTCATGGCGACGCACCGCGGCCCGGCAACCCCGCGCTTCGTCGGTCTGGACAGCTCCCGTCCCGCCGTCTCCTACGGCCTTGCGGCTGGTTTCCTCGACGACGCGGTCTGCGCCGATCTGGAGGAACGCGATCCGACCGAACCGGAACGGGCGCTGCTCGGCGAGGCCGACCTGGTCGTGTCCACCGGCTGCATCGGCTATATCGGCGCACCGACCATCGGTCGGATCGCCCGCGCCGCTGACGCGGATCGTCGCCCATGGATGGCCCATTTCGTGCTGCGCATGTTCCCGTTCACCCCCATCGCCGAGGAACTCGCCGACCTCGGCTATGAGACCGAGCATGTCGACGGCGTCTTCCCGCAGCGCAGATTCGCCTCCGCCCAGGAACACGAGCAGGTCCTCGATACCCTCGCCACCGTTGGTGTCGACCCCCGGGGGCTGGAGGCCGAGGGCTGGCTGTACGCCGAGCTGTACCTCTCCCGGCCCCGAGCCGCGGCCACACGCGCATCCCGAGGGCAGACCCAGGCCACCCGAACGGGCGCCACGGTCACCAGATAGCGGATCGCCGCACATGTCCGTACAGATCCGGCGACGATGAGAACGTCCGGACGCCCCACTCACGAACAACTCCGCCCCATGGACAAACCGAGGCCTCGATTGAACTCCACGACCTTCGCCCACGACGACCAGCTGCCCCGGGTTCCGCTGCCCAGCCTGGCCGACACCTGCGAACGGTTCCTCGCCTGGTCCGCACCCCTGCTGACCGAGCCGGAACGCGCCGCCACCGCGGCCGCTGGGGCGGCGTTCCAGGCCCCGGACGGTCCGGGCCCGATCCTGCATGCCGCACTCGAGCGCTATGACGCCACCGAGGGCGTCCACAGCTGGCTGGACGACTTCTGGGACTCCCGCTACCTCGGCCGACGCGACCGCATCGCGCTCAACGCCAACTACATCTTCTCCTTCGCCGGTGGCGGCTCCGCGGCCGCCGCGGCCTCCTCGGACGCCGGTGGGCAGGCCCAGCTCGAACGGGCCGCCGGCCTGATCGCCGCCGCCGTCGACTACAAACTGCGCCTCGACGATGAACGGATCGAGCCGGTACTGCAGCGCGGCAAGCCGCTATCGATGGCGCAGAACACGTTCCTGTTCTCCACCACCCGCATCCCGGGTGCCGACCAGGACACCGTGCGCACCCCGTACAGCGCCGACTGGCCCGGCCCGTCGCAGGCCCGCCACATCGTCGTGTTCCACCGCGGCAACCCGGTGCGGATGGACGTCGTCGGCCCGGACGGGCACCCCTACGCCCTCGCCGACCTCGTCGCGGGCCTCGCGGCCGTGCTCAAGCAGTCCTCGAGCCACGCGCCCGCGGACAGCGCCGTCGGCCAGCTCACGACGAAGGCCCGCGCCGCCTGGGCGGACAGCCGCACCCGTCTGCTCGCCCTCGACCCGGCCAACGCGACCGCGCTCGACACGATCGAGACCGCCCTGTTCGTCGTCTGTCTGGAGGACGAGGCCCCCGCCGACACCCTGGCGACCTGCGACCGACTGCTGCACGGCGCCGGCGACGCGGCGAACCGCTGGTTCGACAAGGCCGTCTCGCTGATCGTCTTCGCCGACGGGCAGGCCGGCATCAACGTCGAGCACTGTGGGCTGGACGGCACCACGATCCTGAGCTTCGTCGACGACCTGCTCGGCACCAGTGCGCAGGAGCACGCGGCGAGCTCCGGCGCCCGGGCCCAGGGCCTGCCCGCGGTCGACCCCGTGGCCTTCGTCCTGGACGAGGCGCTGCGGGCCGACATCCGCGCGGCCGGCGAGTCGTTCGCGGCGTTCGCCGCCGCCACCGCGTCGATGACCCTGACCTTCGACGACTTCGGCCAGAACGAGGCCAAGCGCCTGCGGATGTCCCCGGACGCGTTCGTCCAGCTGGCCTACCAGCTCGCCCACGTCCGGGCCAAGGGCCACACCGGCGCCACCTACGAGTCGATCGCGACCCGCGCGTGGCGACGCGGGCGCACCGAGGCGATGCGGGTGATCACTGCGGAGGTTCTCGCCTTCGTCGCCGCGATGACCGACCCGGCCACGGACGCGGACCCCCGGCGCGCCGCCCACCGCGCCGCCGCGCCGCCCCACGTCGCCCGGGCGCGCGACTGCCAGGCCGGCCGGGCCCCCGAGCAGCACCTGTGGGAGCTGCAGTTCATCGCTCGCCGCCAGGGTGACACGCTCGGCGTGCACGAGCCGCTCGCGCTGTACGAGACGCCAGGCTGGGTGAAGACGCGCGACGACTTCCTGAGCACGAGCTCGGCACCGTCCGTGAACGTGGAGTTCTTCGGATTCGGCTCGACCAGCAGCCAGTGCATCGGGGTGGCGTACGTGCTGCTGCCGGAGAAGTTCAACCTCTACCTGAGCACCCCCCGCACGGTCGCGGACGGCCTGACCGCGTTCGCCGACGAGCTGGGCACCGCCCTGCACGAACTGCGCGACCTGCTCGCGTCGGAACCACCCGCCGCGTAGCCACCCGCCGCATGGGCACCCGCCCGGCCCGGCCTGGTCTCGGTGGCCGGGCCGGGCGGGCCCGGCGCGCTCAGCGGCGCCCCTGCGGCAGGCGGCTGGGGCCGACCTGACGATCCAGCCACTCCCGCAGCACCCGCATCTCCCGCCAGGCCGCCGCCACGTGCTCGGCGCACTCCGGCCGCGCCAGCCACGGCGGCTCGCCGAACTCGCGGGACACCGTCAGGGTCCGATGCCGTAGCAGCTCGATCCGCGGATGGTCGGCGTCGAACCCGCGCGGCCGGGTCTTCAACCGGTTGCCGGAGATCTCGTACCCGGCGTCCCGCAATGCGTCGACCAGCGCCACCAGCCTCGGACCGGTGGCATCATCCGCCACGGCGGCCCGCAGCCGCTCCACCTGGTCGGACGCGGTCTGCCAGTAGCCGGAGCCGACCATCAGCCCGCGGGCCGAGACCTGGACATAGCCACCACCGGTGATGTATGCCCCGATCGCGGTCTTGTATGGCGACTTGTCCTTGGCGAACCGCACGTCGCGGTGCGGCCGGAACACGTGCGGCTCCCCGAACTCCGGCTCGAGCTCGGCCAGCAACGCGAGCATCGGAGCCCGCACCGACGTCTCGTACTGATCGCGATGATCCGTCCAGTACGCCTTGCTGTTGTCCGCCTCCAGCCCCTCGTAAAAAATCATTGCTTCGGCCGGAAACCCGGCGAACTCCGGCATCGGACCTCCTGAGACCACCTGATCTGGCTCTCGGGGAGCCTACGGGCATCCCCCGACAGTTCCGGCACCTCCCGTGCGCGCCCGGCGACGGCGACGGAGGATGCCTGCGATGCGTACCGACATCGAGCTGGGCGTCACCGCGCTGCAGGCCGTCCCCGCACTCCTGGCCATCGACGTGCGGATCCGCCGTGGCGCCCGACGGCGGGACCACGGTGGCCACGAGGTCATCCACGGCGTCTCGTTCACCGTTCCCACCGGCTGCGTGGTCGGTCTGATCGGACCGAGCGGATCCGGCAAGACCACGCTGCTGCGCGCCATCGTGGGCGTACAGAGCGGGGTCGACGGCGACCTGCGCGTGCTCGGGCACGCCGCCGGCGACGCCTGCCTGCGCCGTCGCGTCGGATACGCCACCCAGGCCGCCTCGGTGTACGGCGACCTGACCGTCCGGGAGAACCTGCGCTACTTCGCCGCGACCGTGCGGCCCGGGAGGCCCGAGGCGCCCGACAGCTCGGGCTGGGCGCCCGACCATCTCGACCCGCTGCTCGCGCAGGTCGGCCTCACCGACCAGGCCGACCAGCTGGTCGAGCGCCTCTCCGGCGGCCAGCGCTCCCGGGTGTCGCTGGCCGCGGCGATGATCGGCGGGACGGACGTCCTCGTGCTCGACGAGCCGACCGTCGGGGCCGATCCCCTCCTGCGCCGCCAGCTGTGGGCCGACCTGCGCCGCCTGGCCCGTGGCGGGATGACCATCCTGGTCAGTTCGCATGTGATGGACGAGGCCGCCCGCTGCGACCGCCTGTTGCTGCTCTACGACGGCCGGCTGCTCGCCCAGGGCACCCCGTCGGACCTGCTCGCCGCCACCGACTGCCACGACCTCGACGAGGGCTTCGTCCGCCTGGTGCGGCGCTCCACGGGAGGCTCCGCAAATCCCGCGCGGCTCCCCGAACCCACAGAACCCGAACCCACTGGATCCTCCGGGAACGCCGTACACCGCGCGCATCCGTCCGCGACGGCACCGTGTCCGCGGCCCCGACCAGTCGACGTCCGCCGCACCGGCGCGACCGCCGGACGGGTCCTGCGCCAACTCGGCCGCGACCGCCGCACGCTCGCACTCGTCCTGCTGCTGCCGCCGACGCTGCTGCTCACACTGCGACTGCTGTTCCACCACTCGCCGACGACCTTCGGCCGCATCGGTCCAGCCCTGCTGGGGATCTTCCCCCTGATGACGATGTTCTTCGTGACCTCGGTGGCGATGCTGCGCGAACGTACCTCCGGCACACTTGACCGGCTGCTGACCACCCCGGTCGGCCGGGGTGACCTGCTGGTCGGCTACGGGCTGGCCTTCGCCGTGCCGGCCGCGGTCCAGGCGGCACTCGCCACCGCACTGACCGTGGGCCCCCTGGGGCTCACGGTGCGGGGATCCGCAGCCATGCTGTTCCTGGCGGCCATCCTGAGCTCGTTCCTCGGCACCTCTCTCGGGCTGTGGATGAGCGCGTTCGCCCGGACCGAGTTCGAGGCGGTCCAGTTCATTCCCGCGGCGCTGATCCCGCAGTTCATGCTGTGCGGCGTCCTGGTCCCCCGGCGCACCATGCTGCCCGTGCTGGACACCCTCAGCACGCTGATGCCGATGACCTACGTCGTGGACGCGATGGCCCAGCTCAGCGAGTCCCCCATCCTGGATGGCCGGCTCGCCCGGGACTTCGCCATCGTGATCGGCTGCACCCTCGCGGCGCTGGGCCTGGCCGCGATCACTCTGCGCCGCCAGCACCCCTGACGCCGCGTCCCGTCGGCGAGACGGGCCCACCCCGACGTTTGACGCGCATCGGGCTACCATCATGGAGGCGGTTGGTGCGTCAGATATCGATCGGGCATGGTCGGGCACAGATCGGGCATGGTCGGGCACAGATCAGGCACGGAAGGGATGGTCGTCGGTGAATGGATGAGTCCGGCCACGGATTCCCCGCCGATGACACCCGTCCCGACCCGCCCTCCCAGATGACCGAGACCACTCCGCCAGCCGCCAGGACCCCGCCAGCCGAGGGTTCTCCCGCGCCCGAGACGAGTTCCGGGCGGGACGCGATCACCTCCGCGCGTCACCCTGATCCGAACTCCGCCACCGCGACGACGGCCGAGCTCGCCGACCTGCGGCGCCGACTGGGCATGCCCGAGGTCGTCGAGGCACGCCGAGCGGAACGGGAACGTCGTCGCGGCCACGATGCGGCCAGCCCCACGGCACCCGCCACGCCGGCGATCCCCGCCGAGAAACCTCATCAGCCTGGGCACGGCTATGGCCACGGCCGTCAGTTCGGCTACGGCCACGGGAAGGGGCACGAGAACAGGCGCCGGGTGGAGAGCTACGACCCGGAGAAGACGCAGATCCTGGGCGGACTGCACGGGCGCCGGGTGCCGCGGGCCGAGAGCTTCCGGATGCGGCACGAGCCGTCGGCCGAGGGCCTGATCCCCATGTCCGGCATGTTGACCGGGGAGTTCTTCCTCGGCGGCCGCACCCGGCCCGAGCCCGCCGCCAGCCCGACCGTCCGCCCGCGAGCCGAGTCGGTCGACTACGGGCTCGATGATCTCTCCCAGGAGATCGGGACCGAGGGACGGCACCGGGCGGAGAGCGTGTCCCGGGGGACCTCCCGGTCCCGGGCGATCTGGACCCTCGTCGACCAGGTGCTCTCCAGCGGCACGAACGCCGTCATGTCGTTCGTGATCGCCCGCAGCGTGAGCCCATCCGAGTTCGGTGCGTTCGGTGTGGCGTTCGCCATCTTCTCGCTGATGATCGGTTTCTCCAAGGCCGCGGGCACCTCGCCTTTGGGTATGCGGTTCGCGGACGTCTCACCGTCGGTGTTCCGGGCCGCCGGGGCCGCGGGGACCGGTACCTCGTTCGTCATCGGGCTGGCATCGGGGGCCGTCACGCTGGTCTTCGGGCTGGCGATCGGTGGAGCGGTCGGTTCGTCGCTGGTCGCCATGGGCCTGGTCTTCCCGGCCCTGCTCGTACAGGACGCCTGGCGGCAGGTGTTCTTCGCCGAGGGCCGCCCGGCGGCCGCGGCCCTCAATGACGGCGTCTGGGCGATCGTCCAGTTCGGCGCGATCTTCGCACTCGTCGTCCGAAACGTCTCGACGTCGTGGGCGATGCTGGCGGCCTGGGGCGGCGCCGCCGCGGTCGCGGCCGTGCTCGGCCTGCGTCAGGCCGGCTTCACCCCGGCCACGAACCAGGTGCGGGCCTGGCTGGTCGAGCACCGCGACATCAACGGCTATATGTGCGCCGAATACCTGACCGTGCAGGGCGCGCAGCAGGCCTCGACCCTGCTGATCGGCACGTTGGGCGCTATCGACCTGGTCGGCGCGCTGCGCGGGGTGCAGACCCTGCTCGGGCCGACCACGATCCTCGCCGTCGGCATCGTCAGCTGGGCGATCCCGGAGTTCTCCCGGCGCAAGGACATGTCGGCGCGGGCCCGGCTGCGCGCGGCCTACGCGTTGTCCGGGGTCATCGTCGCCGTCGGCGTGGCCTGGGGGACGATCTTCCTGCTCCTGCCGGCCAGTGTCGGCCACGCGCTGCTCGGCGGCACCTGGGGCGAGACCCACCACCTGCTGGCGCTGTCGATCATCCAGCAGGCGGGGCCGGCCGCCACCGTCGGGCCGGCCTGCATGCTCTACGCGCTCGGAAGGGCAAAACTCACCTTCCGCGCGAACGCGATCCTCGCCCCACAGCTTCTGGTCTACCCCGTCATCGGGCTGCACATCGGCGGGTCCACCGGCGCCGTCGTCGGCTACATCGCCGCCTTCTGGATCACTGTGCCCTTCTGGTTCATGCTCGTCGCGGGCGCCGCCCGCGAAGCCGCGTCGGAGACGACCGATGCCACCCCCCAGCCGGACACATCCTCGTGACCAGGTGGACCAATGCCATCCTGCGACTAGGTAGGATCTCGACCGGCATCGAGACCGTTCCTGTCAACGATGCCCGGGTCAATGATGCCTGCACTGTTCCGGGCGGGGGGTTGCGATGAATCTGCGTGTCCTGTACCGATCCGTCGGCACGGAGAACTCCAAGAACCGGCCGGCCTTCTACAGCAAGCAGCTCGCGCTCGCGTCCCTCCTGCGGGCCGTCGAGCGGGTGAGCATCCCGACCACGATCCACTTCGTCAACGACGGGCCGATGCCGACCGACCGGCTGTCGATGATGGCCGATGCCGGCGAGGTCGTCCCGGTCACCTGCGGCAGCAATCGTTCCTCGTACCGTCACGTCCTGCGGATGCCACGCCTACGCCGCTGGGCCGCGGACGACCTTGTCTGGCTCGCCGAGGACGACTATCTGTACACCGAGAACTCGCTCTCGGCGCTCGTCTCGGCCGCCCAGGCCCGCCCGGACGTCGAGTACTTCACTCTCTACAGCACGCTGCGGTTCGTCGCCTCCTCCACCCGGCGGCGGCCCGAGGTCGAGCACAGTGACGGCAGCGAGATCGGCCTGCCCCGCTTCGACGGGGTGCCGTGGGCCCGCGCCGCCACCACCACCAGCACGTTCGGCGTGCGGGTCGGCACCCTGGCGCAGGACGAGCGGCTGCTGCGCACGATTCCCTTCGTCGGCGGCGCGTTTGACCGGGCGACCTGCCTGACCCTGCAGGGCTACCAGCCGTTCCAGCTCTCGCAGCTCGGCGGCGAGCCGCCCGCGGTCGAGCCGTCGTCGATCCTGACGCGCTTCGTCCGCGGTGCCGCGCTCACCGGTGTGCGGGCCACGGTCAACGCGGTCGCGCTGACCCGGCCGCAACGGCGCTGGCGGACCATGCTGGTGCCGGAACCGTCCCTGGCCTGCCACCTGGAGCTCGGCGGGGCGATGGTCGCAGGCCACGACTGGGAGGCGGAGGCCGCGGCCGTGTCAGCCTGGTCGCAGGCCGCCGCCGTGGATCCGCGTCCCGCCGCCGCCGAGACAGCGGCGCGGAAGCCATCCGTCGCATGACCTCAGCCTGCGGTGTCCCGCGAGCACGGGTGCGGGCTGTCCGCCGGGCGATGATTCTGGCGGTGGCGCTGGTCGCCGCTGGGCTCAGCGCGTGCTCACACTCGTCCTCGCCGGGACCCACGCCGCCGCGGCCCGCTGGCGTGCACTGGGTGTCCGGCTCGAATGGGAACTACCCGAGCGAGGTCAACGCCTGGGGGACGTTCACCGGACGCAAGGTGGGCCTCGCGATCGTGTTCACCGACCGCCGCACCTGGAGTGGTCTGGTCTCGGACGACTGGCCGACGTCCGCGTTCACGAAGGACAAGTTCCCGGGCGAGCTCTCGATCGCCCAGCCGCTGTACCCCGAGGGCGGCAACGAGGCCGCGTGCGCGGCCGGCGACTACGACAGGTACTGGAGCCAGTTCGGCACCACCCTGACGAAGTACGGCCGGGCCGACGCCTACGTGCGCCTCGGCTGGGAGTTCAACGGCGGCTACATGTACTGGCACGTGCGTGACGTCGAGGCCTGGAAGACCTGCTTCCGCCGGACGGTGACGGCGATCCGTTCCACCGACCCGACCGTGAAGATCGACTGGAACATGAACGCCCACAACGACACTCTGCCCGGCGGCAAGCAGAGCGTGTGGGACGCCTACCCCGGCGACAAGTACGTCGACGTCGTCAGCATCGACTCCTACGATCATTACCCCGCGTCGCTGACCGAGGCGACCTGGAACAAGCAGTGCCACATGCAGTCCGGGCTGTGCACCGTGATCCAGTTCGCCAAGGACCACGGCAAGAAGTTCGCCGTGCCGGAGTGGGGCGTGGTGCGCTCCACCGGCGGCGGCGGGGACAACCCGTTCTACGTCAGCAAGATGTACCAGACGTTCGCCGCGAACGCGCAGGACCTCGCCTACGAGGCGTACTACCGAACGTCGGAGGCCGGCAACGTCCTGTCCTCCCTGTCCAACCCCGACCTGAACCCGAAGGCGTCCAAGCGCTACCTGCGACTGTTCGGCGGTACCAGCACCACCACCAGCTGAGCGCCGCGGCGAGGCCGGGGCGGCCTGGCCGCGGCGCCCGTGCTCAGACGAACGTGCCGTCGAGGTCCTTGCGGATCTCCTCCGGGGTCGCCGTCGGCTCGTAGCGGCGCACGACGTTGCCCTGCCCGTCGACGAGGAACTTGGTGAAGTTCCACTTGACCTCGTCGGTGCCGATGGTGTCCGGGCGGCTGTCCTTGATGTAGTCGTAGAGAAAACCACCGGTCTCGGGCCCGAAGTCACCCGGCGCCTCGGCGCGCAGGTACTGGTAGAGCGGGGCGGCCTCCGGCCCGTTCACATCGATCTTGCCGAGCACCGGGAAGGTGACGTCGTAGTTCGTCGAGCAGAAGCTCTGGATCTCCTCGTTGGTTCCCGGCTCCTGCCCACCGAACTGGTTGCAGGGGAAGCCGAGGATCTCCAGCCCACGCCCGCGCAGATCCCGGTAGAGCGCCTCGAGTCCCTCGTACTGCGGGGTCAGGCCGCACTTGCTGGCGACGTTGACGATCAGCAGGGTCTGACCGGCGAAGTCGCGAAGCGGGCGGGCGCTACCGTCGGCGGCTTCGACGGTGAAGTCATGAACAGTCACGATCAACCTGGCTCTCGATCGGTGCGATCAGGGACCTTCGACGCTACTCCATCGGCCTGATTATGTCACCATCACGGTAACGTAATCCGGGGCCGCGGGCCGGTCTGCGATGCTCGAGAGATGAGCATCGATCCCGAGCTGTTGAAGATTCTCGCCTGCCCGGTGGACAAGGGGCCGCTGGAGCTGGTCGACGGCACCCTGGTCAACCCACGGCTTGGGCACCGTTACGAGGTGCGCGCGGGCGTGCCGATCCTGCTGCGCCCCGACCACGTCGACGCCGCCGAGGCCCGCGCCGGCCGCGCCGTGCGCTGAGGGCCGAAACGTGAGAAGGGCCCGAGGAGTACTCCTCGGGCCCTTCTCACGCACTACTTACTCCCGGCCGATCACTCCCGGCCGAACTGCTCCCGCAGCCGGCGCAGCGCCTCCTCGTCGATGGCCGAGGGGGCCTCGTCGGACGACGGGGAGGAGGTGTAGGAGGACGGTGCCGCCGCGGCGGCGTCGGCCTCCTGCGCGGCCCGGATCTGGGCCTGGTGCGCCTCGAAGCGGGTCTGGGCCTCGGCGTACTGCCGCTCCCATTCCGTCTGCTGCTCCTCGAAGCCCGGCAGCCACTCGCCGGTCTCCGGGTCGAAGCCCTCCGGGTAGACGTAGTTGCCCTGCTCGTCGTACTTGGCTTCCATGCCGTACTGGCTCGGGTCGAACGCATCGCCGTCGACGGCGAGACCCGACACCTCGTTCGCCTGCTTGAGCGAGAGGCTGATCCGCCGCCGGTCGAGGTCGATGTCGATCACCTTGACGAGGATCTCGTCACCGACGTTGACGACCTGCTCGGGGATCTCCACGTGCCGCTCGGCAAGCTCGGAGATGTGCACCAAGCCCTCGATGCCCTCGTCCACTCGGACGAACGCACCGAACGGCACCAGCTTGGTGACCCGGCCCGGGACGACCTGGCCGATGGCGTGCGTCCGGGCGAACTGGCGCCACGGGTCCTCCTGCGTCGCCTTCAGCGACAGGGAGACCCGCTCCCGGTCGAGGTCGACGTCGAGAACCTCGACGGTGACCTCCTGGCCGACCTCGACCACCTCGGAGGGGTGGTCGATGTGCTTCCAGGACAGCTCCGAGACGTGCACCAGACCATCGACGCCACCCAGGTCCACGAAGGCACCGAAGTTGACGATGGAGCTGACGACGCCCTTGCGGATCTGGCCCTTGGCCAGCTGGGCGAGGAACTCGGAACGGACCTCGCTCTGGGTCTGCTCCAGCCAGGCACGCCGCGAGAGCACGACGTTGTTGCGGTTCTTGTCCAGCTCGATGATCTTGGCTTCGAGCTCGCGGCCCACGTAGGGCTGCAGGTCGCGGACGCGGCGCATCTCCACGAGAGAAGCCGGCAGGAAGCCGCGCAGGCCGATGTCGAGGATGAGACCACCCTTGACGACCTCGATGACGGTGCCGGTGACGACCCCGTCCTCGTCCTTGAGCTTCTCGATCGTGCCCCAGGCGCGCTCGTACTGGGCGCGCTTCTTGGACAGGATCAGACGGCCCTCTTTGTCCTCCTTCTGGAGGACCAGGGCCTCGACGTGGTCGCCGACACTCACGACCTCGTGCGGGTCGACATCGTGCTTGATCGACAGCTCTCGCGACGGGATGACGCCCTCGGTCTTGTAACCGATGTCGAGCAGCACCTCATCCCGGTCGACCTTGACGATCACGCCGTCGACGATGTCGCCATCGTTGAAGAACTTGATCGTCTTGTCGACGGCCGCGAGGAAGTCTTCGGCCGTGCCGATGTCGTTGACCGCTACCTGTGGCGTGGTCGGGCTGTGCGGGGTGGTCACGGTCTCCACGGGTCGTACGTCGGTGGTGCTCGTCAAGGGGTCGGCTCCGGCTTGGGGTGGTCGTCCGCGCGAGGGCCGGATCGAACCGCCGGGACCGAGGGACAGATACAACGCGAGAAACGAAGAAACTGTCAGGACCGATAACGACGCTCGAGTGGATCCGCTCGGTCTGAGACCCACGGACCCTCGTGCACAGACCCAAGTCTAGGGACGTGGGTCCACGGAGGTCAACGGGAGTCGGCGCCAAGACGCTCGCGACCCGCAACCGGGGTGACGCTTCGCAGACACAAGACGGCCATATGTAACTATGGACACCCGGGATCGCGGGTCACCTGTGCCCGGCGCCGCCGGACTGGTCGGGTTCCTGCTCCGCCGCGGCCCAGCTGTGCGGCACCCAGCCCACAGAACCGGTCCGCAGCGGCACGGTCGGGGTGTCGTGGGGCGCCCCCACGCGCGGTACCCCCGGCAGAGCCGCCGGCAGAGCCGCCCTGCGGCGCAGCCGGCTGTCCACCCAGCGGGCCCACCGGCGCGAGGCGCGGATGCACGGCTTCTCGACGAGATAGTGCGTCCCGGTGGCGAGCGCCAGCGTCCCGGTGAGCACCAGGGCGAGGAACGGCAGAAACGGGATCTGGAAGATGTTCCAGCTGCCATGGTCGAGCACGAGATCGATGACCGCGGTGTGCCACAGGTAGATCCCGTACGAGATGGAACCCAGAAAGACCAGCACCCGGCTGGCCAGCAGCCGGCCGATGACCCCGCGCCCCGGCGGCCCGAACGCCGCCGGCAGCAGCAGGAACAGGGCGAACAGGCCGTACAGCAGGTGCCGGCCCATGTCCTGCCCCCGGCTCGGAGTGAAGATCGGCGACAGCGGCAGGCCCGCGTGCCAGGTGGACAGCCAGTAGAATCCCGCGGCCACCGCCCAGCAGGCGGGCCCGAAACCGGGCCACGTGGCCCACCGCGGCTGCCGCCCGAGCTGGGTGTACTGCGCGGAGATCACTGCCAGCGCCATGCCCATCGCGAACAGGTCCCACCAGACCGGCAGCCACACGTTCGACCCGCTGGTCCAGCCGTGCCGCCTCGGGATGAGAACGAAGTGCACCACCTTGGCGGCCAGAAAGCCCGCCGCGAGCGCCGCCAGTTCCACCCGGACCTGCGCCCGCGGTGTGCGCCGCCGTCGGCCCAGCAGCCACGCGTAGACCGGCACGGCGAGGTAGAACGCGACCTCGATGTCGAGCGTCCATGCCTGGGTAAGGCCCTGGATCGCCCAGTCGGCGCGGTAGCCCTGCACGAGCAGGGCGGTCTGGATCACCCCGGTGAGGCCGTGCACCCCGATCCGCTGATCGCTGACGGTGTTGAGCGTGACCGCGAGCACCAGCCAGTACAGCGGGAAGATCCGCATCAGGCGGCGCACCAGGTAGCCGCCGCTGGCCGGCGCCGGCGCGCCGGCCAGGCGAGCTGCGACGAACGGCCGGTAGAGCAAAAAGCCGGAAATGAGAAAAAACACTTCGACGCCGGCCTCGGCCCGGGCGATGTAGGGCCCAAGGCTGCTGGAGGTGGTAAAACCGGCCGGAAACGACGTGTGGACCACGACGACCGTCAGTGCCGCGATCGCGCGCAGCCCGTCGAATCCCGGAAAGGTGACCGTCGGCGCACGCCGGACGACCCCTGGACGGGGATCGGGAATCGAAGGCTCGGCCGCGGACGAACCGGACAGCAGACGGCGGACAGTGGCCGGCACGTGGGCACGGTATCAGCGTGGCGCGCCCGCGAGCCCCCGATGCCACCCAGTGGTATCTGTCAGTTACCGGCCAGTTCGAATGCGTTGGGCGTTCCGGCTGACGCGGTTGCGCGCAACCGCGTCAGGAGCCGCTCGGCAGCCGCGGTGAGCGCGACCGCGGCCAGCAGCACCAGCGCGGGCTCGGCCGCGGCCCGGAACCGGGTGGTGCCGTAGACCACGACGGTGGCGAGGCTGACCGCGATCGGCACGGCGAGCAGGGGAAGCAGCGGCTGGCGCCGCCGCACCAGGACCACCACCCCGGCGGCCGCGGCCACCTCGATCCCCCACAGCATGACCATTCCCAGCTGGCTCAGGCCGATCGGCCGCAGCTCGATCACGTCGAGGCGGGCCTGCTGCCAGGGGTGGTACACCCCCCAGGTCCGACCGAGCCGGGCCACGGCGACCACGGGCAGCCGGTCGGTGTGCGCTCGCATGTAGGCCAGGGCCTCATGCCGATAGAACGCGTCCCGCTCGGAGCGTTCCTGCGGCGCCGGGGGCAGGCCCAGCACGCAGTCGAACGACCACCAGCCGAGGCGGGAGCCGTGGTAGGTCGCCGGGCAGTGGGTGACGGCCAGGGTGGTGCCAAGACCGGTCGACAGGTATTCGGGCTCCGCGAACCGCGCGAGGTTGTAGCCGATCCAGGGCGCGACGGCGAGCACGCTGGTCAGTGCCGCGACGGCGAGCAGTCCCGCCCGCCGGCGCCAGGCGACCCCTCGAGCCAGGCCAACCACCGGCACGACGAGGACGAGCGCGAGCAGCGCGAGTTCAGCCCGGGCGAGCATCACGGCGGCCAGCGCAAGCCCCAGGACGGCGGCGGTCCCGACCGAGCGGCGCTCGCGGAGGCGATAGGCGGCGAGGATGAGCCAGGAGCAGGTCAGGATTCCGGTCGTCTCCGACATCACCAGCGGGTCATTGAGCCACATCCCCGGATAGACCGCCGCGATGCCGGCCGCCACCAGGCCCGTGGCGGGGCCCGCGACCCGACGTCCGGTGAACGCGACCAGGCCGACCGCGCCGACGCCCAGCAGGCAGGAGAAAAGCTGATGGGCCAGGAAACTGGTGAAGCCGAGCAGCGACGGAATCGCCAGGAGCACGCTGGTCAGCGGCGGATGCTGCGCGTCGGCGAGGTAGTGCCCGGAAAGACGTAGTTCGTACGGGTCGGGCCAGCCCCGCCCGTCAGCGAACAGGTTCGCCGCCTCGTGGTAGTAGAACGGATCACCCTGCACCGGCGTGGGATACAGCCAGTGGAACAGGTAGAACAGGCGGACGCCGAGCCCCAGCAGGCAGATCGCGACCAGCCAGGCATGCCAGCGGGTCACCCGCACCCGCTGGCGCGCGCGCTGACCGCGCATGCCGAGCCCGCTCAGCCCCGGCCACCCACCGCCCCGCAGTACGGGCTCCGACCCCACCGTACGTGGGTACCCGGCCGTCGTCTCGGACACGGGCGCAAGGTACCAACGAGCTGCACCGGACACAGCAGGGAGTCCCATCCAAAGCGCATCCAGGGGCGCCGCACACACCGCGCGTGCGCACGTCGAGCCCGCTGCGGTTAGCCTTTTTTGGTCGAGCGGTCTCCCGTGGTCGCGGTGTGGCCCGGTATGGCGCAGACCGAGAGGAGGGACAGGCTGACCACCAACGACGCCGATACGGTCCCCCTCTCATCGGGTGGCCGGGCCGGGCAGTCCGCCGCGGATCCGCGGCAGGCCACCATGCCGATCACGATGCGGGCGCCGTCGCGGCCGCATCTGGCCGGCGACCGGCGCCGGATTCCCGCCGACCGGCGGCCTCCCCAGGTCGGCCATCCGTCCCTGCGGCCGGGCCGGGGCATCTCGGACATCCGCGGCGCGACCACCCGACAGCGCCCGGTCGACGATCTGGACGCCACCGGCCCGGTGCTCGCTCCGCTCGGGCACCTGCCGGCCCTGGACGGATTGCGGGCGTTCGCGGTGATGGCCGTGATCGCGTACCACGCCGGAATCTCCTGGATGCCGGGTGGGCTGCTCGGCGTCGACACGTTCTTCGTGCTGTCCGGGTTCCTCATCACCGGACTACTGATCACTGAGTACCGGAACACCCGCCGCATCGATCTGCGCAGTTTCTGGATCCGTCGATCGCGCCGGCTGATGCCCGCGCTGCTGGTGCTGCTGGTCGGCGTGGCGGCCTACGCCCAGTGGATCGCCGCTCCCGGTGACGTCGCGACGGTGCGCCTCGACGCCGTCTCCACGTTGCTGTACGTCGCCAACTGGCGGTTCGCGCTGTCGGACCAGAGCTACTTCAATCACTTCTCCGCGCCGTCGCCGCTGCTGCACACCTGGTCGCTCTCCGTCGAGGAGCAGTTCTACGTCCTGTGGCCACTGATCGTGTTCCTGCTGATGCGGCACAGCGCACGCACGGTGGACCGCTGGCGACGACAGCGGCAGAAGGCACAGTCGCTGGCGCTGACCGTGGCGGTGCTGGGCGCGGGGGCCTCGGCTCTGATCGGCGCGGGGCTGCTACTGACCGGCACCGACCCGTCCCGGATCTACTACGGCACGGACAGTCGCTCGCAGGCACTGCTGGTCGGGGCGGCGCTGGCGGTATGGCGAGGGCAGCGCACCCGCCCGGTCTCCGACCGCGCGCGCTCGGTCCTGTCCGTGGCCGGCTGTGGCGCCGCCGTGGCGCTGCTGGTCATCTGGATGACCGTGAGCGGCCAGAGCCGCCCGTTGTATCTCGGCGGGTTCCTCGGCGTCGCGATCCTCGTGATGGTGCTGGTCGCCTCGCTGGTGGAGGCACCGAAGGCGCCGCTGTCCCGCTTCCTGTCGCTGGCCCCGCTGACGTTCATCGGGCGGATCTCCTACGGCCTCTACCTGTGGCACTGGCCGGTGTTCCTGACGCTGACCGCCACCCGGACCGGCGCGAACGGCGCGGTCCTGCTGCTGCTGCGCCTGGCGGCGACGCTGGCCATCACCCTGGCGTCGTTTCACCTGGTGGAGAACCCGATCCGCCGCGGCCGCATCCGGCTGCCCAAACCGCGGGTGACGGTGCCGGCGGCGTTCGCGGGCGTCCTGGCCGTGATTCTTGTCTGCACCGTCGGGGCGCCAGGATCGGTCCGCACGCCCGCACAGCTCGAGGCGCTCGCCCGCCGGGCCCAGAACGCCCCGGTGCCGGCCGTCGCTCGTCAGGTGGGTCCCTCGGCGCCGATCCAGGTGGCGCTCGGCGGCGACTCGGTGGCACTCACCCTCGACTACAGCGGCTTCTCCGTGATGGCTGCCGCCCAGGGCCTGCAGATGCACGACTACTCGATGCTCGGCTGCGGGATCGCGCGGGGCATGACGCGACGGATCCTCGGCCAGGCCGGGCCGCCCACCAACGGCTGCGATCAGTGGCCACAGCGGTTCGCGAACGAGATCAACCAGGCGAACCCGGCGATCGCGATGCTCCTCGTCGGCCGCTGGGAGGTCACCGACCAGTTGCAGAACGGCCAGTGGACGCACGTCGGCGAACCGGCCTTCGACGCATACCTGGGCCGTGAACTCGATCTCGCGATCACCACCCTCGGGGCCAAGGGGGCGAAGGTGGCGCTCCTCACCACGCCGATCTTCAAACCCACCGAGGCGTCGGACGGCAGCATCTATCCGGAGACCCGGCCCGAACGGGTGCTCCGGTTCAACGAGCTGCTCCGCCAGGCCGCCGCCCGCCATCCCGGCACCAGCGTCATTGATCTGGCCTCCGTTCTCACGCCGGGTAACCGGTATGTCGCCGAGCTCGACGGTGTTCACCTCCGCGACGATGACGGGGTGCACATCTCGGACGGTGGCGGTCGGCGGATCGGGAACGCGATCATTCCCCAGCTGTTGCAGATCGCCCGCGCACTCCCCGCATCTGCATCTGCATCAGCCCCGGCGTCCGCTTCCCAGGCCGCTGGAGCAAGACCCGGCTGAGCAGCCGCGTTTACCTGACGCTAACCTTCCGCCCACTACCAGGGTGGTCAACAGGAGGACCGACGTGCCGCGTGCGTTGATTACCGGGATTACCGGTCAGGACGGGTTGTATCTGGGTGAGCTGTTGACCGCGAAGGGTTATGAGGTGTTCGGGTTGGTTCGGGGGCAGTCGAACCCGAAGGTGGCGGTGGTGGAGCGGGTGGTGCCGGGAGTGGTGTTGTTGGAGGGGGATCTGACGGATCTTCCGTCGTTGATCGGTGCGGTGGAGATCTCGCAGCCGGATGAGGTGTACAACCTGGGGGCGATCTCGTTTGTGGGGTTGTCGTGGAAGCAGGCGGAGTTGACGGGGGAGACGACGGGGATGGGGGTGTTGCGGTTGTTGGAGGCGTTGCGGATCGCGGGTGGGAACGACATGTCGCGGGTGCGGTTTTATCAGGCGTCGTCGTCGGAGATGTTCGGGAAGGTGCGGGAGACGCCGCAGCGGGAGACGACGCCGTTTCATCCGCGGTCGCCGTATGGGGTGGCGAAGACGTTCGGGCATTATCTGACGGTGAACTATCGTGAGTCGTATGGGTTGTTTGCGTGTTCGGGGCTGCTGTTCAATCATGAGTCGCCGCGGCGGGGGATCGAGTTCGTGACGCGGAAGATCTCGCGGGCGGTGGCGCGGATTTCGTTGGGTTTGCAGGATTCGTTGACGTTGGGGAATTTGGAGTCGCGGCGGGACTGGGGTTTTGCGGGGGATTATGTGGAGGCGATGTGGTTGATGTTGCAGGAGGAGTCGGCGGATGACTATGTGGTGGCGACGGGGGAGACGCACAGTATTCGGGAATTGTTGGATGCGGCGTTCGGGCGGGTGGGGATAGCGGACTGGTCGGGGTTGGTGCGTCAGGATCCGCGGTTTTTCCGGCCGGCGGAGGTGGATGTGCTGGTGGGGGATGCGTCGAAGGCGCGGGAGGTGTTGGGGTGGCGGCCGCGGGTGGGGTTCGAGGAGTTGATCGCGATGATGGTCGACGCCGACCTCGCCACCGAGTCCGAGGCGTCCGGCAAGGCGCTGACGATCAGGTGACGGCTCCCCCCGGGCGGGTGGATCGGTCGCGGGCGGGGGTGGACCGGGCGCGGCCGGGGTTGTCCCCCGCCGTCCAGCGGGCACGACGCCCGCGTGCGTCAGGCAGCGGTGCGACATCAGGCAGCGGCGCGACATCAGGCAACGGCGCGACGTCGGACGGGGTCGTGGTGAGTCTGACCCTGTCCGAGCGGGAGCAGCCGGACGCGGCGGTCACCCGGCTCGGCGGGGCACTGCGGGGCGCCGTTCCCCTGGCCGCGGCGGGGATGCTCGCGAACGCCGCGAACCTCGGTGTCACCCTGGTGATCGCCCGGGAGATGAGCACGCGTTCCTACGGCGCGGTCGCTCAGCTCATCGCGGTCTTCTTCGTCGTATCGATGCCCGGCAGCGCGTTGCTCGTCGGCGTGGTGCGCCGGGTGACGTCCTGGCAGCATGCCGGCCAGCAGCAGCTCCTGGATGGCTGGGTGCGGCGGATCCGCCGGGTCGGGGTCGCGACGGTTCTCGTCGTCGCGACCCTCGCCGTCGCCGGACGCGGGGCGGTCGCGCACGAGTTGTCGCTGCCCGGCCCCGGCGGCGTCGCCGAAGTCATTATCGCCGGGTCGGCCTGGTGCCTGCTGTGTGTGGACCGTGGTCTGTTGCAGTGCGCCCGGCTGTACGGTCCCCTGGCCACGAATCTGCTGGTGGACGCCGTCGTCAAGGCGGGGGTCACGATCGGTCTGGTCCTCGCGGGACTGGCCGAGACCGGGGCGGCCCTCGGCATCCTGTGCGGGGTGTGTGCGGCGCTCCTGCACACCCGCCGCACCCTGGCCCGCCGCGGCGTGGTCGGCTCCCCCTTTGCGGAGCCCGGCGCGGCTCTCCCAGGCGCGGCTCTCCCGTCGCGACGGCTGGCCGTCGAGGTCGGTGCGGCGCTGGTGGCGCTGGTGCTGCTCGCGGTGCTGCAGAACATCGACGTGCTGATGCAGGGCCGGCTGACGCCGGGCCGCTCGGGGCCGTATGCGGCGGTGTCCGTGACCAGCAAGGTTCTGGTGCTGGCCGCGGTCGTGCTGGCCGGGTTCCTGCTGCCGGAGACGGCCGATCGACGGCAGCTCGGCGAGCATGCTTTGCATCAACTAGGTGCGACGATCGCGATACTGCTGGTACCGGCGGCCGGGCTGCTCACCGCCGCCTCCGTCGCACCCGACACACTTCTTGCGCTGGCCTTCGGCCCCCGCTTCACTGACGCCTCCGGCGCGCTGTTTCCTCTGGCCGCGGCGATGACCTGTCTCGGAGCTACCGTGCTGTTCACCCACTATCTGCTCGCCCTTGGTGAGCGTGGCGTCCTACTGGCCCTGGGGCTCGCGACGGCGATCGCCGTCCCGCTGCTGTGGTGGGCGGGCGGCGACCCGACCACGACCGCCCGCGCGGATCTCGCCTGCCAGGCGGTGCTCGCCGTCATCACCGGCGTCGCGGTGCTGGCCGCCGCTCGCCGCACCGCTCGGGCGGTCCGAGCATGACCGCGACCGACAACGGGCGGAGCCCCGGCGGCGTCACGATCCCGTCGACTCAGGCACAGCTGATCCTGCCGCAGGCCGGCCGGCGGGCCGCCCAGCTGGGCGTATCGGGCGTCCAGGCGGCGATGCCCCGCCGGCCCAGCCTCGCCGAGCTGGTCGAGACCTCGGGCCTGCGCCGAGTGCACATCCTGGCCTGGCGGGACCTGGACGACCCCGAGTCCGGCGGTTCGGAACTGCACGCCGACAAGGTCGCCGAGCGGTGGGCGCAGGCCGGCATCGACGTGAGCCTGCGCACGGCGCTGGCCCCGGGGCATCCCGAGTCCGTCCGGCGCAACGGGTACGCGGTGGTACGCAAGGCGGGGCGCTATTCGGTGTTCCCCCGCACAGCGCTGTCCGGGGCGCTGGGGCGCACCGGACCATGGGACGGGCTGGTCGAGATCTGGAACGGCATGCCGTTCTTCTCCCCCGTCTGGGCCCGCTGCCCGCGGGTGGTGTTCCTGCACCACGTCCACGCCGAGATGTGGCGCATGGTGCTTTCGCCGAAACTCGCGAAGGTCGGCGAGACGATGGAGTTCAAGGTCGCTCCGCCGATGTACCGGCGCACGCGGATCCTCACCCTGTCCCAGTCGTCCCGACACGAGATCATCGAGCTGCTGGGCCTGCCCCCGCGCAACATCACCGTCGTGCCGCCGGGCATCGACCCGGCCTACACCCCGTCCGGCGAACGATCCCCGCATCCGCTGGTGCTCTCCGTCGGCCGGCTGGTGCCGGTCAAGCGGTTCGACGTCCTCATCGACGCGCTGCTGCGGGCCCGGGCCGACCATCCGACGATGGAAGCGGTGATCGTCGGTGAGGGCTACGAACGACCGCAGCTGGAGAAGAAGATCGCCGCGGCCGGAGCGCAGGCGTGGCTGCGTCTGGTCGGCCGGGTCGACGACGACGAGCTGCTCGCGTTGTACCGGCGCGCCTGGATCCTGACCTCGGCCTCCGCGCGGGAGGGTTGGGGCATGACGATCACCGAGGCGGCAGCGTGCGGCGTCCCGTCGGTCGCCACCCGCATCGCCGGGCACACCGACGCCGTCATCGACGGCGAGACCGGGCTGCTCGTGGAGCCGGACGACCTTGGCCGAACACTCGCGGGTGTCCTGACCGACCGCGAGCTGCACGGCCGGCTGGCCGCCGGGGCGCTCGCCCATGCCGCGACCTTCACCTGGGCTGAGACGGCGCGAGCGACGTTCGCCGCGCTGGTCCGCGAGGCAGCCCGCCAGCGCCGCGGCGCAAGCCTGGCCGACCGACGCCGGTGATGCCGGCACACATCGCGGTAATCTCATGAGCCTGACCACCTCTGGGGCAGCCGGGCCTGCCGACACCGGGCCCGCCAGGATTGTCAGTGTGGACCCCAGCCCGCCCGGCCGGCCCCGCCGACGTTTCGCCGCCTTGCCGACTTTGCCGTCCTGGCCGACGCTCGTCCTCGCCGCCGTCGTCTACCTGCCGCTGCTGGCCACCGCGCCTGGGAAGATCGGCGCGGACACCAAGGCGTACCTGTACCTGGATCCGGGCCGGATGCTACGCCGGGCGGTCTCCATGTGGGACCCGGCGATCGGCATGGGCACGGTCACCCACCAGAACATCGGCTACCTGTTCCCGCAGGGTTTGTTCTACTGGCTGGCCCAGATCGTGGGCCTGCCAGACTGGGTCGCACAAAGGCTGTGGACCGGCTCGATTCTCTTCGGCGCGGGCGCCGGGGTGCTGTTCCTGCTGCGTTCGTTTCACTGGCCGGACCGGTTCGCCTTTGTCGCCGCACTCGGCTACATGCTCTCGCCGTATGTCCTCGAGTACGAGGCGCGGATCTCCGCGATCCTACTGCCGTACGCGGGCCTGGGCTGGCTGATCGGCATCACCGTGCGTGGGCTGCGCGAGGCCGAGCCCGGCCGGGCCGGCTGGCGGCCGTCCGGGTGGCGGTTCCCGGCGGCGTTCGCGCTGGTCGTCACGACGATCGGCAGTATCAACGCCTCCAGCCTGATCTTCATCATGTTCGCGCCGTTGCTCTGGGTGCCGTTCGCCGTCTGGGGCACCCGCGAGGTGCGCCTGGGCGCGGCGCTCGGCATGTGCCTGCGTGCGGTGCTCGCCATCTGCGTGACCTCGGCATGGTGGATGGCGGGGCTCTACACCCAGGCCGGCTACGGGCTGAACGTGCTCGCCTTCACCGAGACGATCGAGACGGTGGCGAGCAGCTCGCAGGCCTCGGAGGTGCTGCGGGGCCTGGGCAACTGGTTCTTCTACGGCCAGGACGCGCTGGGCCCGTGGATCGCCCCGGCGACCCGTTACACGCAGGCTCTCTGGCTGATCGTGGTCAGCTTCGCGCTGCCCATCCTGGCCCTGGTCGCGGCGTCCGCCATCCGCTGGGGGCAGCGCGGCTACTTCATCGCGCTGATCCTGCTGGGCACCACGATCGCCGTCGGGGTGTACCCGTACGACCATCCTTCCCCCTGGGGCCAGGTGTTCAAGGACTTCGCCGAGGGCTCGACGGCCGGGCTGGCCCTGCGCTCCCTGCCCCGCGCCGTCCCGATGGTCGCCCTGGGGCTGTCCGTCCTGCTCGCCGGGGGCCTCGCCGCCCTGGCCGAACGGCACGCCGTCCGGATCGCCGCCCGGACGGCACCCGCGCATCGCTTTCGGTCCGCGCTGCCCGGCATGGCGATGGCCGTGGTCGTCGTGCTGACCGTCGTGAACATGCTGCCGCTGTTCCAGGGCCAGTTCATCGACCGGCTGCTGGTCCGGCCCGAGAACGTCCCGACCTACGAGAAGGACCTGGCGAAGGCACTGGATGCCAAGGGCGACAGCGGTCGGGTGCTGGAACTGCCCGGCGCCGACTTCTCCCACTACCGCTGGGGCAGCACCCTCGACCCGGTCATCGAGGGCCTGATGGACCGCCCGCTGATCGTGCGGGAGCTGATCCCCTACGGCGAGGCCGGCAGCGTCGACCTGGTCCGCGCGCTCGATCGGCGGCTGCAGGAGGGGGTGCTCGAGACCTCCGCCGTGCCCGACCTCGCCCGGCTCATGAGCGCCGGCGACGTGGTACTGCGCAGCAACCTTGCCTACGAGCGCTACCGCTCGCCACGGCCACGCTCGACCTGGGACCTGTTCACCTCGAAGATCCCGGACGGCCTGCGCAAACCGACGACGTACGGCCCACCGGTGGCCGAGGACCCGGGGATCCCCTTCACCGACGAGATCACGCTCGGCACGAGGACGTCGGTGCCCGACCCACCGGCGCTGGCCGACTTCACGGTCTCGGGCACCCAGCCGATCGTGCGCACGGCGAGCACCTCGCGTCCGCTGCTCGTCAGCGGTAGCGGGGAGGCACTCGTCGACGCCGCGGCCTCCGGACTACTCACCGAGCCGATCGCGGACAACCGGGCGATCCTCTACGCCGCGCAGCTCTCCACCAAGCCGGGCGAGCTGCGCCAAGCCCTCGACGACGGCGCCGACCTGCTCGTCTCCGACACCAACCGGCTGCGTGCGGAGCGCTGGACCGGCGTACGGGAGAACGTCGGCTATGTCGAACAGCCAGGCGTCGCGCCGCTGGCGAAGGACCCGAACGACAACCGGCTGGCGCTGTTCCCCGGTGAGACCACGGCCAACGAGACGACGATGTCGCTCACCGCCCCCGGCAACACGGCTCAGATCGCCGCCGTGACCGCGTCGAGTTACGGCAACACCTTCTCCTACGCACCGTGGGACCGCCCGACCCGCGGCATCGATGGGGATCTGAACACCGCGTGGCGGGTCGGCGCCTTCACCGACCCGGCTGGCGAACAATGGCAGACGACCCTCGCCGCGCCTACCACCACCGACCACATCACCCTCGTCCAGCCGCTGACCGGCCCGCGCAACCGGTGGATCACCCGGGCGACGCTCACCTTCGACGGCGGCAGTCCCGTCACCGTCGACCTGGACCCGTCGTCGCGCACCCAGGCCGGTCAGACGGTGTCCTTCCCCGCTCGCTCGTTCAGCACCCTGCGCATCCGGGTCGACGCGACGAACACCGGCCGCCAGAGCAGCTACGACGGGGTCTCCGCGGTCGGTTTCGCCGAAGTCGAGATCCCCGGAGCGCAGGGGAGGGCACTGACGGCCGACGAGGTACTGCGGATGCCCACCGACAGCCTCGACGCCGCCGGTGCCTCCTCGATCAGCCACCGGCTCGCCCTGCAGATGTCGCGGGACCGGGCCAACCCGGCGGAGCCCTTCAAGTCGGACACCGAGTCGATGATGGCCCGCTCGTTCGACCTGCCCACCGCCCGCACGTTCGCACTGACCGGCACCGCCCGGGTCTCGGCCTACGCGTCCGACGACACCATCGACCGAACCATGGGCCGCCCGGCGAACCTGCCCGTGGACACGTCGTCCGGCCGCCTGCCCGGAGCCATCGGCGACCGCGCCTCCAGCGCCTTCGACGGTGACGCCGCCACGGTCTGGAGCCCCGGCATCGGCGACCAGCACGGCGCGTGGATCCAGACGTCCTCTCCCACGCCGGTCACCGCGTCCTCGGTGACGATGACCCTGGTCGCGGACGGACGGCACTCGGTACCGACCCGGATCGGCCTGGTCGTCGACGGCCACTCCGTCGGCTCGGTGAGCGTGCCACCGGTCAGCGACACCACCCAGCGCGGCGGCACCCGCCAGGTGACGCTGAACTTCCCCGCCGTCACCGGCAGCACCTGGCAGTTCGTCGTGGACGACGCCCGCACGGTGAAGAGCCTCGACCCGATCAGCCACTCGCCGCTGGCGATGCCGGTCGGTATCGCCGAGATCGGCCTGCCCGGAGTGACCGCCGCGCCCGGCACCCCCCAGCTGCCCACGCAGCTCGCCGGAACCTGCCGCGACGACCTGGTCAGCGTCGACGGTCATCCGGTCGGCATTCGGGTCGACGGCTCCACCGCGGATGCGGGCAACCGGCTGGGCCTACGGGTATCGACCTGCGGCGGCGCGCTCTCCCTGGCGGCCGGCGGGCACGTGGTGCGCACCGCCGACGGCGCGAACCTCGGCATCGACATCGACCGGCTGCTGTTCGCCTCCGACGCGGGCGGCGGCCCGTGGCTGGGCGCCGGTGACACCGGGACCGACACCGAGACCAGCGATCAGGGCGCCGCGAACCCCGCCACTCCACGGATCAGCGTCCAGTCGTCGTCGGCGACCTCGTTCACCACCAGGGTCACCGGAGCGGATCCGGGCACGCCGTTCTGGCTGGTGCTCGGCGAGAGCCTGTCGGCGGGCTGGCACGCGACTGTGAACGGATCCGACGCGGGCGCCCCCCGCCTCGTCGACGCCTACGCCAACGGCTGGCGGATCAGCCCGACGACCACCTCGTTCACCGTGACCTTCACCTGGAAACCGCAACAGGTCATCCGGTACTCCCTGGTGCTGTCCGCGGTGACGGTCGTGTTCTTCCTCTCCCTGCTGGTGATCACCACAGGACGCCGCCGGCCGCGCAGGAGCATGCCCGCCGATCTGCCCACGCTGGACCCGTGGCCGCCGGGGACGAACGACCGGGTCGGGGTGCGCACCGCGGTGGCCGCGGCCGTCGGCGCCGGGGCGCTGTCCGCCGTGCTCGTCTCGCCCCCGGCGGGTCTGGTGGTGGCGCTGGCGACGCTGGTGGCGCTGCTCGTCCCGCGCGGGCGCTGGCTGACCCGGGTCGCGCCGGCGCTGTGTCTGGCCGCGAGCGCGCTGTACGTCCTCGAGGTACAGGACCGGCATTCCCTGCCGACCAACGGCGACTGGGTCTCGGAATTCGGCCGCGTCGCCACGCTGTCCTGGCTGGCGGTCCTGCTGCTGGCAGCGGACCAGCTGGTCACGGTTCTACAGGGCCGCCGGAGCCGCCGGAGCCGCCCGGCACCCTGACCGGCAGTCCCGGCGGTCCGAGCAGGAGATCGGCAAGCCGTTCCAGCTCGGCCGCTGGGTCACCGGTCAGACCGGTGTGCACCGGCGACGTCTGCACGATCGTGCTGCGCGGCGCCGTCAGCCAACGGAACCGCTCCCCCACTCCGGGCCGCCCCGCCGGCCCCGCCGCCGCCCCGCCCCGGCAGACCGCGGCGAAGGCACCCAGATGCGTCGCGACCCACTCGACGTCCAGATACGGATCCAGCATGGTCAGGCGCGCGGCGTCCAGCCGGCAGCGCAGATCCAGAAAACCCGACCGCTGGCAGTACAGCACCACCCCGACGTTGAGGAACTCACCGCGTTCCACCCGCGGCACCAGCCGAATCACGGCGTACTCAAACAGCTCACGCTCTGCTGGCTCACGCTCTGCTGGCTGGCGCATGGCCGGCTCACGCATGGCCGGTCCGCAGCCAGTCCCCCGCGCGCAGCCAGTCCGGCCGCCCGGACCTGCCGCGATCCTCCTTCGCGCCGGCCTTCCTCGCGCCGCCGTCGGCGGACTCGAGCGCCGCGACCACCGCATCCCGCCAGGCCGCCCGGGCCGCGAGCCGGGCCAGCAGCCACCGCACATAGCGGCCGCGGGGCACGTCGTCCAGCCAGTCCCGCGGAACCCGCTCGAGGACGGCGGTGAGCAACTCCTCGTCGACCCTCCCGGCGAGCTGGGCGTCGGCCTCGACGAATGCCTCCGGCCGGGCCGCCACCGCCGGCAGCAGCACATGGTCGGCCACCCCGGGAAGTGGCCGACCAACCGCCGCGTCCGCACTCGGCCAGTCGTGATGCGGATAGAGCGCGGCGCCGTGGTCGATCAGCCAGAGGCCGCTGCCCCACACCAACAGGTTCGGATTGCGCCACGACCGATCCACGTTGAGGCTCAGCGCGTCCAGCCAGAGCACCCGCGCGGCGAGTTCCGGGGCGACGGGGAAGGCCAGCGGGTCGTAGGTGATCGACCCGGGCAGGTAGTCCATCCCGAGGTTCGGCCCGGCGCTGGCGCGTAGCAGATCCTGCACCTCCTGGTCGGGCTCGGTCCGCCCGAGCCGCGGGTCGACCTCGACCACCACGATCTCCGGAACGGCGAGACCCAGCTCCCGGGCGAGCTCCCCGACGACCACCTCGGCGACCAGCGCCGCCTTCCCCTGACCGGCGCCGCGGAACTTCACCACCCAGGTACCGAGATCATCACCCTCCATCAGACCGGGCAGGCTGCCGCCTTCTCGCAGCGGCGCCGCGTAGCGCACGGCGGTGACGTGTCGCATCAGCCGGCCCGGGCCCCGGACGAGAGCCCTTCCGGCGGAAGGTTCGCCGCCCGCGCCAGAGCCGCGAGGTCGCGGATGACCAGGTTCCGATAGCCCGTGTCGAGCACCCCGCCCTGGCGTAGATCCCGCAGCGATTTGTGTACGGTCGGCTCCGCCGCGCCCACCAGCCCGGCGAGCTCAGGCTGCGTCAGGGAAATGCCCACCGCGCGGCGCCCGTCCGCCATGTCCTGGCCATAGTTTCGCTGCAGCTCGAAAATGACCCGCGCCACCCGGACCGCCACCGAGGACCCGGTGAACTCCACCCGGCGACGCGTCGCCGAGCGCAGCTTGGAGCCGATCGTGCTGCTCACCACCCGATGCACCCCCGGCGCGCGCTCCAGCAGGGCGTGGAACTCGTCCGGCATGATTATCTTGGTCAGGACGGCACCGACGGCCGCTACCGTGGCCAGTCGGGGCTCCGCGTCCAGCCCGGCCAGCTCGCCGACCAGGTCACCGCCGCGGCGGATCGCCAGCAGCGCCTCCCCACCCGTCTCCGTGGCCGCCGTGATCTTCACCCAGCCACGCAGCAGTAACACGACGAAGGTCGTGCGCTCTTCTTCCCGTATGATCACTTCTTCGGGCAGGTAATCCCGGTAGACGCCGGAGGCGAGAAGCGCATTCTGGTCGGGCGGGGAAAGCCGGCCCAGCACGCTGCCCTCGGGCCACTGGAACCGAGTTTGCGGTCGCACAGACCAGAGTGTGTCACCGCCACCGAATCTCCGCGCCGTCAAATGGACGACGGCCCGCGACGGGTTCAGACCCGATGCGGCATGAGGGCGTCCGCGGGGATGACTCCCAGGCGCCCCGCCTGGTAGTCCTCGACCGCCTGGGCGAGCTCCGCCCGGGTGTTCATGACGAACGGCCCGTACATCTCGACGTGCTCCCGGATCGGACGCCCGCCGAGCAGCAACACCTCAAGCTGCGGACCGGCTCCGTCCTGCCGCTCGGCCGCGGCGACGGTCACCAGATCGCCATGACCGAACACGGCCAGCTGCCCGGCCTCGATCGCCGCGCCCGCGCTCGTCCCCGCCCCCGGCCCCACTCCCCCGCGCCCGCCGAGCACATAGGCGAGCGCGTTGAACTCCGGGTTCCACGGCACGTGCACGGTGGCCCCCGGACTCACCGTGACATGCACCACCGAGATCGGCGTGTGCGTCGAGCCCGGCCCCCGGTGTGCCCCCACCTCACCGGCGATCACCCGCAGCAACGCCCCGCCGTCGGGCGAGGTCACCAGCGTGACCTGGCCACCCTCGAGGTTCTGGTAGCGCGGGGCGGTGAACTTGTCCTTGGCCGGCAGGTTCACCCAGAGCTGGACACCATGGAACAGCCCGCCACGGACCACCAGCTCCTCGGGCGGCGTCTCGATGTGCAGGATCCCCGCGCCCGCGGTCATCCACTGGGTCGCCCCATCGGTGATCAGGCCGCCGCCGCCGTGCGAGTCCTGGTGCTGAAACGTACCGTCGATCATGTAGGTGACGGTCTCGAACCCGCGGTGCGGGTGCCACGGCGTCCCCTTCGGCTCACCGGGCCCGTAGTCCACCGCCCCCATCTCGTCCATGTGGATGAACGGGTCGAGGTCGGCGAGCCGTACTCCGGCGAACGCCCGGCGCACCGGGAACCCCTCGCCCTCCCGGCCACTCGGCGCGCTCGTGACGCTGCGGACCGGCCGCTCGACGTCGCCAAGGCCGGGCCCGGCCAGCCGCGACAGGTGGACGGTATCTGCAGTGACGGCAGGCATGACATCCTCCAGCTCCAGTTAGTTGCAATAACAACTATCTGTGCGCCGCAACAGCGGACTCACGAGGATTCTTCCCGCTGGTAAACGGCAGAAGCCGCCCAACGCCAACAACTCTGGGGTGGGTGACGGGACTTGAACCTGTCCCGGCCGATCCTCCGACCTGCGCCTATCACATACTGCCTGGTCAGAGCGTCAGCTTCGGTCAGTCCCGGTGAGCTTCCGTCGGGTTGCACCGGTGTGTGCTACCGGCGGTGCAACCGTCCGATCATGGTCTGCGGATGTCGGTCGCTGCCCCCTGCTGCTGCTCTCGGATGTTCGACAACCTGCTGTCGACGATAGCCCGTCGAGCCGGGACGTCACACCCGGTGGGGATGGCCGGACGGCGTCACAGGTGGGGCCCAGCTCGTCAGACGGCGGGGAGGATCGATCCACCGGGGCGGCTGCCGTCCGGCCGTGTTCGGGTCGTCGGAACCGGCGACCGTCCGTCGGAAGCAGCTCGCTCGCGCGTCCAAGGCCACTGGCGCGGTCGGGGTGCTGTGATTCGCGGTCTGCGGGCGTGGAGATGCTCGTCGGATGCATTGCGCTGGCGGGTCCGGGCCCGGTCGATGCGGCCTGGGGCCACCGGACACGAAGTGCCCTCAACACCCAACGCCCAACACCCCGAAACGTCACTTACGTTTCGTAAAAGTGGAAACAGAACGTTTCACGATTCGATCTGACGAAACGTAACAGGATAGGGCGTTCCGGTAGGGCTGCCCGGTCTGCGCTTGGGATTCTGCGGCTCTGACCTGGAAGAATACCCGTCAAACGACGCTTCTGGAGCGCGGCACCCCCGGCGCCCCGACGACCCCCGCGACCCCGGACGGGTCGAAAACGGCCAATGCAGAACGGCAACGGTTCGACCGTCGGCTCCTTGCATTTTTTCGCCGTTTCCCGCGTGGTTCTGAACTGTCGGAGTGCCGGTCGGGTCAAGGGTCATCCGAAGGATGATCGCTTGCGACGCGCTTTAGCGCGCCCTTGATGCGGCCGGTGCGTAGACGGATGCTCCTCGCGTCGGGAAGCGGGGAATGCCCGCCGAGGTGGCCAACGGAAATCGACTGTCGGCCTGGCCGCGCCGCAGAACATGAGCGCCGTAGGCCCGTTTCTGCTTCTCGGGTGTCGGGTGGGTGGTGACGCTCCGACCGGGTCGACGCTCCGACACTCCCGCGGGGCCGACGCTCCGGCGGGGAGGGGCCGCGCTTTGCGCGGCCCGGGGCCCCGACGTGTGCGGCGAGCTCCGCGGGCGTGGCGCGTGTGACGGCGCGGCGTGTGCGGCACCATCCACCGGCGGCCCGCAGGGCCGCCCTTGAAGTGCAATAGAAACTTAGCGACGATCTTGGTCTCACTCGCCTCAGCAGGCAGGATGTCGATGCGAGTCGACGCGCATGAGTTGCCCGCATGCCGGCGAAGACCCTGAAGATCATTGAGCTCGCGGTACCAGGGTCCGCGCACTCGCCGCACTCTCCGGGCTACCCCCAGTCCCGGACTGTTGGGAGGCAATGGGAGACTATCTCAATCTGCAGGGGGGGCGGTAGAGATATGGACCAAGAGCACAGCACGGCGGCGCAACAGGGAGCATCACGAGACTTCGGTCGGCCGGAGGATGCGACGCTCAATTTTTTTATCTCGTACACAACTTCTGACCGTCCATGGGCCGAGTGGATTGCATGGCAGTTGGAAGAAAAGGGATTCCGGGTTTTTATTCAAGATTGGGATTCCATCCCCGGAAGAAATTGGATGTTCGGCATGCAGCGAGGTGCGACAGAAGCGGAGCACACCATTGCTCTACTTTCAGACGATTACCTCGACTCCGTGTATGGCCAGGCAGAATGGCAAGCGGCGCAGGCCGCAGACCCGGCCGGTTTTCGAAGTAAGCTTGTACCAATCCGAGTAATGGATTGCCCCCGCCCCGGACTACTGGGTCAGATCGTTTCATTCGATCTATTCGGCCTCTCGGAGCCAACGGCGAAGCTCCGCCTGATCGAACAGATCAAAGCGGTTAGAATCGGTCGCGCGAAGCCGACCTCGGCACCCCCCTTCCCGGCACGCAATATTATTGCACCCGGCCACGAACCCCGCTTCCCGGGAGAATCTGACACCCCTTTCACACCCACCACGCGCTCACATCACGCCATGGCCATGTCGACCGAGGCGAGATACTCCCAACCTAGCAATCTGACCCATCACCCAATCTCTCCTGACCAGAACTACTCGGTAGAGTCAGGAGACTCGCAGCAGCAGAGTGCGGCGACCATACATTCCACTCGGAACACCGAGCGGATCAAAAAACATCCAGAAAAGAGTCGCCTTAACGCCGCACTGATGGTTTCCTCTTATTTTCCGGTCCTAGGATGGTTCACACTTCGCCGTCGAAACAAAGAGGTGCGCTTCCACGCCATCCAAGCCATCGAGATTGACATACTTTTCTGCGTTTTCACCGCAATCGGCACGATCGCTGACGTGCATTCAGAAGAGGCACTGAGTCTTACGTTCGGAATTATTGTCTTCACGGTTGGAATCGGCTTTCGACTATGGCTTCTAATGCTGATATGGATGCACCAAAACCCTCGACTATATCTACTCGGAACCCTGGCCAGGAATCTTGCATCAAAACTCAGTTGAGTACTTCGACGCAAGATTTACATGAAGCCACCACCCTTCGACTCTAATCCAATTAAAGTTGCTAATTCCGGCCAAATTACTATTCAAGTCCTCAGATGGTTAACCTCTGCGCAATATTCACACAACATCTTGCAATGAATAGCGATTCCCCATAAGATTATTAGCATTCACCTGCTACCCGCTGAGACGGTGGACCCTAGTCAGGGAGATGCTCGGCAGCCGCGTCGTTGCCGACGGCGCGGAGCTCTTGGGAAGATTCGGAGCTGCAGGCGAACTCATCGGCGGCTTTACGGAGGCGGCGGCCTTCGGGGGCCGACCGGTAGAAGGGGTCTGCATGGAGGAGAGCACGGACTCTCTGCACACCTTTGCGTATGGGGAGGACGCGGTGAGATTCCGGGATGGAGAGCACGGATCGTAGGGCATCCTCAGCACCGTCCAGCGCGTGGAGGCGAACGCGGGCGATGGCAAGGTCGGCCCGTGCGATGGCTTCCGAGTTGTGCGATCGGTCGATATACGGGGCGTCCTGGTAGGCGGTTACGGCGTCGTGGGCGGCTCGTTCGGATTCGGTGGGGTCCGGGTACCAGGCGGCGGTTCCGGCGATGATGCCGAGTTGTTCGGGCAGCGAGAAGCGCATCAGGCCGCCGATGTCGTCCAGGTCGTCGGGTTCCACATGGTCGCGGATGCGATGGCTGCGGGTGAGCGCGTGGCGGCTGCGGCTGGTGTCTCCGATAGCGGCGTACGCGCGGGCCTGCTGCACGAAGGGCAGCACGGCGATCGATCCTCGGACCCGTTCCGCGTCCAGGGCGGCTAGGTCAGTGTAGTGGATCGACCGGGTGAAGTCCTTCATCCAGTAGGCGGTGGCGGCCTGTTCGGTGCGTACGACGACCCGCAGCCCGAGATGGCCGGATCGTTCCGCGCACAGCAATCCGGCGTCCTGATAGATGATTGCCTGCCGCGTGTCGCCCAGGTCGCGCGATGCGTGCGCGAGCATGGCGCAGACCAGACCGGCGAGAAGGTAGATCTCTCTGGCCTGGCGGGGCTCGGCTGGACCGTCCAGCAGGCGGAAGGCCGCCCGTCGCGTGACGATCATTTCCTCGACGTGGGCGCTTAGACGATCTCCGTAGCTGCGGGCGAACTGCTGGACCTGAACCCACAGCAGAGCGACCATCTCGGGGGCCGGTGCCTGCTCCGCCCGCGCCAGGAAACGCAGCGTCTCATCAGCGTCGTTACCAGCGGAATGTTCCGGCGGCCCGAATGGAAACACTGGAGAGGGCGTTTCCCCGCGGTGACCACCCGCGAAAACCGGTTCATCTGCCGTCGGTGAACCCGACGTCGTCCCGGCCATGCGCGGAGGGCTCATCAGGTCGCCGATCGGCCGCTGGCAGAGCGCTTCCAACACGGCGCTTGCGGACGGATGCGGGCGGTCGACGGTGCCCGCGAACCAGCGTTTTGCCTGCCGCTCGCTGACCGTGTCGGCTCGCGCGCCGATCCGCTGTGCCGCGTCTGCATATCGGTGGCGGAAGTCGTCCAGGGTCCACCCCTGCTCGCGGACCCACTGCGCCAGCAGCGTGCGGGGCTCGACCGGAACGGACGACACAAGCGGTCTCCTTCACGTGACTGCCCCACCAGCATCCCGGCCCACACCACCCGATGTCACGGTCGTGCGGCGACCCTCGACGAAATGGCACGTAGACGGCACCCAAACGGCACTCCTGGCTCTCACAGGGCCACTCCGTAACTACACGAAGAGTCCCCTAAACGTCACTGGGAGCCATACGGCGGCTCGCGAACACTGATCTCCGTGGTGCCCGTCGGGCTGGCCCCGATGCCCCCGGCGGGCACCGCGCAGCGGTCGTCCTGTCATGTGAACAGCGGGGAGTGGATGTGATCGAGATGTTGCCGGCGGCGGCGTTCGGCCTGGTGCCGTTCGGTCAGGCGTTCGCGCGGGAGCTGCACGCCGCGCCCACGGTGGGTCTGCGTCCGGACCAGATGCCGGGCCTGGTCGGGCCGTGCACGATGTACGCAGCGGAGTCGGACGCACTGATGGCGCAGATGGCCGGCGGCGTCGCCCGGGTCCACGAGGTGATGTACGGACCGGAGCTGCCGTCGACATCTGATCTGGCCGCGGTCGATCTGCTACTGGTGGGCTGGTCGTCGCGGGCGCTGGCGCTGGGCCGCACCTGGGTGACGCACCGGACGGCGGGCCTGGCCACCCTCGACCCCGACCAGGTCAAGGCCGTCCACCTCCTGCGTCAGGCGCGGCGGGCACAGCTCGTCGGGGCGTGGCAGGACAAGGCATCCGACTGGCCGACCGTGCTGGACGCCTGACCTCCCTTGGACCGGCCTGCCCGTTCGTGACCCTCCCCCCGATGGTCCGGACGGGCAGGCCCCGACCCGCGGCTCACTGGAGGGGTCATGGCGTGGCAGACAAGTGCGGTGGCGCCGCTGTGCCAGTTCGGCCGGCACGGCGCCGAGATCCTCATCCGCTACCGGTACGCCGGAACCCCGGTGCTGCTGGCGATCCCCCACCCGGTGTGGCTGGCGATCGTCGAGACCCTGCGGGCGGACACACCCGGTGAGCTGGGCACCGGGTGGAGCAGGTGGCACGGGACGGAAGGCGGGGCCGTCCTGGTGGCGCTGCGCCAAGGACATGTTCATCTCGGCTTCGGCTACGTCCAACCGGTCTCCCTGCGGATGCCGGCATCGGTGTGGCGCCAGATCACTGCGGCCATCCGCGCCCGGGCCGTCGACCGACTACCCGCCGTCGACGCCACCGAAGCGGCCTCGGCCCGACGGGCCGTGCCATGACCGCACCCGACGACCAGACGGGCCACGACCGGGCCGGCCAGAGCAAGCGCAGAGCGGGCGGTAAGCACCCCGGGCGGGCCATTGCGGCGTACAACCCGGTGGGGTCGTTCCGACAGCGGATCGGCCTGGCGCTGGCTGCGCGGATCACCAGCGAGATGCCGGACGTCGACGCGGACACGGTCCGGGCGATCGTCGCGCGCACGGTGGAACTGCTGGCCGGTCCGGCGGTCCACCGGTCGGTGACCTTGTCCGACCCGATGCTCTACCTGATGGCCCGCGCGCTACGCGACCCGGCCGCGCACCGGGTCGTGGCCGGCCTTCGGCTCGATCTGCCGGACCTGCCGGACCTGCCGGACCTGCCGGACCTGCCGGACCTGCCGGACGCGGACGACCTGTGACCGGGCGACCCACTCGCAAGTGATCACCAGGACCGGCGGCGGACTCCCCGTCCACTCCGTGCCCACTCCTTGCCCAGACCGGGGTGGGAGATACCGCGCCGACTCCGCACCCACTCCGCGCTGGCTCCCGGTCCACTCCGAGCCCACTCCGTAACCAGTCCGGGATTCCGACACCGCGCCGGCTCCGTGTCCACTCCGCGTGGAGTCCCGGGATAATCCGTGAAATCTCCGCATCCACACACTTCTCAAGAGCGCACGGCCGCGGCAGGATTAAAAGGCGGGAACATTCCGGTTTCCGCCTTTCCCCTTCCTGACCCCCGGGGGTTCCGTGCGCCGTTCTGCAGCAGGCAGATCAAAGGCTTGTTTCAGGCAGGAACTGGTCCTCCGTTCGACACGACCTGCCGGTAGCGTACCGATCTGTCGGATCGTTACACAGGGTGCGGAACGGGGGCGGGTCGTCCTGCCGTATTTTCGCGATCATGTAAGGCGAGCGGGCAGCATCCGCCCGAAAGCGGTGGCCTGATGCGTGCCGGACACGGTGCCCTGACCGGCTCTGGCGGCGCACCGGCCACCTCGACCGGGGACGATGACGTCCGTCTCTACGATCCGGAGCAGGCGGCGGCGTTGTTGCGGGTGCGGGAGTCGACGTTGCGGGAATGGGTCCGCCGTCGCAAGGTTCCGCATCGCCGGCTGGGTCGGGCCATCCGGTTCTCCGCCGATGACCTCCGGAAAATCATTGCCGGGTCGGTGGTCATGCCTCTGTCGGTACCGGGTACCGCCGTTGCCGGGCTGGTGCCGGCGTCGGTGGTACCCGTCCCGCTGCCCGAACGGCGCCGCTCAGGCCGATAGCCGCCCGTTCTCGCCGCCCTCCGAAATGCTCGTGGTGTCGGCGTTATCAGCGGTATCGGCATTGTCGGTGGCGTCGGAAGGGTCGGGGTCGCCAGTGATGAACGCGGCCTGGAGCGCGTCCAGGTCGCCCCGGTCCACCTCGGGCAGCAGGTGGCCGTACCGGTCCACGGTGGTCGTGATCGACCGGTGGCCCAACCGGCGTTGGATGCTCGGCAGCGGCCGTCCGGCCGAGATCAGCCACGCCGCGTGCGTGTGCCGAAGGTCGTGGATGCGCAGACCCGCCGGCAGCTCGGCGCCCAGAACCGCGGGCTTCCACACCCGGTTGTAGAAGTGCGAGTGGCGCACCGCCGTACCCCGCTGCGTCACGAACACCATCTCGTCGCCGTCTTTGCCGCTCCACAGCGGAATCAGCACGTCCACCAGCTTCGCGGGCAAGGTGACGGTCCGCCGGGACGCGCGGGTCTTCGGCGGCCCCAGCTTCAGCGATCCGTCGGCCTGCCGCTGCAACGACTGCCGAACGGCGATCGTCCCGGGGCTCGCCAACAGATCGACATGCCGCGCGGTCAGGCCGGTGGCCTCCCCCCACCTCAACCCGGTGAGCGCGAGCGTGGTCACCAACGGCCGGTAGTGCTTGGGCAGGGCGGCCAACAGCCGGTCCAGCTCGGCGGGGGTCAGAAAGTGCATCTCCTCCCCCACCACCTCCGGCAGCCTGGTCCGGGCGCACGGGTTCCCGAGCCGCATCGCCTGCGGCTCGTGCGCCGCAGCGGCCTGGAACAGCGCCGAGAGCAACCCGTGCTGGTTGCGGACCGTCTTCGGCGCCAACCCCTTGTCCTGAAGGCCCTTCACCCACCGGCCCACATCCGTGCTCGACACCTCGGTGAGCTCCCGGTCGCCCAGATCCGGCAGGACATGCTTGCGAAGATCGCGCTCATAGTCGTGCGCGGTCCGCCCCCGCACCCCGGACAGCCCCGACAACCAGAACTCCGCCCATCGCCGGACGGTGCACGGTAGACCAGCGATCGGACGGGGCGGGCGGCCGTCCTCGACCACCGGCGTCGGGCGCCGGTTACCGGCGGCTTCCACGAGCTTCTTGTAGACCTCGGCCTCGGCCCGGGTGGCGAACTTCTCGTACTCCGGGGTGCTGCCTCGGCCACCCTCACGCCACATGACACGGACGTGGTTCGCGCGCTCCTGAATCCAGGCCACGCGGCCTCCTCTCGGCAGGACCCGAGAGACAGCCTAGATCAGCGGTGCTACCCGATGACCATGATTGGTGCTACCCGCAGCGTGCTACCGGGCAGAAAACGCCTGGCAGAGCGCCTATAACTCTGGGGTGGGTGACGGGACTTGAACCCGCGACCACCGGGACCACAACCCGGTGCTCTACCAGCTGAGCTACACCCACCATCGGTGGCGCCATGGGTGGCGCGGCGCCATCGTGGTGCACGCACATAGTACCGGTCGCAGACACCACCCGGGCGGACGGGTGGCAGGTAACGCCTACATCACGCTACGTTCGGGCTGGCAGCTTCCGTCTGGGCGCGGATCCCGGCCGAGATCGCACGCGCCTGTTCGCTGGTGGGTCCCGGCGCGGGCACGAACAGGGCCTCCCGGTAGTAGCGCAGCTCCTCGATGCTCTCCTGGATGTCGGCGAGCGCCCGGTGGCCGCCGCGCTTGGCCGGGGCGGCGTAGTAGGTACGCACATACCACCGCCGCGCGAGCTCCTTGATCGAGGAGACGTCGATCATCCGGTAGTGCAGATGGCCGTCCAGCGCCGGCATGTAGCGGGCGAGGAACGTGCGGTCCGTGGCGATCGAGTTGCCGCACAGCGGTGCCCGGCGAACCTCGGGCACCCGCTCCCGCACGTAGTCGAGGACCAGCTTCTCCGCTTCCGGCAACGCGAGCGCGGAGGCACGGACGGCAGCGGTCAGGCCGGACGTCTCGTGCATCTCGCGGACGACGGGAACCATGGCGTCAAGCGCCTCGTCCGGCGCCGAAAGCACCAGATCGATGCCCTCATCGAGCACATTGAGCTCACTTTCCGTAACAAGGCAAGCCACTTCCAGCAACAGGTCGGACGCCGCGTCCAGGCCCGTCATCTCGCAGTCGATCCACACCAGACGATCCATCCCGCTGACACTAGGGTCTCCGGCCGGCTCCGTCACGCGCCCGGGCAGGGTGATCAACCAAGCGCACCAGATTGATTACGGACCGTGAAAACCACCGTGATCGCCTTGTCCGGCGCCCCGGTCGGAATCGCCGTCAGGGTGTACCGGCCGTCGGGTGCCTGGCCGGTCTGCCAGCCGCCGTCCGAACCGGGCGAGAAGATGTACGGCGGACGAGCGACGTTGATCTGAAATGGCACGGCGAGGGGTCCGTTGAGCACCCAGCTCAGCGGCCCGGCATAGGTGAGCGAGTCGACTTGGATCACCCGGAATCCGCTGATCAGGTCGTTCTGCTGAACACCCGCGAAGGCGAGCGCCGGCCGCAGGTTCGCGGTGCCCGTGGGCGCGACGGTCGCACTGGCAGGCACCGACGTGGCGTGGGTCTGATCGGCTGCCGAGGTGTCCTTCTCATACCCGAGGACCAGGATCGGCATGAGTACCAGCGCCGCGCAGAACAACGCCAGGCCGATCCAGCCTCGTTTGAGCGCATCCACCGTGTTCGGGTCCCTTCGCCACGCCGGCACTGGGATCCGATAACTCTAACCAGGCGCTTAGTGGTACCGGCGTCGCCGTCGGCCCGGCGGACGGTTCGGAAGGTGCGCCGGGCCGCGGTTGTCACGCGGTCTCTGGCGTACCCCTCGCCGACTGAGCCCCAGGACGCGTTGCTGCGCGATGCGCTCCTGCCGAAGACAGCGGCCACGATCCACGCCCCGACCGTAGCCGTCATCGGTCCTTCGTGCACCCCCGTCACATGGTGTTTACCTTGTCCTCGGCGCGTCGCCCGATGCCGCCCGACGGTGGGGGCCACCCGGATGAGTGGCCCCCACCGGTCCTCAGGCAGCGAGCGCGAAACTGGGCTCGAGTGCCAGCTCCAGCACCTCCCGCACGTCGCTCACCAGGTGCACCGTGAGCGCCTCGCGCACCGGCGCGGGCACGTCGTCCAGGTCAGGCCCGTTGCGCTGCGGCAACAGAACCGTGGTGATGCCGGCCCGATGCGCGGCGAGCAGCTTCTGCTTCACCCCGCCGATCGGCAGCACCCGTCCGGTCAACGACACCTCGCCGGTCATTGCCACGTCCGGACGGACCGGCCGGCCAGACAACAGCGACGCCAGCGCCGTCGTCATGGTCACCCCGGCGCTCGGCCCGTCCTTGGGCACCGCGCCGGCCGGCACATGCACGTGGACGCCCCGCTCGGCGAGGTCCCCGACGGGCAGTTCCAGCTCAGCCCCGTGGGAACGCAGGTAGGACAGCGCGATCTGCGCCGACTCCTTCATCACGTCACCGAGCTGCCCCGTGAGCGTGAGCCCGGCGCCGCCCGTCTCCGCATCGGCCAACGACGCCTCGACGAACAGCACGTCCCCGCCGGCGCCGGTGACAGCGAGCCCCGTCGCGACGCCCGGCAGCGCCGTGCGCTCCGCCGACTCGGGCGTGAACCGCGGCCGGCCCAGGTAGCTGGCCAGTCCCGCCGCGTCCACCGCGACCGGCAGCGCGGCCGCTCCGAGCGCCACTCCGGCCACGACCTTGCGCAGCAGCCGGGCGATCGCCCGCTCCAGGTCACGCACCCCGGCCTCGCGGGTGTACTCACCGGCGAGCGTCGCGAGTGCGCCGTCGTCGACGGCGACGTCGCCTGCCACGAGCCCCGCCCGCTCCAACTGACGGCGCAGCAGGTGGTCACGCGCGATGACGACCTTCTCCTGCTCGGTATAGCCGTCGAGCCGGATGACCTCCATCCGATCCAGCAGCGGAGCCGGAATCGCCTCGACCACGTTCGCGGTCGCCAGGAACAGGACATCGGACAGGTCCAGCTCGACCTCGAGGTAATGGTCTCGGAAGGTGTGGTTCTGCTCCGGGTCGAGCACCTCCAGAAGCGCCGCGGTCGGGTCGCCCCGGTAGTCGGCGCCGAGCTTGTCCACCTCGTCCAACAGGACGACAGGGTTCATCGCGCCGGCCTCCTGGATGGCGCGGACGATCCGGCCGGGCAGCGCGCCGACATAGGTCCGCCGATGACCGCGGATCTCCGCCTCGTCCCGCACGCCACCGAGCGCCACCCGGACGAACGAGCGCCCCATCGCCCGCGCGATCGACTCGCCCAACGAGGTCTTGCCCACCCCGGGCGGCCCGGTCAACGCCAGCACTGCCCCGCCCCGGCGACCACCGACGGCCCCGAGCCCGGCGTCAGCCCGCCGGCGACGCACCGCCAGATGCTCGATGACTCGATCCTTGACGTCCTCCAGCCCCGCGTGGTCGGCGTCGAGCACGGCGCGGGCGGCGGCGATGTCGTACGCGTCCTGCGCCCGCACATTCCACGGCAGGTCGAGCACCGTGTCCAGCCAGGTCCGGATCCAGCCGCCCTCCGGCGAGGACTCGGCCGTCCGCTCGAGCTTGTCGACCTCCTTGACCGCCGCGACCCGCACCTTCTCGGGCAGGTCGGCGGCCTCGATCCGGGCCCGGTAGTCCGCCGGCTCCGAGCCTTCCCCGTTGCCGTCGCCTTCGCCCTTTCCGCCGCTCCCGAGTTCAGCCAGCTCCTTGCGCACGGCCTCGAGCTGGCGGCGCAGCAGGAACTCACGCTGCTGGCGGTCCATCCCCTCCTTGACGTCGCGCCGGATCGTCTCGGCGACCTCCAGCTCGGCGAGGTGCTCCTTCGTCCAGGCCACCAGACGGCTCAGCCGGACCTCCACCGCCGACGTGCCCAGCAGCTCGATCTTCTGCGCGGTGCTCAGATAGGCGGCGTAGCCGGCCGTGTCCGCGAGCGTGGACGGATCGGTGATCGTTGCGACCGAATCCACCACCTGCCACGCCCCACGCTGACGCAGCAGATCGGTCACCAGTGCCTTGTACTCCCGGGCCAGCTGCTCGACCGTCGCCGCATCGGTCGCCGCGCCGAGCACGGTCTCGATCTCACCGACCTCGGCCCAGCGCGCCGCCTGCGCATCCGGGCCCGGCCGCAAAGCAACAACCCGGACGCGGGATGTCCCGCGCACGACCGCGGCCGAACCCCCACGCGGCAGCCGCCCCGTCTGCTCCACCACGCCGACCGCCGCAACCTCGGCGAGCTGACCATCCACCCGCGGCACAAGCAGGATTTCGGCTTCGCTGGCGGCGGACCGACTGGAGATCCCCGGCGCTCGCGCGTCGGGCGTTCCAGGCGATCCGCCGATGCGGGCGGCCTGCACGGCCGCGCGAGTCTCGTCGTCAGCCAGGTCGAGGGACACGACCATGCCGGGCAGGACGACAGCATCGTCGAGCGGCAGGACGGGCAACACCCTGTTCTGTGCCATGCGGTCCACCCTCACGTCAGGAACTTGAGTCCAGCTGGCTTAACTCAGATCAGCGTGACCTTGTTCCCAAGTCTTATCGCTCTGGGCGAACGGTTAGCTGGAGACCCGCCGGGCCCGCGCCGGCGGCCCGGATCTCAGGCGCCGAGCGGTTCCGCGGAACCGCAGCTCGACCCGCGAGCCACCGGATCATCCATGCTCCTCGCGGGCAGGCTCGCGACGCCCCGCTCACATCCCCGATCTTGACGACAACCATGGGCTCACGGCGTAGCGACGGGGCCGGGGTCACTCGATGTCGAACAGTCCCTGGCGGACGGCGTACATCACGGCCTCCATGCGGGAGTGCAGCTGGAGCTTGTCGAGGATGTTGCGCACGTGGTTCTTGACGGTGTTCTCGCTGATGAAGAGCTTACGGGCGATCTCCCGGTTGGCCCGGCCCTCGGCCACGAGGCGCAGAACCTCGAGCTCACGGGCGGTCAGGTGTGGGGCGGGCGCGCGGGGGCGGTCGTCCGAGCCCCGGGCCATGGTGGCGAACTCGACCATCAGTTTGGAGGCCATCGACGGGCTGATCAGGCTCTGCCCGTTGTGGACCGCGCGGACGGCGTCGGCCACCTCGTGCGGGGGGATGGATTTCAGCAGATACCCGACAGCGCCGGCTTTGATCGCCTCGAACAGGTCCGACTCCTCGTCCGACATGGTCAGCATGACGATCTTGGTGCGCGGCACGGCGCGGCGGATGGCACCGGCGGCGGCGATGCCATCGCGGCCAGGCATACGGACGTCCATCAGGACGATGTCCGGCAGCGTGCCGGAAGCGAGGGCGAGCGCCTCCTGGCCGTTGCCGGCGCTCCCGACGACGCTGATGTCGTCCTCGATCTCCAACACGGTCTGCAGACCCTGGAGGAAAAGCTCATGGTCATCTACCACGAGGACCCGGATCGGCGCGGAGCCCTCGACGGTGCCGGCTTCAGCGGCCGACGGCGGCACGACACTGGCCGTCATCACACACCCGGGAAAGAGGGTTCGGACACTCTTCGACTCTACGTGATGAAGGACATACCAGTGGTCGTAGCAGCGCCCGCGAGGCGGAGACACCAAGGCCCATGAACGCATCCGACATGCCGGAAATAGTACGTCGAGCAGGCAGACGGCCTGCGGGTATCGACAGGTTCGTCCGCGATGAGGCAGCCGATTTGGCTCGGCCAGACACCGCAGACCACCCGAAATCGGGCGCCGAGCGGCGACATCCGCAATGCACGGCGGTTCGTCAATGACCAGCCGTCATTAGGGCAACGAGGCTAACTATCATCGATGAAAATACGCGATGTACGATATGCGCGGCCCGAGGGGTGGCACCTTCTGTCGGGAGCCGGCAATCTCATCGGTATGACCGCACTCACCAGTGCCCCCAACCCGCGTCCTCTTCGCATCAAGCCGGGTACTTCCTGGTCCGATGCGTTCATTCGATGCCGGGCCGTAGCGCCGGAGGCGTTCGATGACGACCGCCTGCGCAATCTGTGGGGTGGACAGTGGCGCAGAAGTGGCAGTCCGCTACGTAGCCGGGCAGCTGTCGACGGCACGCAGATCATCGGGCCACCGATGATCGAGCCGGACGAGGCCCGGGAGGCCATCCGGGCCGCGCTCGATGATCACAAGCGGTGGCGAGATGTGGCGCTCAGCGAGCGTCGAGCGCGGGTGGGGACGGCTGTCGACGCCATGGCGCAGCATCGGGAGCTGCTCGCGCTGCTGCTGGTCTGGGAGATCGGTAAGCCCTGGCGGCTCGCGCTCACCGACGTCGACCGGGCACTCGACGGCGTCCGCTGGTACCTCGAGAACATCGACCGCATGATCGCCGAGCGCGGCCCGCTGCCGGGACCGGTCAGCAACATCGCGAGCTGGAACTATCCGATGAGCGTGCTCATGCATGCGATGCTCGTCCAGGTGCTCGCCGGCAACGGGGCCATCGCCAAGACACCGACGGACGGCGGAGCCGCCTGCCTCACCCTCGCCTGCGCGCTGGCCCGGCGGGAGGGGCTGCCGGTGTCGCTGGTGTCCGGGGCGGGCTCGCGGCTGTCCAGCGCGCTGGTGCGGGCGCCGGAGATCGGCTGCCTGGCGTTCGTCGGTGGTCGGTCGGCGGGTGGGCAGGTCGCCGCCGCGCTGGTCGACACGGGCAAGCGGCATTTCCTCGAGCAGGAGGGCCTCAACGCCTGGGGGATCTGGGAGTTCTCCCAGTGGGACCTGCTGGCCGCCCATCTGCGCAAGGGGTTCGAGTACGGCAAGCAACGCTGCACCGCCTATCCGCGCTATGTCGTGCAGCGCCAGCTGTTCGACCGGTTCCTCGAGACGTACCTGCCCGTCCTCCGCGGGGTGCGGTTCGGGCATCCGTTGGCGGTGGCCGACGACGGCGACGCACTGCCCGAGTTGGACTATGGACCGGTCATCACCGTCGACAAGGCAACGGAACTGGCTGGAAAGATCGACGAGGCGATCACGAAGGGGGGCGTGCCGCTGTATCGCGGTGACCTCGCGGATGGGCGGTTCCTGCCCGGGCAGGACACCTCCGCCTACGTGCCGCCGGTGGCGATCCTCAGCCCCCCGGCCGCCTGCGCGCTGCGCCACGCCGAGCCGTTCGGGCCGGTCGACACGATCGTGGTCGTCGACTCCGAAGCGGAGCTGCTCGCGGCGATGAACGCATCCAACGGGGCGCTGGTCGCGTCGCTGGCCTGCGACGACGAGGCATACGCCCGGCGACTTGCCGGGGAGCTCGCCGCGTTCAAGATCGGAATCAACGTGCCGCGGTCACGGGGCGACCGGGAGGAGCCGTTCGGGGGGCGCGGGGCGTCCTGGAAGGGGGCGTTCGTCGGCGGGGCGCATCTCGCCCGCGCGGTCACCGTCGGGAGCGACCCGGACGAGCGGCTGGTCGGTAACTTCCCGAACTACTCGCTGTATCCACCGGTGTAGTGCTCCGCAAGCGGGCCCAGGCGCAGGTCGGCGTCCGCGCAGCGGGCGGCGAGCTCGGGCAGGGCGCCCAGGGCGCTGTGCCAGGCGCCGGGCGCCGAGGTGCAGTCGCTGTCGTGCAGCAGCACCGTGGCGCCGCCGCGCAGGTCGGGGTCCAGGGTGGCCAGCACGCTGCGCGGTGTGGCCTGCGCCGTCCAGTCCCGGCCCCAGGCTGACCAGAGCACCGGGGTGAGATCCAGCTCCCGGGCGGCCAGCAGCACGCCGGACGTGAGGATGCCGTGCGGCGGACGGACGAAACGGGGTGGACGGCCCGTCACCTCGGCGATCAGGTCGCGGGTACGGGCCAGTTGGTCGCGGGTCGAGCGGGGTCCGCGCAACAGCATGGGACGGTGATCCCAGCCGTGCACGCCGAGCTCGTGCCCGGCTGCGGTCATCTCCCGTGCGAGGCCCGGCGCCCGGGCCAGCATGCCGCCGAGCACGAAGAACGTCGCCCGCACGTCGAGCTCGGCGAGCACCTCGAGGAAGCGTGGCGTGGACGCCGGGTCAGGCCCGTCGTCGAAGGTGAGCGCCACGTGGCCCGGCGCGCCGATCCCGGCGAGGCGCGGGGTGAGCCGCACCCGGGCGCGGCGCAGGGTCGTGAGTGACGGCAGGCCGTAGGCGACACCGGCGGTCGCGGTGGTCAGCGCGGCGATCCTCCTCATGCGGTGAGTCTGCTCGATCACTCCTGGCACCTTCTGGGCGAGGCGGTATGAGTCCGCTCACGCCGCGGGGTGATGATGGTCGTCCAGGGGGGAATGAGCCGTATCCGGGCTGGGGGCAGGGAGGATGTGCGTTGGCCGAGGATGCGGTGCTTCAGGCGTGGTTCCTGACCGGCGATGAGCGTGGGAATCCGGACACGGAGCTCATTGTGGTGCCGCGGCATCCGACCCAGGGCGGGGGGCTCTCCCTGCCACCGAACCTGGTCGGCCGCGAGCAGGCGCTCGAGGTCTGCCGGGCGGCGGGGGGCGAGCGGGTCGCGGTGTCCGACGTGGAGAACCATGCCGGGACACCCGTCTACGTCCACTCCAAGGCCGTGACGGTGGACGATGTCTGGCCGCCGGGACGGGTCGTGCCGCATTCCCCGGCGGCGCTTGGCCGCCTGCGGCGGGCCTGGGCGGCGCCGCTCTACCACGCGATCTACGATCCCGACGGGCGGCCGCGGCGGATGCGGGCCGCTGGACGATGGTGAAGAGGCTCAGCGCGGTGTCCTGGATGTTCGTGGGCGCCGTGGTGCTTGTCGTGGGCACGTTGGTCGTGCAGCAGGCGCCGACGCGGGTGCACATCTCCTCGCAGCGCCAGCGGGTGGTGCTCTGGGGGGATTCGCTGGCCTGGGAGGCCGGCAGCGCGTTCACCCGGGATGTGGAGGCTGACCGCGGTAACGCCGCGCTGGTGCGGACCTGGGGTGGTACGGCGCCGTGCGATTGGCTGGCCGACGTGCCCGCCCAGATCCACGCGTTTCGTCCGACCGTGGCGGCGCTGGCGTTCTCCGGCAACCAGGGCAGCGACTGCATGCGCGGGCGGGAGCTGATCGGCGCCTATCGGGCGGACGTGACCCGTCTCGTCGAGACGCTGACCGGTGCCGGGATCACGGTGATCCTGGTGGAGGCGCCGCCGCGGGCCGACCAGGCGGTGGATGCGGCTGGGCGTACCCAGCTGGACCGGCTCTGGAAGCAGATCGCGGCGGCGCATCCGCGCACGTCGGTCGCGGCGGCCGGACGCGCGGTGACGGATAACGGCCGGTTCACCCCGACCCTGCACTGCGTTGCCGGGGAGACCTGCGGGCCCAGCGGATTCGTCACCGTGCGCAGCCCGGACGGGACGCATTTCTGCCCTACGATCGTGCCACCGATGACGGCATGTCCGCTGCCTTCGCCGGGGGCGGTCCGGTACGGGACGGCGATCGCCGGGGAGGCGCTGGCCGCCGGGAGCGGATCAGACCACCCGGACGCGTCGCCCGGTGACGGAGCGGCGGTGCAGGCCGAGCTCGTCCCGCCAGGACAGGTAGTGCCGCGTCCGGCAAGGTTTGCCCTGAGTTGTGGACGGCGCGCCGGCCTGGGTCCCGCGCCTGTGCCGCGGCGG
>NZ_JALKFZ020000180.1 GCF_023243075.1 Frankia sp. AiPa1 | reverse complement strand
CCTGGTGGTGGTAATACGGCGGGTGGTACGACGGTCGGTGGCGGCGGTGGTGGTGGTAACACCGCTGGTGGTACGACCGTCGGTGGCGGCGGTGGTAATACGGCCGGTGGTACGACGGTCGGCGGCGGCGGCGGTGGTGGTAACACCGCTGGTGGTACGACCGTCGGTGGTGGTGGCCCTGGTGGTGGTAATACGGCGGGTGGTACGACCGTCGGCGGCGGCGGCGGCGGCGGTGGTGGTAACACCGCTGGTGGTACCACGGTCGGTGGTGGTGGCCCTCGTGGTGGTAATACGGCCGGTGGCACTACGGTTGGTGGCGGTGGGGGCAACACGGCCGGTGGTACCACGGTCGGTGGTGGGGGTCGAAACACCGCTGGCGGAACCAGCGTAGGCGGATTCCGTCAAAGTAACACCATTCGTCGAGCCGGAGGATTCCCGATCTTCTTCGGCAACACCGCCGGTGGTACGACCGTTGGTGGTGGCGGTTTCGGCGGCGGTAATACTGCTGGTGGCACTACGGTTGGTGGCGGCGGCGGTGGTGGTAACACCGCTGGTGGCACGACCGTCGGTGGTGGTGGTGGTGGCGGTAATACTGCTGGTGGCACGACCGTTGGTGGCGGTGGTGGTCCCGGTGGCGGCAATACTGCTGGTGGTACGACGGTCGGCGGTGGCGGTGGCGGTGGCGGTAACACTGCCGGTGGTACCACCGTTGGTGGTGGCGGGTTCGGCGGTGGTAACACCGCAGGCGGTACCAGCGTCGGATAAGCGATGACTGCGACGCGTGCCCGATAGTTCGGCATGCGGGCACAGGCGGCCCTCCTCCGGGATGTCTCACATGTGATTTGTGTGATGGAACCGGGGCGAGGGTCGTCGTCGTGTCGGGCCGGTTATCTCCGTGCCCGGCTCCCAGGGAGGGGATCGGTCTTTCTCGTGGCCCGGCTTCGGTCAGGAAACAGCCGGTCATACCGCACCCTCCTGGGTCCTGTATTTGGTTGGCGATGGACACGCGGACTGGTAGCACGGTCTTTTGGCTCGGCTGCTGGCTACGATCTCGCGGAGTTGGTCTCTGGACCCCTGCGTGAGAAAGGAGCAGCATGCATATTGGGAGATGTACGACCAGTCTTCTTTTTACCAGCGGAATGTCCGTCGCTGCCATCCTCCTGGCCTCGCCGGCATCGGCAGAATCGGTGTCGTCGACGGGATCGGGCTTGGCCGCACTATCCTCCATATTTGGTCAGAGCGGCCTTCTGTCCGCTACGGTTCCGGTGTGCCGTCGCCCCGATTCGGCAGTTTCGAAGAGCGGTGTGGGTGTGCCTTCCGCGGACGCCGACTCGGGCGATCCGGGGATCCTGGCTACATGCTACGAGATCGGACTGCAATACGATCCATCCGCAGCGAACTGGCAGCCGTCCTGGATATCATCCTGTACTTCGGAACACGCGGTAACACCTGCGGCGGAAGAGGGTGTGCAGGCCGATCAGGTCGATGACTGGTTCGCGAATGACGGTGACGACTGGTTTGGCGACAAGGACAAAGGTCGCCGTGATGTGATCATTGGCAGCGTGACCATCGGGATCGGCGGCCCGACCGTCGGTGGAACCGGAATCGTCGGCGGTACCCAGAACACCGCGGGTGGCACCACCGCAGGGTTCGGTGGTGTCACTGCGGGCGGAACATCGGTCGGCGGTGCCGGGAACACCGTGACCAATTCCGGCACCACGATCAACGGTGCCGGGGCGGCCGCAGCGGCGGCTCTGCCACCTACTACGTCGGCCCTGGCCGCATGCGATCCGATTGACCTCAGTTCCGGAACGGGGATCGCGCTCGGAGAGCCGGCCGTCTCCGACCGGCAGGCCGCCGACCCGGACGCCGAAGCCACCGCCGGTACATCGCCTGACGTCGCGGATCTCGCGAGACTGGCCTCCGCCCAGCTGCCGGCCACGCCGGCCAGCACCGGCCCGACATCCAGCCGTGGGACATCGGACAGCGCCGCGTCCGCAGCGTCCGCCGGTTCTGCTCCCACCACGTCAGCGTGGTCGTTCTACCAGCGGGGTTGGCGGGACGGCTGGCAGGCGCGTGGTCAGCGGGACGGTGCCGCCATCGCCGCCTCCGGTGCGGATTCGTCCGCGTCCGGCCGTGCGGACACCAATGCCGTCGTCACCAGCGCGGGTGCGCAGACGCCAGCGGCCTGACCGACCGGACCAGGATCGCCGGACGTGCCCCACCCAGAAGTGCAGGCCGCCGGTTCCCCGTCTCTCCCGGAGTTGGGACGAGGAACCGGCGCCTTCGCGTGGTCCGGCAGCGGTCGGGCGTTGCTCAGCTGATGCGGCCGGCGTCTCGCGCAGCCTTTTCCGCCGCCAGCAGCTGTACCTCAACGAGATCAAGCCCGGCCGACCAGAAGCCGGGGTCGGTGAGATCGATACCGACTATTCGGCCGAGATCCTCGGGCAGCTGGGAACCACCCGCCCCGAGCATCTCCAGGTACCGCGGCACGAACGCATCGCCCTCCGCAGTGAACCGCTGATATACCGACAAGGCCAGGAGCTGGCCGTAGGCGTACGCATATACGTATCCGGGCGTACCGATGAAGTGCGGTACGTAGCTCCACCACGTGCGGTATCCGTCGGTCAGCTCGACCGAGTCGCCGAACAGCTCGAGCTGGGTGGATGCCCAGGCATCGTTGAAACGCTCGACGGACAGCTCGCCCTCGGTGCGCCGCGCGGTGTGGACGGCGTCCTCGAACCGGTTCATCGCGGTCTGGCGGAACACGGTGGCGATCGCCCCCTCGACCGCCTCGGCCAGCAGCGCGAACCGTGACTCGGGGTCGTCCGTCTGCGCCAGCAGCCGATTGAACACGATCGTCTCGCCGAAGACGGACGCGGTTTCGGCGACCGTCAGCGGCGTGTCCTGCTGCAGGACGCCCTGTTTCGCGGCGAGGACGAAATGGATACCGTGGCCCAGCTCGTGCGCGAGGGTCAGCACATCCCGGCGCCGGGACGTGAAGTTCAGCATCACGTACGGATGCACCGAGGGGACCACCGAACTCGCGAACGCCCCGCCACGCTTGCCGGCGCGCACCGGCGCGTCGATCCGCCGGTCATCGAAGAACCGCCGGGCGAGCCTTTCCATCTCAGGAGAGAACGAGCCGAACGAGTTAAGAACGAGATCCTTTGACTGCTCCCAGCTGAAATGCTCGTCGGCGCCGGTGACGCTGGCCATCCGGTCATAGTCGGCGAGCTTCGGCAGGCCAAGTATGCGCGCCTTGAGCCGATACCAACGCTGCGGGATATCGTACCGGCCGCGTACCGCCTCGATCAGCGCCGCCACCGACTCGTCTGACACCTCGTTGGCGAGATTCCGGTTGGTGAGCCAGGTCGGATAACCACGGAGCCGGTCATTGACGGCTTTGTCGTGGATGAGCGTGTTGAAGATGTAGGCACGGGTGCGCAGCCCCGGTGCGAGCGCCTCGGTGACGGACGCCGCGGTGGCCTGCCGCACCTGGCGGTCGCCGGCCGCGAGCCGGCTGAGCGCGACCTCGAGCGGCTGCCCGTCGACCTGGATCGCGGACACCTGCTCGGAGAACAACCGGCCCCATGCCGACGCGCCGGTCACCGACTTCTCGGCCAGCAGCTTCTCCTCCGGCTCGCTGAGCAGGTGCGGCCGGTAGCGCCGTTCCATCCGCAGGTAGTGCCGAGCCTGGTCGAGGCCCTCCGCGGCCAGCAGCCGCTCGGCGCGATCATCATCCAGCGCGGCCCATTCGAGCCCGAAGAACAGCAGCTTCGTCCGGATCGCGGTGCTGCGCTCGCGCACCTTCTGCACCAGCGCGCCCCGCCGCGAGTCGGCCGTGTCGGTGGCAAACCGCAGCGAGGCGTAACTGCCGATCTTCCCGACGAGCTCGTAGATGGCGGCGAGTTCCGTGATCGCCTCAACCAGCCCCGGCCCGTCCAGGTCGGCGACATGCCCGGCGTACAGCTCGGCGAAGGCATCCGCCCGCTGGTGCGCCGCGGCGAGCCGGCCGTCGATGTGGTCCTCGTCCTGTCCGTCCAGCAATGGCGTGAGGTCCCAGGAGGCGTCCTCGAGTGCGGGGTCGGGCGGCGGCACGGTTGCCCCCGCGGAGGTGGTCCGGGCCGCGGTCGCCTGCATCCCGGTGGTCACGGTGTCAGCAGCCATTCCCGCAGGCTATCCAGCACGGCTATCCAACACGGGCCTGAACCCGGCCTGAACCTGGCCGGGCCGTGGTGCCCCGTGGCGGTCCGGCCGGCATGCCGGCGACGGGTCAAAGGCGGAGCGTCCTCAGGACAGCGTCATCCTGGTCGGCCGCGGTGAACAGGCGGTCGAGAACGGTCTGGACGGTCCCGCCGTACCAGGACCGGCCGTGCCCCGACGCTCGGCGCTGTAGTCCCGTCATCTGGCGTATCCGCCTGGCTCGATAGCGAGGCTGGGCCCGACAGCACGGCCGGATTCAGCGACGCCGTGGTGCTGGGCTCGGTCGACATGGCGACTCCAGGAGATTGTCGGCGATCGGCAGGGCTCGGTCGTGGAACATCGTGTCCGGTGGTTGACATGAACCTAGGCAGCAGACGATCTGACTTCAAATGCAAGTCATGCACTGCAATAATGCATCGCATGCATAGTGCTGATGGTGGCGGCGCCGACACGACCCGACCGCTGGTCGGCATCGATCTCAACCTTCTCGTCGCGCTCGACGCGTTGCTCGCCGAGCGCAGCGTGAGCTCGGCGGCCCGCCGTCTGCATCTCACCGAACCCGCGATGAGCCGCGCGCTGGGCCGCATCCGACGTACGGTGGGTGACCAGATCCTCGTGCGTGCCGGTCACTCCATGATGCCAACCCCGCGCGCGCTGGAGATCCAGGCCGAGGTCAGCGAGGTGCTGCGACGGGCCCAGGGTGTGCTCGCTCCCGTGGGCATGCCGGCCCTGGCCAGCCTCGACCGGACGTTCGGAGTCCTCAGCGGCGACATGCTCGTCGCCGCGATCGGTGTTGACCTGCTGGGACGGATGGCCGCCGAGGCGCCCGGTGTCCGTATCCGCTTCATGCCCGAACCGACGCCATCGGCCGACCCGCTGCGCGACGGCACCGCGGACATCGAGATCGGTGAGATCGACTCGACCGCACCCGAGATCCACACCGAGGTTCTCGGCACAGACCGAGCCGTGCTGGTGGTCCGCGCCGGCCATCCGCTTACCGAGGGACCACTCACTCCCGCCCGGCTCGCGGATGCACGCCATGTCGTGGCCACCCGGCGCGGGCGGTTCCAAGGCCCCCTCGACGAGGCGTTGGCAGCCCATGGAGTGCGCCGCACGGTCGCCGCCGCCGTCCCCTCCCACACCGTGGCCCTTTCCCTGGTGGCGCAAAGCGACCTGGTCGGCCTTGCCCCCCACCGCCTCGGCCGTGTTGGCCTGGCCAGCATCGGCCTCGTCGCCCTGGATCTCGATCTCGACCTTCCTCGCCTGCGCATCTGCCTGGCCTGGCATCCACGCCACGACACTGACGCCCCGCACCGCTGGCTGCGGGCCCATATCCGCAACGTCATCACGACCGTCCTCTCGCTCAGCGAAGCCACTGCGTAGCCTGGAGCTGGAAGATCCCCGCGCTCGCGGGGACTACTCTTGATGACCTGCGGGTTTGCATCGTGTGGCAGCACAATTTTATGGCCGAGTACCACACCGCCCGTGTGGGGATCTTCTTCTGGCTGGGACATCGACCTGAGTCTCATCGGATGATCCATGGGCGCACAACCAGGCGGCAACGTGGGGCTGGCTGGGTGTCGCGGCGCGGGCTGTCTCACCGTTGCCCGGCCCTGTGGCCTGCGGCTTGACCGGAGTCCGTCGATCTCGGCCGGCGGGTCGTCGGAATGCTGGCCACGCAATTCGTCTGGACTGCCTGCCGAGATGCGCCGACCTCAATAGGATGACGAGGTCGCCTGTTCTACGGGCTCCGTCCAAAGGGGGTACTGAAACATGCCGGACGCGTCGAGTGCTGGATCCGCGTCGCCTGCCGCTGCGTCGGTGCGTGGGATCGATCTGCACATTGACCGACCTCATCCGGCGCGGATCTACGATTACTTCCTGGGTGGCAAGGATAATTTCCCGGCCGACCGTGCGGCGGCCGAGGCTGCGATCCAGACCACTTCCAATGTGCGGACCGGTGCTCGCGAGAACCGTGCGTTCATGGGCCGGACGATGCGATGTCTCGCCGGTGAGCTTGGTATTCGTCAGTTTCTGGACATCGGGACAGGCATTCCCACCAGCCCGAATCTGCACGAGATCGTCCAGGGCATAACCCCCGAGGCCCGGATCGTCTACGTGGACAACGATCCCATTGTGCTGACGCACGCCCGGGCGCTGCTGGCGAGTTCCGCCGCCGGGCGCGTCACCTACCTGGACTCCGACATCCGGGATGTCCGCGCGATCCTGACCTCGCCGCAGCTCACCGGCACACTGGACCTCACCCAGCCGGTGGCACTGTCGCTGATCGCGGTTCTGCATTTCATGGAGGGCGACGAGCCGTACGCCATCGTGCGCGAGCTTCTCGACGCGTTGGTGCCGGGCAGCTATCTCGTGCTCAGCCATGGCACCGCCGATCCCGACCCGGTGGCGAAAGAGGTCGAGGATCGCTATCACCAGCAGGGCGTCTCCCTGAAGCTGCGCAGCCGCGGCGAGGTGCAGCGCCTGTTCGACGGCCTCACCCTGATGGAACCGGGTCTCCAGATCGTCCATCGCTGGCGGCCCGACGCCGACACCGATCTCAACCTGACCGACGCCGAGGTCTGCATCTACGGCGCCGTCGGCCGGAAATAGCCGAAAACCTGTTGGGAGAAATCGTTACGGCGCGCTGTCCACCTGGCCAGGGGCGTGAAGCTGACCGAGGACGGCGTGTAGGGCGGCAGCCAGCGCATCCCGGACGGCGAGGTCCTGGATCAGACCGTCCGGGCCGACAGCGTCCCGGGAGACGGGGATGTCAACGCAGGCCGGCTCGATCAGCTCGACGGTGACGTAGCGCAGCACGGTGGCAAGCTCGGCGAGTGCCCCGGCGCCGCGTCCCGGGGCGGCAACGTTGATCCATGCTGCGGGCTTGCCGTAGAGCTCGCCGGTGCCGACCGTCCAGTCCAGCAGGTTCTTGAAGCTGCCGGGCAGGGCGCCGGCGTACTCGGGGGTGCAGACGAGCACGGCGTCGGCGGCGGCGAGGGCCGCCCGCAGGCGGGTGACGGCGGGATGCGGCGCGTCATCGCCGGCCTCCGGCGTGAACGCGGGCAGCGCCATCAGCCCGTCGTACAGCTCGGCGGCCACCCCTGGCGGCGCCAGCGCACCGAGCGTGCGCAATGCCGCCGTGTTCGTCGACGCCGCGCGCGTGCTGCCCGAGATCAACAACAACCGGACCTGGTCCATGTCCCACATCATGGGGCCAAGATGATGCTGACCGCCCGCGTCGTCGTCGGGGATGATGCATCCTCGTGACCCTCGCCCCCATCGCCCCCGAGGACCGGCTCGCGCCGATCGTCGACGAGGTGCTCGCCGCCTACGACCTTGGCCCGTCTGCGCAGGCACGTCTCCTGCACGAGTCGGAGAACGTCACCTACCAGGTCAGCGTTGCTCAGGCGGAGAGCAGATCCCACGGGGCACCGACGGCCAGCAGGGCCGTCACCCTGCCGCACCCTCGTCGATGGGCGTTGCGATTGCACCGGCCCGGTTACCACGGCCTGGCGGAGATCCACAGTGAACTCGCCTGGATCGTCGCGCTGCGTGCGGACGGGATCGTGCGCACCCCGCCGGTGGTCGCGACCCGATCCGGCGCCAGCGTCGTGACGGTGAGTGCGCTCCGCACGAGCAGAAGACATGGACCCACTGGCGAGGGGCGTGACGTCGAAGTCCGCGCGGCCGGGAACGGTGACGTTGCGGGTGGTGAGGCCGCGGGCGGTGACCGTGAGGGCTGGGGAGTGGAGGAGGGCTGGGGAGTTGAGCGCGTCGCGGCAGAGGGCGGCGGCGTTGAGGGCGAGGGTGACGAGCGGCACGCGGTGCTGTTCGAGTGGGTCGAGGGAAGGTCCCCGGAGAGGCTGGGACCTGCCGATCTTCCCCCGGCGTTCGCCCAGCTTGGGCGGATCGCCGCGGGGATGCACCAACATGCGCGACGCTGGACGAGGCCGCGATCGTTCACCAGGTTCGCCTGGACCTGGAACACCATGCTCGGAACCGCTGGACGGTGGGGAAGCTGGTCAGCCGGGCTGGCCGAGGCCCTGACCGGGCAACCTCAGGTACCCGGTGACCGGCCGGGGAGCGTTGGTCGGACCGGCTCCAGCAATGGCTCCAGCAATGGCACCTGGGATGAGCTGGTGCTGGTCGGGCAGGCGGTGGAACTGATCCGGGGCCGGCTCGCCGCCTACGGCACGGGCGCTGACCGGTTCGGGCTCATCCACGCTGACATGCGCCTCGCGAACCTGCTGGTCCCGGACGCCGGGTCGGCCACGGGCGAGGATGTGGACGATGGGATCTGCGTCATCGACTTCGATGACTGCGGGTTCGGGTGGTATCTGTGGGATCTGGCGGCGTCGCTGTCGTTCATCGAGCATCTGGATGTCACCGGTGACCTGGTCGCCGCCTGGCTCGAGGCTTACCAGCGCCGGCTGCCGCTGACGGCCGAGGACGTCGCGATGATCCCGACGTTCGTGCTGCTGCGCCGGCTGCTGCTGGTCGCCTGGCTCGGCACCCATCCGCATTCCGACGCGGTGGCCAGCCGTGCCGACTACGCCAGGGACACCTGCATCCTCGCCGAGGCCTACCTGCGCGGACGCCTGCTCACCGGTTGACCGCCACCACCGCGCAGTCGGTCAGCGCAGGTTCAGGGGATCGGCTGCGACCTGGGTGGCCTGAGCGCGGGTGAGGCGGCCAGTGGCGACCAGGCGGTCGAGGACGTGGGACTGGCGGGTGCGGGCGGCGGTGAGGTGCTCGTAGGGGTCGTAGGCGGACGGGGCCTGGATCAGGCCGGCGAGCAGGCTGGCCTGGGCCCAGCTCAGTGCGTCCTGCGTGCGGCCGAAATAGCCGGCGGCGGCCGCGACGATGCCGTAGTAGCCATGGCCGAAATACACGGTCTCCAGATACATTCGAAGGATTTCGTCCTTGGAGTACCGGGCATCCAGTTTGACGGCGAGGGCGGTTTGTTCGATCTGGTCGGACGTGTCACGCCGTCCGCCGGTGTAGAGAATCTTCACGAGCTGCTGGTCGAGGCTTGCGCCGCCGCGGTCCGTACCGCCGAACAAAGGCTGGGAAAGGCCGCGCACCGCGCCGAGTGGATCGATGCCGTGATGGGAATAGAAGCGGCTGTCCTCGGTCGCGATCAGCGCCCCGACGAACCGGCTGGACAGCGCACCGGTGAGCGCCACCGCCCCGTGCTCCGCCGCCTGGGCGGTGACCCGTCGCTGCGCGTCCGCGACGGACGGCGTGAGGCCGAGCAGAACCCCGAACCCGAGCAGCGCCGCGAGCACGCAGGCCAGTGCCGCCAGCAGCAGGCGGCGTATGACGCGCATCCACGGCCGTCCGGGCCTGCGGCCGGCGCGTTGTCGGCCAGGGGCTGCCGGCTCGGACGAGCCCTCGGCCGGCGACGAGGCGATGCCAGAACCGGAATCAGAACCGGTCGTGGTGCCAGAACCGGTCGTGGTGCCAGAGCCGGTAACGGGGTCGATGCCGGCACCGGGGCCCGTGCGGATCCCGGAATCGAAACCAGCGCCAATGCCCGCACCCGGACGGGCGCCGGCACCGAAGCCGGATGTGGTGGAGCGGGCGAGACGCGGACGCCGGATTCCCCTCGGCAGGGTCTCGTGCATCGAGGCGTACCTCCTCCCTGCGTCGGGCCGTCCCGCCTGGCTGCCGCTGGTAGGCGGATAGGGCCCGGGGCGCTGTGGGGTCGGTCTCCAGTGTGTCCATCCGGGATGTGAGCACGCTGTGGACGACGATCGCCAGCTGGGACGGTCATGGCTGTTCGATACTCGGGCATATCCAGGAATCCGGGCGTTCCCGATCCCTGTGGATACCTGCAGTGTCGCCGGACGTCGCCGGACGTCGCCGGACGGCCAGGTGAGGTGGAATCGTGTTCGGCTGTCTCTTCTGGGCGGTCTGAAACTCTTTCAGTGGCGGGACAACGATGATTGTCCACGATGGGAGTTCATATCAGGTCCGGACACTCCGGTAGCCATCCGCTGCGCTATCCTGCGGGGACGACACGGCCACAGCGGGGTGTGGTGTTCACGGGAGCGAAGGTCGTACCGTCCTTGTTGACGCGCAGGTAGTCGTAGCAGGCGGTGGCGGCGCCGAGGCCCTTGCTGGGATCGATCGGGCTGAGCAGCAGGCCGCCCGCGTCGTAGCGGGTGAGGTGGCGCAACGCGGCCAGCACTGTGGCGCGGGTCGGGCAGCGGCCGGCCGCACCGATGCCGTTCAGCAGCAGGTCAGCGCTGATCCAGCCGATCAGGGCATTGCCGTCGACAACGGTCGCCGCCTGCGGCGCATAGGCGCCGAGGGCGGCGCGGAAACGCTGGTGTGCGGGGCTGTTGACCTCGAACGGGGTGTAGTCGACGAAGGTGTAGACGCCGGCGGCCTTGGTGCCCGCCGCAGCCAGTTCGGCCTGGCTGTAGGCGCTCTGATTGCCGAGGACGGCGGTGAGGCCGAGACCTGCGTTGCGGACTGCAATGGCGATCTCGTAGAACATCGGCGCGGGGACGAACGCGAGGATGCTGTCGGCGTTGGCCGAGCGGATCTGCTCGGTGAAGCTGTCCGCATCGAGTTCTCCGGGCGGCACGAGCAACGTGGCGGCGACCCTCATGCCGGCGGCACGGGCGCTGCGCTGCGCGGCGTCGGCCATCGCCTGGGTGCCAGCGGACAGCTGCACCGCCACGGTCGCGACGCGGCGTGCCCCCCGGCTGTAGAGGAAGTCTCCCCAGCCGCTCGACGTCGGCTGCATGCCCATGGGCCGCGAGTAGCTGAACACGTTGGAATGGCTGGCGGCATCGGGATCGCTGACCTGGCCGTCGACGAGCGGCACACCCGCCGCATCCAGAACCGGCGCGCTGCCACCGGAAGCGGAGCTGAACTGGACGACGCCAAGTGCGCCATCCGGTCCGGCGAGGGTGCGCCCGGCAGTGGCATTGAGTGTGGTCAGGCCGTGGTCATCCTCGACCTGATAGGAAAGCGTGCGACCACTGATCCCGCCGTGTGCATTCTGCTCACCCAGACGGGCATCGACGCCCGCGCGGAACTGCGCACCCGGATCGCCGCCGAACGCCGACTCGGAATAGACCATGCCGAGGTTGATCGAGTCGCGGTCGACGCCCTTGGTCGGCTGGCACGGGTTTGGCCCGCCCTGCTCGACCTGGTGAAGCAGACCGCCCGTGTTCGTTCCCGACGCGTTGCCCGTGCTGCTGGCCTGAGTGGTGCCGCAGCCGGTCAGCGCGAGGACCACGCAGGTGAACACGGCGATTGCCGCGGCGAGGGAGTGCCGGTGTCGTCTCATTTCCCACCCGTCCCTGTGACATTCATGCGTCCGTTGTTCAGACGGCTGTGGTGCACCGCGGACGGGGTGGCCCCTACCGAATCCGCCGGCTGGCCCGAAAGGGGGGTCGTGCCGGGAGGCCGCCTCGTCGCGCGGCCGCTCGAGAGGCAGCACACGGTAACCGGAGCCGATGGCGGGCGGTCGGCCGGAGACGTCTTCGGATAGCGGGGCTATATCATTTGGGTATTGCGGCAGGTGGCCAGACGCGATCTGCGGCGTTCAGGGTTGCGGAACGCATCCGATCGCACTCCACGCCGGTGATCTGTTTCACGGCGAAAAGGGGGTGCCTGGGGCTTGTCGGCGGCGTGGGGATGTGGGCCGGGCGACTTTTCGGCACCTACGTGGGCGCGAAATATGACTTGTGGGCATGCGGTCGTCCGCGTGTGTTGCGCTGTCGGATGCGGCCTGGCGGTCGGCGGGTGTCAAGGACGCGCAGGTTGCGGCGCATGGCGATCAACAACCAGGAAATCGGACAAAACGCCCTTGCTACCGAACATCGGTTACCAACGCAAGTTGACGACCACCGTCGGGGCAGGCGTGGGCGCCGCCGTCGGCTGGTGGGGTGGGCCCCCGTCGCTCGGCGCCGTCCCTCGTGCTCTTGAGGTACGTCGTGCTTTACCTTCTTCTGCTCGCCGAACCGGCGTGAGGCGCTCTTTCTGATCCGATCTGATCTGATCTGATTCGATGGTCAGATCATCCGATGGCCAGATCGCCGGGCGTTGCGCGGTGCGGGCCGCCGGGCCCGGCTTCGGTAGGTGACGATGTGGTTGCTGACGACGATTTTCGGCCGTGGCCTCGCGACGGTGAACCGAGCGGCGCGATGATGCGTGGTGGTGGGCATGCATGCGCGGTGGCGAGGGCGCGGCGGGCAGGGGGTCGACGACCCCGCCGCCGAGTTCGTGCGCGCCGTCTACGCGGAACACGGCCCGGCCGTGCTCGCGTTCGTCACAAGGATGACCGGTGATCGGGCCAGAGCCGAGGACGTCCTGCAGGAGACCGTGCTGCGGGCCTGGCGCCATGCCGGCCGGCTCGGTACCGACGAGCGGCCGTTGCGGCCCTGGCTGTTCACCGTCGCGAACCGGATCGTCGTCGACGAGCACCGGGCACGGCGGGTGCGGCCGGCGGAGGTCGGCTCCGAAAACCTCGAATCCCTGCCTGCCGGCAACGAGCTGGACCGCGCGATGGAGAGCTGGCAGGTCGCCGAGGCGTTCCGGGCGCTGAGCCCCGAACATCGCGCGGCGCTGGTCGAGACGTACTACCTGGGCCGCTCCGTCGCTGAGGCGGCGGCGAACCTGGGTATCCCCCCGGGGACCGTCAAATCCCGGGTGTTTTACGGACTGCGTGCGCTGCGCCTGGCACTCGAGGAACGGGGGTGGGCGACATGACCGGCGACTGCGCAGCCCCAAGGATCGCACTGGGTGCCTACGTTCTGGGCGCCCTCGACCCGGCGGACCGTTCCGTTGTGGAGCACCATCTCGCCGGATGCGCGGACTGTCGCGCGGAGCTGTCGAGCCTCGCCGGCCTGCCCGGACTGCTCGGCCGGCTACGGCTGACCGACGTCACCGAAGCCGACGAGCTCACCGGCGTCGATCTCGATGTCGCGGACGCCGTCCATGCCGCCCGCCGCGGCGGTGGCCAGGTGGCGGCCCGCGGCCTGGCCGACCCCGGGGGCGAGGGCCCGGACGAGCCCATGCCTGATGGTGCGGACGGGCCGGTGTCCGGGCGTGCCGAGGGAAGAACCGCCGGACGTGCACCCGGGCGGGGCGCCGGACGTGTGATCGGACCTGCGGGCGGTCGGGAGGGTGACGCGGGACGGGCGCTGACCGCGATGCGCCGAGCCCGGCGTCGGGCGCGCCGCCGGGCTGCTCTCGCCTCGGCGGGGCTGGCCGCCGCGGCCATTCTCGCTGCCGTCGGCATCACGATCGCCCTCCGTCCGGATGGCGGTGACACCGCCGCGCACCCGGCCGGGCACATGTTCACCGCGACCAGCGCCACCAGCCCGGTCGAGGCCTGGGTGTGGGTCGCGGCCAACCCGGCGGGTAGCGCCTTCACCGTGCGGGTGGAGAACGTCCGCCAGGGCAGCCACTGCGTCCTCATCGCCCAGGCCACCGATGGGCACACGGAGACCGCCGCGACCTGGTCCGCGACCTATGACGGCGACGTCGAGGTGCGGGGCACCTCCGGTATCGCGCCGGCCCGCCTGGCCCGCCTGATGATCGTCGATGCCCACGGCGGTCAGCTCGTCGTCGTTCCCGCCGGTTCCGCCTGAGCTGGTATTGCCGAGGGGACCGGCGCCGGAGATCCTCGCGGGTCGCCGGTACATGGTTCAGCCGCGATGCCTCGGCCGCGATGCCTCACCCGCGGGACGTCAGCCACGGCGGGGGGAGTTCAGCCAGGGCATCAGCGCGCCCACCGCGAAACAGACGGCAGTGGTGACGAGGGTGAGAACGATGTCGACCATCGTGGTGGGGGACAGCAGTCGGGTTGCCGACAGGGCGAAGACGCCGAACAGACCCACCCCGCAGCCGGCTGGAACGAAACGCACTCCGCGCAGCCACCAGGTCGCCGGCGCGGCATGCCGGCCCAGCGGCAGCAGGGCCACCGCCCAGAGCAGGCCCATCAGCACCAGCAGACCGACACCGAACAGGCCGTAAATGGAGAACAACGAGCCGTGGACGTTCGCGTCACCAGTCTGGCGGGCGACCGTGTGCAGGTCGGCGTCGCGGAGCGCCACCTCGACTGGGACGAGCCCGGTGGCTCGGCCATCCAGGTCACGGATGTCCAGGTCAACCGTCCAATTGGCCGAGCCGGACGCGGGAACGGTGGTGCGTAGGCGGGTGTCATAGTCGAAGAACGTGAGGCCGAGGACGGTGCCGGACAGCCGGACCGAATCGACCGGCACGGCCACCCGGCTGAGGTTCTTCACGCCGACGACGATCCGGGCGACCGTACCCGCGTTGAGAACGAGGTCGTCCGGGCCGAGTGGCTGACCGTCGACCGTCACCGTCAGCTCAACGCCGCCCCTCGACTGCGCATGCGCCGCCGGCTGTGGCAACAACACAAGCCAACCCAGACAGACTGTCAGGCATATGACAATCAGAAAGTGCTTTTGCGGCGTTGCTGCTGGTGCCACGCATTCCACGAGTTCCCCCGACTCTTCCCCCGACTGGACGCCCCCGCCCCGCGTTGCCCATGTTGCCCCAGATGGGGATGTCCGGCCAGCCTGCTGTTATTCTATCGACTGTCGTATGGGTGGGGCTTCCGCCGCTTACGTCAGGCGCGCATCACGAGATTTGTGGCGGCCGGGACAGTCCGGCCGTTATCGTGCTGCCGGTCGCACCCGGGGGGGCGCTCTATGACTGGCCGTCGAGTGGCCGGCCCATCCACGCCCAGTTCGCCGAGATCGTCGCGTGGCGTGATCGCAGCGGTCTTCGTGAGCGTGTTGTTGCTGTGTGTCGGGGCCGGGGTGGCTTCGGGCATCGGGACGCCGCCCGGTGCTGGCGCTCCGGTCAGCGCCGCCGCCGACTCCACCTCCACCTCCACCGCGACGACCGGGACCACCGGATCGAGCGGCGCGGCGGCCGGGTCAAGCGGAGCCGCCGCCGGCGCCTCGACCGGAAGCGCCGCCGCGGCGGCCAGTGGCCCGTCCGCTGCCGGCGGTTCCACGGCGGGCAGCGGCACGCCACCTGGGTCCGGAGGTTCGACGGCGGGAGGTTCGACGCCAGGGGGATCAACGACCGGCGGTTCGACCTCCGGGGGTTCGCCGAGCACCGGGGGCGGGGGGACGGGAACGACCAACCCGCCGGGCACCACGTCGTCGAGCCCCAGCCCTAAGCCGAGCGTCAGCGCCGGCCCGGTGACGACCGCGCCCGGCCCGGGGACCGCGACCGGCACCCCGACGCCATCGTCCAGCTCGCCCGGCCCGACCGCCACCACCGGCCCGGTATGCCCGCCGGCCGTCGGCGTGACCAGCACCTGCTCGCCCGGCGGCTCGGTGACCTGCCCGGCCGACGACATCCTGAGCGACGACGCGCGGACCTGCCCGTCCACCGGACCGACGACCTGTCCGCTCGTAGCCGCCGCGCCGCGCTCGCCCGCGGTCGAGGGCGGCCTCGGCGGTGGTGGTCGTGTCAACGGGAACGGCGCCAGCCGGAACGGTGTCAACGGGTGTGCCCCGCCGCCGCCACCCTGCCCCCCCACCCCGGCGCCCGCGGGTGGGGCGGTCGCCGTCACGGCGGTCAGGACTCCCTGCTCGACCCCGCACTGCACGACGGCGCTGCCGTCCGCGAAGCCGGGTGCCAGGGAATCGGTCGCGGCCGGCTCGCTTGCCCGCGAGTGCGGCAGCCCGCGCTGCCCGTCGGCGTCGTCCGCCGCCACGCGGCACGGCGCCGACCCGGCGTGCGAGCAGAAGCCCCCGCCCTGCCCGGACACCCGCCGCGGCGGCCAGGCCCATCCGGCGGGCGGCGCGGACCTGGCCCCGACGCCCGCGGCGACCTGTGGCTCGAACACCAACCCGACCGGCCCGACCGGCAACCCCGACCCGTCCAAGCCTGGTTACACCTGCTGGGATGGTTCGGTGCGGGAGAGCGCCGACGCATGCCCGCTGCGGCAGAAGTCCTGCCCCGGAACGTCCATCGGCGTACCCATCGACGAGCAGTGCCCGTCCCCGCCGCGGCCGACCGACCCGGTGCCGGTGGTCTGCTGGGATGGTTCGGTGCACGCCGCGACGGCCGACTGCCCGGCCGGGCGGGTGATGTGCCCAGGCGGGGTGTCGGTCGCGCTGGACCAGAAATGCCCGGCCCCGGCCCCGCGGCGCTGCGCGAAGGGAGAGGTGCGTGTCCTCGGGGTGTGCACGCCGGTGCGGCGCACCGGCGACCCGGCGGCGCCCGTCGGTGCCCCGGAGGCACGTGCGCCGAAGGCGGGTGAGCTGCTGTTCGACCGGACGATCGTCAGCGCCGGCGACACCCTGTTCGCCCGCGGGGCCGGCTGCGAACCCGGCACCCAGGCGACTCTGACCTCGGACGGTGAGCTGGTCGGACGAGCCGACACCGACGGATCCGGCACGTTCGAGACCGTCGTGCAGTTCGCCAGCTTCGAACCGGGATACCGGCCGGTCCAGGCGCGCTGCGGGTCGACGCTGAGCGCCGGCATCGACATGGTGCTCGTCTCCGCCCACACCAACGCCACCGCGACCTCGGTGCTGCTGCCGCTGTTCCTCGCGCTGTCCTTCCTCGCGGTGCACTACCAGATGGCGGCGCGGCGCCGGCGGCGAGGGCGGGTGCGTGGCTGATGGTCCACCCGTCCTCGCCCCAGGCCGCCGGGAACGACGGCGCCCTCGGCGCGGGCAGGGGCGGGTTCGCCGCGGTCAGTGGCGGATCAGTCGGCGGCAGATCGCAGCCGGGAAGCACCGGCGGGACGGCGGAGCCGACGGAGGTCGGGCCGTACCGGCTGGTGCGCAGGCTCGGTGCCGGCGGGATGGGCACCGTCTACCTGGGCGAGAACACCGCTGGCGGCCAGGTCGCCGTCAAGCTGATCCGGCCGGACCTCGCCCGCCTCGCCGAGTTCCGGTCCCGGCTCAAGCACGAGGCGGACAACGCCAGGCGCGTCGCCCGGTTCTGCACCGCCGCGGTCCTCGACGTCGACATCACCGGCGAGCAGCCGTACCTCGTCACCGAGTACGTCGACGGGCCGACCCTCTCCGAGGCGATCCACTCCCGCGGGCCGCTGACTCCCGCCGAGCTGCACCAGCTCGCGGTCAGCATGACCACGGCGCTGATGGCCATCCACCGGGCCGGCATCGTGCACCGGGACCTGAAGCCGTCGAACATCCTGCTGTCCCGGCTGGGCCCGAAGGTCATCGACTTCGGCATCGCCCGCGCGCTGGACACCGCCTCCGCCGTCGGCCGCGACTCCGGCATCGACCGCCACCTCGGCACACCCGCGTTCATGGCCCCCGAACAGGCCCGCGGCGAAAAGATCACCTCGGCGGCGGACGTGTTCGCCTGGGGCGGTGTGCTGATCTACGCCGGTACCGGCCGCTATCCGTTCGGCACCGGCCCAGCGCCAAGCCTGCTGTTCCGGACGGTCAACGACCCGCCGAACCTCGAAGGCCTCGACCCGAGCCTCGTCCCATTGGTCGAGGACGCGATGCGCAAGGCCGCCACGCTGCGCCCCAGCGCCGAGGAGCTCTACGCCCGCCTGCTCGACCTGCGCGTCGACGTTCCCGTCACCGCCCGCGAGCAGATCCTTTCCGAGGTCACCGCACTCATCCGTCCCCTGAACACCACCCCGCCCGGCACCTCCAGCTCGGCCTCCTACGACGGCTCGGCCTCCTTCGCGGGCTCGGAGCCTTTCGCGGGCTCGGCTCCTTCCGTCGAATCGGCCCCCTCCGCCGGGCCGGGTGCCGCTGCCTCTCCGGGCGCTGCTGCCTCTCCAGGTGCCGCGACCCCCGCCTCGGCATCAGGCGCGGGTGCCGCCCGGACGCGGGACACGGCTGACGCCGGCCCCGCCGGCCCGATCACACCGGTCACCGGCCACCTGCCCCTCGGTCCGCCCCCGGACGCTCTCGGTACCCAGTCGTTCAACCCCCGGTCGACCCGGTCCTCCACGGGTGGCGCGTCTTCGGCGGGCGGGTCGTCCGCGACCGGCGGCGCATCCCCGAGTGGCGGCGCATCCGCGACCGGTGGCACACCCTCAGGGGACGGCACATCCTCAGGGGACGGCACACCCTCGGCGGAGGGCCGGGGCGGGGGCGCGTCGGCCGGTGGACAGATCGTCTGGCGCCCAGCCGACCGGTGGACGTCGACCCCTCGTCTCGGCGATGACGGTCTCGTGACCGTCTGGGGCGCCGACGAGGCACTGAACGTTCGGCATCCCGACACCGGCGGCCCGGACCTGGGCGGTGGTTCCGGCGCCGGAGCCGTCGGCCCCGGTGACTCCGGTGGCGGCGCCTGGTCGACGCCCGCGGTCGGGGACGTCAGCGAGGAGATAACCGGGATCGCCCCCGCGGACCGGCTCGACCGTTTCCGCGACGCCGAGCGGTCCCGCCGGGCACGCGCTGATCCGGAATCGTCCAGCCAGGGGCGCTCCACTCAGGCCGGACCAGGTCACGCGACGACGGGACACGGTCCTGGCGGACACGGTCCTGGCGGGCATGGCGCTGGCGGACACGGCCCGCAGGGCTACGGCGCACTCGGATACGCGGCGGCGGGAGGCACCGGGGCCGGACAGGAGGCACTCGGCTCGCCCCCGTCCAGGCACGGCGAGCACTCCTGGACGGGCGGCCCGTCACGGGACGGCTCCTCGCGTCCAGGCTCGTCGTGGCCAGATGGGTCGTGGCCGGATGCGTCGCGTCCGGACTCGTCGCGGCCGGGGCCATCCGGGCGCGGCCTGGTCGGAGCCGCGGCGGGCGGGCGGGCGGGCGGCGCGCGGCCGGGGCAGGCATCGCCGGCGGGACAGGCCCGTGGCGGGCGGCGTTGGCTGATCGTGGTCGCTGTCGCGGTCGTCGCCCTGGTTGTCGGCGGGATTTTCCTTGTCGCCCATCGGGACACGTCGGAATCGAACGTCGCTGACGAACCGGCATCGGTCGCGGACGTGGCGATGGCAAACCAGGACACCGACCCGGCCCTTGCCCACCGGCTTGCGCTCGCTGCCTACCGGGCCGCGCCGAAATCCCCGAAGACCCGCGAGGCGATGATCGCAGTGTTCGGCCGCGGCATCGTCCCGGTGACCCGCGACACCGAATCCGGCGACGTGCGGTCGGTGGCGGTGAGCCCGGACGGCCGGCTGGTGGCGACCGGCGGCGCCGACAACACGATCACCATCTGGGGGCTCACCCACCGTACGCACCTGCAGCGGCTCGACTCGGTTCCCACCACCGACTGGGTCGAGTCCCTCGCCTTCAACACCGACGGCCGGATGCTCGCCTCCGGCAGCGCCGACGGCGCCGTCCGTCTCTGGAATGCCCGCGATCCCAGAAACCTCCAACGGCTGTCGATCACCAAGCAGCACACCGACACGGTGCGCACCGTCGCCTTCGCCCCGGACGGCAACACGCTGGCCTCCAGCGGCGCCGACGGAACGCTCGCCCTGTGGGACATCACCGATCCGGCGAACCCGACCACCCGCTCACACTTCGAAACCACCACCGGCGGCGTATACGCGGTCGCGTACACGCCGAACGGCCGCACACTCGCCGTCGCCGGCGAGGACGCCACCATCGGCCTGTGGAACGTCAAGGATGCCGCGCATCCCGTCCGATTCCAGCAGCTGCGCGGTCCGACCCGAGCCGTACGCACGGTCGCCTACACCGCGGACGGCACCGTCCTGGTCACCGGCAGCGTCGACGGCACCGTCCGGCTGTGGGACGTGGCCGACCCCGACCATCCCATCTCGCGCGCGCCCATCACCGGCCAGCTCGGCGGGATCGCCAGCGTCGCCGGCAACGACGGGATCATCGCGTCCGGCGGCGACGACGAGATCGTCCGGCTGTACAGCGCTGCCGACCCGACCACCCCCGTCCTCACCCAGTGGCACGGAAACACCCGGTCGATCACCGGCCTCACGTTCGTCGGTCAGACCGGCGTCGTCCTGTCCGCCGCGCACGACGGCACGCTGCGCCTGTGGGACGCCGACCCCGACCGGCTCGCCACCGAGGCCTGTGCCGACCCCGCCAACCGCATCAACGCCACCGAGTGGTCCACCGCCTTCGCCTCCATGGCCTACCACCCACCCTGCGGGTAGCTCGCAAGCCGCAGGCGCTGCCTGACCAGCCGCGATGACGGTCTGTGGCGGTAGCCGGCCGGGTCACCGTCGGCCCGCTAATGGTGACACCGGCCGTGTCGGCTCAGGCCGGCGGGGAACGCGACCGGCGGATGTTCCAGACTGGACGCTGTGAGCGAGGATGATCACGAGGACGATGGCGATGTTCGGGACGGCGACCCTGGCGACCCTGACGGCGCTGACGGCGCTGACGGCGCTGACGGCGCTGACGGCCGTGGCGACCGCGGCGGCGTTGACGAGCTGGGACCCTCGGTGGTGCAGGTCGAGGACTTCGGCCCTGACCACCTGCGAGGGCGGTTCGAGCTTGGCACCGACGGCCCGGCCACGATCGTCGCCGGGGTCGACGGTTCCCGCACCTCCCTGCGCGCCGCCGCCTATGCCGCCGGGCTCGCCCGCCGCCAGGCGTCCCGTCTGGTTGTCGTCTACGTGGTCTCCCCGCCAGCCTGGCTCGCGTTCTCGGCCGTGCCCGCCGGCAACGCCACGCAAGCGATCATGGACGCCGTCGTCGCGGAGATCCGCTCGCTGATCCGGAGCCGGGAAGCGGAACTCGAGATCCCGATCCGCTTCCTGGTCCGCACCGGTGACCCCCTGGATGGCATCCGACGCACCGCCACCGAGGTCCAGGCCGACATGGTTGTGGTCGGTGCCTCCGAGAGCGCCGGCCATCGCCTGGTCGGCTCGCTCGCCGGACGCCTCGTCCGTGGCGGCACATGGCCCGTCCTGGTCGTCCCATAGCCTCGGACCCGTCGGCGAAGCGTTCCCCGATCCCACTGACCCCTTCAGGCCCGCCGGGCCCGCCGCCAGACGTTCAGAGTCACGTTCCGCGACGGAATCCCAGCGGCCAGACCGGCCGAAGATCCAACCAGGTCGTCGTGGGGGTATTCGTGTCCGTTTTGCCCCCCACGGCGACCTGGTTAGCCGGATCTTGCGCGACTGCCCACTGCGGAGCGATCATCGGTGGCGAGGCGCCGTTGTCGTGCGGGCGCTGGGGCTCTGCTGACCGTCGGCGGACGTCCCTGTGCCCGGGGGGAGGGGACGGTCGGTCGCGGTGGTGCCGACGGGAGGCTGGGTGGCGGTGCGGCGGACGGTCCTGCGGAGCTGGATCATGCGGCCGACGCCGGGGATGGCGACGAGTAGCGCCCCGGCGACCGCGGCGAACAGCATCGCCACGGCGAGCGGCATGGTGCCGTGCGCACCGAGGAACGAGACCTTGACATCGTCGAGGTTCTGCAGAATGAAGATCAACAGAACGATCAGGACGAGTGCGAACAGGACCAGAGTCGTCCAGACCCGGCTGGTGCGGGTGACGGGGATGTCCGGTCGGCCGCCGCGGCCGAATCGGCTGTGATGGCCTGTCGAGCCGGAACCGGGCGGGGTGCCCTGTGGTCCGGATATCGGGCCGCCCTGCCCGGCCGGTGGTCCGGTGGGCGCCGGATCGGGGTATGCGGACCCCGGGTATGCGGACCCCGGATAGGCAGAGCCCGGGAAGGCGCCGCCGACGGGCGGAGCGCCGGTGGGCGGCGCTCCTGCGGCCGGTGGAGCGCTCGCGGCCGGTGCGCCGGCCGGTGGGGGGCCGGTGAGCGGGCCCGTCGCGGACCCTGGGCCGGGGGTCGGTTGCGGTGCGCCGCCCTTGGGCGGCAGGTCGCGGGGCGGCGTCGTCATGATGGGATGCGTACCCCGCCAGCTTGACAATATCCCGGCCAGGTGCGATCCGGATCCCGGCCAGGTGCGATCCGGGTCCTGGTCTACGGTCCCGGTCGCGATGTCGCTCGTCTGTCAGGGCTGGGTGGGGGCGCTCTGGGTCGCCTGGCCGGCGCCGCCGAGGCCACTTCCAACGCCGGGGGCGCCGGGCGAGGGGCTTGCGCCGAAGGAACCGAGCAGGCCGGGGTCGGCGGACGGGGTTGCCGTGGCGCTGGGCGGGATGGCTGTGCCGGTCGGCGTCGGGGTCAGCGAGGGGACGGGCGTGGGCGTGGCGGAGACGGCAGGCGTGGGGGTTGCGCTGGGCCGGGTGGCATGACGAGGGGTGGTCACGGTCTCGGTGGTCGTGTCGTCGTCCGTCGTCGTGGTACGGACCAGCTCGTGGGTCTGGGCGACATGTGTCGGCGTCGGCCGGACCCACAGGTAGGCGGCGGCGGTGACCAGGAAGAAGACGATCAGCGCCATGGTCGAGCGGCGCATGTGGATCGACTGGACGAAGCGGAGCACCCGCAGGCTTGCGGACGATGTCAGCATGGCAACCTCACGGGGACGGCCTTTACCGGGACAGCCGCACGGCGACGGCCGCACGGCGACGACTGCACCGCGACGGCTATGTCGCAGCTCACGTGCCGGTGGGGGCGGCGGTGTCGAGGTCGGGGGGAACGGTGATGCCCTCGCGCTTGAGCGCGGTGGAGACGCGGGCGCGCAGGGTCCGTCCCACCTCGAACTGACGGCCCGGCTGGGTGCGGGCGACGACCCGGATGCGGTACTCGTCGAGGTCGAGGCTCTCCACGCCCATCACCGAGGGGGCGTCGAGCAGCAGGTCATGCAGGACCTCGTCGGAGTAGGCCTCGGCGCCGACCCGGTTGAGCAGGTCGCTCACGGTGGTGACGTCCGCGCTCGCCGGGATCGGGACGTCGATGACCGCGCGGGCCCAGTCCCTGGACAGGTTGATCACCTGGGCGATCTGCCCGTTCGGCGTGGTGACGACCTCGCCACTGGAGGTCCGCAGCCGCGTGATGCGTAGCGTGACCTCCTCGACAGTACCAAGTGATCCCGTTCCGGGACCGCCGGCGACATAAAGCCGCACCAGATCACCGAAGCCGTACTGCCGTTCGGCTATGAGGAAGAACCCGGCGAGCATGTCCTGCACGATCCGCTGCGCTCCGAGGCCGAGCGCCACACCGACGATCGTCGCCGGTGCGACGAACCCGGTCACCGGCACGCCGAACCGTTGCAGGACGAGCACCGCGGTCAGGCAGTAGACGATGACCAGGACCACCCAGGTGATCACTTGGGCGACGGCGTGCCGGTGTTTGGCCGCCTCGGTCCGCACCACCCGATCCTGACTGGCCTGAACGTCGATCCGGCTGGTGACGCGGTTGCCGATCCAGCTGGCGAGCCGGGTGAGCAGGAGGGCGCCGGTCAGCAGCATGACGACCTCGAGGCCGCTGCCGCGGGCCCAGTGACTGATGTCGCTCAGCGGCGCCGTCGCGCTGACCGTCGCGTGCGCCGCCGCCCGGACCGCCCCGTGCGTCGTCCCAGGACCACTGCCAAGGACCGGTGGGGAAACCATCGCGGCGGCCGAGGACGGAAGGACGGTCATGCCGACAGGTGGGTTCGAACTCCGCTCACCCACCCGAACCTACTCTCCGTCCCCACCCCGGGTACCCGCCGGAGGCGCCCGCAGGCTGCCCACAGTGACCGCCTGAGTGGGTGTCCCGATGGGCTGATACCGACGCGGGGCGGGGCTGACACCGACGCGGGGCGGGGCGCGGGTCAGCGAAACACCCGAGGCGCAGGCACCACCGTCCGCTCCGCACTGACGCGACTCCCGGCTGGCGCGGACCTGCCGCCTGAGCTGGGATGGAGCGAGCGGGCCCGGCCCGGGGCGGCCGACCGGCCCGTGGCTCGCGGGTTGTTCCGCCTGTGGACTCAGGCCCGACGGGGAGCGCGACAAGGCGCTGAGGGCAGCGATGCTGACAGGGTCGGTTCCGATCGTGTTGGGAGGCAGCGAATGCTCCGTCACAGCTCGACGCCCGCGCATGTCGTGGTGCGCGATCTCTCCGCTGACTTCGTCACGGACGACGGGGCTCGGGCCGCCGTCGCGGGCACGCTGCGCTACGACCCGGCGGACCCGTTCGCGGTGGAGCTCATCCTGCGTCCGGGGCGCGAGTCCATTACCTGGATCTTCGCCCGTTCCCTGCTCGCGGACGGCAGCCAGAGCCGGGCTGGCGTGGGGGACGTCCGCATCCGGCCGGCGCGCTCGCATGGACGCGCGGTGGTGACCGTCTCACTGTCCAGCCCGTCCGGGCGCGCCGATCTGGAGCTGCCCCGTTCGGTGGTCACCCGGTTCCTCGCCGAGATCGAGGCCCAGGTGCCGGCGGGCCGCGAGAGCGACGCCGTCGACTGGAACGCGGAGCTGCGCACCCTGCTGCGCACCCGTAACCCCTGACGGGAATCAGGTCATGCGCCGTCCACGGCGTCTGGCGTGTCGGGGGTTTCCGGCGGGTCGGGCGCGTCGCAGGCAGCCGCAGGCCAGCCGGGGATCGCTGGCGGCGTGTCGATACCGGCGTCGCGCATAATCATGTCGATGGACAGGGGCTCGACGTGCGTCCAGTGCGCGCGGGCGGCCGGCTCCCATTCGGCCAGGTCGACCGGCCGGCCATCGCGGGTGATGAAGTGGCGGGCCATCGCGGGACTCAGGCTTTCCGCCGCTCGAGGATGCCGCGTAGCAGGGCAGCCTGGCCGACGTGTTGCAGATCGTCCGCGATCACACTGATCAGTCGGACGCCGAGGGTGACCGGCGGCTCCCACCGCTTGTCGACGACCCGCTCGAAGTCTGCCTCGGACAGCCCGGACAGGTAGCGGACGGTCTGGTCGTGGACGGCCTCGTGGTAGGCGACGAGCAGCTCCGGATCGTCGACCTGGACCACGTCGACCTGCGCGGAGGTGTGCCCGTACCCGATGGAGGCGGTGTCCAGCGGCAGGGCGAACCGCCCGGCGAAGCCGTGCGCCGTCCATACCTGCTCGACGCCAGCGACCTCGGCGACGTGGTCGTCCTGCACCCGGGTCAGGTGCCAGACCAGCCAGGCGATCGAGTTGGCCGCGCCGTCGAGGCGGATGCCCAGCTGCGGACCGCTCAGCCCGGTGACGGCATCGCGCACCTCGTCGCGGATCCGGCCGAACGCGTCGGCCAGCAGATCGGAACCATTCATCACGCGGGCTCCCCTCCTGCGATCGTTACGACACCGGCGGCACCACTGCCGATCTTAGGCGCCGTCCTGGGCGGCGAGGGCCTGCGGCAATCGCGTCGACCGCTTCGATGCCTGGCAGGCAGAATCAGGGCGTGCAGATCGGTGTGCTGGGCCCGCTGGAGGTCCGGACCGGATCCGGCGCCGCCGCCACGACGGTCGATGTCGGTGGTTCCCGGCTGCGCACCCTGCTGATCCTGCTGGCCCTGCAACCAGGACGAACTCTGACGACCCGCTGGCTGATCGCCGGGCTCTGGGGTGACAGTCCGCCCGCCGCGGCGCTCGGCGCCCTGCAGGCCCTGGTCTCCCGGCTGCGTCGGGCGGTACCGGGGTTGCCGCTGGAGTTCCGCTCCGCCGGCTATCGGCTGGCGCTGCCCGCCGAGGCCATCGACGCCGTCCGATTCGAGCAGCTCATCGTCGACGGCCGGGGGCTGCTGCGCGCCGGTGATCCCGCCCGCGCCGCCGAGCTGCTGCGTGCGGCGCTGGATCTGTGGCGCGGCGCGCCGCTCGCCGACGTCGCCGATGCCCCGTTCGCCCTGACCACCGCGGCCCGGCTCGAGGAGTGCCGGCACACTGCCATCGAGGGTCGGGCCGAGGCGGCGCTGCTGCTTGGTGGCGGTGCGGAACTGGTGGCGGAGCTCGCCGAGCTGGTCACCACATATCCCCTGCGCGAGTCGGCGACCGCCGTGCTGATGCGCGCCCTGTGTGCCGCGGGTCGTCCCGGCGACGCACTCGACGCCTACGAACGACTGCGGGCCCGTCTCGCCGACGAGCTCGGCGTCGACCCCTCCGCCGAGCTGCGCGCCCTGCACAGTGCGGTTCTGCTGCCCGCCGGCCCTGGTCTGCTCGCCGGCCCAGGCCCGCCCGCGGACCTCTCGGCGGATGCTCGCCTCGATCAGGCCGAAGGCGCCGGTCGCCCGGCCGGAGCCGATCCCCCGGCCGGTGGCGCCGGGACGGGTGCCAGGGAGCAGCGTGAGCTCGACGGCCCGCTCCGGACGAACCTGCGAACGGCGCTGACCAGCTTCGTCGGCCGCTCCCGGGACGCAGAGCAGGTGCAGCGGCTGGTGCGTGGGGCCAGGCTTGTGACCCTCGTGGGTCCGGGCGGGGCCGGCAAGACCCGGCTCGCCGTCGAGACGGGCCGCCGGCTGCTTGCCGACGACTGGGCCGTGGACGGCGTCTGGCTGGTCGAGCTCGCGCCGATCATGGCTGGAAGCGACATCCCGCAGGCGGTGTTCGCGGCGCTGAACCTGCGCGAGCAGGTCGTGGTCAACACCGTGCGGATCCGCGGTGGCGCCGAGGCCGACCCGGTGGCGCGACTGGTCGCCGCGCTCGCCGGTCGGCGGATGCTGCTCGTTCTGGACAACTGTGAGCATCTGCTGGACCCGGCCGCGGCGCTCATGGAGGAGGTACTCGGCTCCTGCCCCGGGGTGCGGGTGCTCGCGACCAGCCGCGAGCCGTTGGCCATCACCGGGGAGACGCTCTGGCCGGTCGAGCCACTCGGGTTGCCGCCGGCCGAGCTCGCCGCGCGGGCCAGCATCGGGAGCGCCGACGCCGAGAGCATCGCCCGCTACCCGGCGGTGCGCCTGTTCACCGACCGGGCTGCCGCCGTCCAGCCAGGCTTCGAGTGGGACGGGCAGGTCACGGCGATCGTGCGGATCTGCCGGGCGTTGGACGGCATGCCGCTTGCCATCGAGCTCGCCGCCGCGCGGCTGCGGGCGATGACCCCCGAGCAGGTCGCGGCGCGCCTTGACGACCGGTTCCGCCTGCTGAGCTCGGGCAGCCGTACCGCCCTGCCCCGGCATCGCACGCTGGCCGCCGTCGTCGCCTGGAGCTGGGATCTGCTCGATGAGCCCGAACGCGTGCTGTGGTGCCGCCTGTCGATCTTCGCGGGCGGGGTGACCGCGGACAGCGCTCGCGCGGTCTGCGCCGCCGGGCTGTTCGCGGGGCCGCTCGACCCCGACGACGTGCCGGACCTGCTCACGGCACTGGTCGAGAAGTCGCTGCTGGTCACGGATGCCCGCACCGGCCGCTACCGGCAGCTGGAGACCATTCGGGAGTACGGACTGCAACGCCTGGACGAGGCCGGGGAGCGGGCGCGACTGCGCACCGCGCACGCCGACTACTTCCTGGACCTGGCCGAGACCGCCGAGCCGCACCTGCGCGGCCACGAGCAGATCCACTGGCTGCGGCGGCTCGTCGCCGAGCAGGACAACCTGCATGCGGCCCTGCACGCGGCGGTCACCGCCGGCGATGCGGACACTGCCGTGCGGATGGCGGCGGCTCTCGGCTGGTACTGGTGGCTGCGTGGCGGGAAAGCGGAGGGCGCGCAACTCGCCGAAGCGGCGCTCGACGTGCCGGGAGAGACGCCAGCGGTGGCGCGGACGATGGCCGGCGCGATCGCCGCCCTCAACGCGGTGGACGGATTTCAGGATGTCGACCGGGCGCTGCGACTGATGCGGCGCGTGCCCGCCGAGGCTGAACACACCGATGCCGCGGCAGCCGGGATGTCCGCGGCTGATGTGCTCCCGCGGGGGTCGCCGCCGATGATCTCGCTGTTGCGCGGTTTCGGGATCATGCTGGAGGGTGGTTCGGCGACCGACCGTGCGTTGCAGGCGTTCCGGGACTGCTTTGACCTGCCAGACCCGTGGACGAGCGCCGTCGCCCGGGTCCTGTACGCCTACCTGACGATCAACGTGGGCGATCGGATGGTGGAGGCGGAGCGCAGCGCCCGGGCCGCGCTCGCGGCCTTCACCGAGATCGGCGACCGCTGGGGGATGGCGATCTCCTACGGGGCGCTCGGGGAGGTGTCCGTGCTGTGCGGCGAACACGCGGCCGCGGTGGCGGCGTACCGCCGAGCGGGGGAGCTGATGGCCGACCTCGACTCGACCGATGACACCGGGCAGTTCCAGTCCAACCTGGTCTTCGCGGCGCTGGCCCTTGGTGACCGGGCCCTGGCCGAGTCGGCGCTGGAGGACGCCCGCCGCAGCGCCCAGCGCGCCGCGAACCCCGAGCTGCACGCCAGCGTCGCGGTGATCGACAGCTGCCTCGCCCGGTTCGACGGAGATCTCGACCGGGCCCTCGCGGTGCTCCTGCCCACGGCGGCCCAGCTGTGGCCCCAGGCCGGCGCTCCGCAGCTTCGGGCCTGGGTGGCCAGCGCGATCGCCCACGTGGAGCTCGCGCTGGGCCGGTTGGACAGCGCCCGGATGCTGCTGGCCGCAGCGCTCGGCGAGGCGGTCCGGTCCGGCGACAGCCCGGTGATCGCCCGGGTGCTGGTGGCCGTCGCGGACTTGGCGCTGCACGACGGTGCGGCGCCGCACGCCGCCGAGCTGCTCGGCGCCGCCGTCCTGGTCAGCAGGTCCGGCGACCAGGACCACGACCGGGTGCTGCGACGGACCCGGTCGGCGGTGGACGAGGCCACGTTCGCCGCCGCCTACGCCCGGGGCCAGGCGGTGGAGCTGACCCGGGCGGACGAGCTCGCTCGACTCCCCCCGCTCGCCTGGCCCCCACCTCTGCCCGCGTAACGCTGTCACGCTGGCGTTGCGGCCGGCCCGGCTTCGGACGCCGGCGCGACCGAGCTTGCCGGCCGGGCCGTGGCTGCCGATCAGACCCGCCGCTTGAAGGCGTTGACGGCCAGCGGCGCGAACACCGCGACCAGGCCCGCGCCCCACAGCAGCACATGCCAGGTCGGAGTCAGCACCGGGCCGCCGATGAACAGGCCGCGGGTCGCGTCCGCGAGCGAGGTCACCGGGTTGACCTTGACGAACGCCTGCAGCCAGCCGGGCATCGTGTTCGTCTGGACGAACACGTTACTGATGAACGTGAGCGGGAAGATCAGCGTGAATCCGAAGACCATCACCTTCTCCGGCTCGGACACCAGCATCCCGACCAGCACCGAGATCCACGACGCGCACAGCGCGAACAGCACCACCAGCCCGATCGCGGCCAGCGCCTGCAGCGGACCGGTCTCGATCCGGAACCCGAGGATGTAGCCGAGGCCGAGCAGGATCCCGATGGCCCAGACCTGTTTGGCCAGGTCGGCGACAATCCGCCCGGCCAGCGGCGCCGAGCGCGCGATGGGCAGCGAGCGGAGCCGGTCGAACACTCCCTTGGTGAGATCGGTGTTCAGGCCGGTGCCGGTGTTCAGCGTGGTGAACAACGTGTTCTGGACGATCAGACCGGGCAGCGCGAACGTCAGGTAGTCGCTGGTCGACCCGGCGATCGCACCGCCGAACACATAGGTGAACAGCAGCAGGAACATCAGCGGTTGAAGGCTGAAGTCGATCAGCTCGGTCGGGTTGTGCTTGACCTGCACCAGATTGCGCCACGCCAAGGTGAGGATGTGACGCAGCGTATCCAGCGGGCTGACCCGGGCTGAGCCGGTCGGGTCGGGCCAGGGCTCGCGGCGGCGAGACTGCTCGGGCAGGGTGGCGGTCAGCGTGGACATGGCGTCAGCTCCTCGTCGCCGCGGGGATCCGCGCGGCCGGGTCGTCATCGTCGTGGTCGTCATCGTCGTGACCGCCAGCTGCCGCCGAGGCCGAGACGGTGGTGCCACCGCTGCCGGACGGGGTGGCACCGGGCGCGCGGGGGCCGGCGGCCGACTCCTCGGCGGGGTGGCCGGTCAGGGAGAGGAACACCTCGTCCAGGCTGGAGCTGCGCAGGGTGATCTCGCCGACGGTGACTCCGGCGTCGTCGAGCCGGCGTACCACGGCGGGCAGCACCGCGGGGTCCGTCACCTGGGCGCTGACCAGCGTGCCGGCGATGTCCGGGCTCGCCCCGACGATGTCGGTGACGGTGGAGATGACCAGCGGGAGGTCGGACCCGGCCACCGGGCGCACGGCGAGGGTCTGCGTGCCGGTATCCCGCTTGAGCTCGTCGGGTGAGCCCTGGGCGATGATCCGACCGTGGTCGACGACCGCGATGTCGTCGGCGAGCTGATCGGCCTCCTCCAGGTACTGGGTGGTCAGCAGCACGGTCACGCCGTGCTCGCCGACGAGGGTGCGCACCACCTCCCACATCTCGTTGCGGCTGCGTGGGTCCAGCCCGGTGGTCGGCTCGTCGAGGAACAGCAGCCGGGGCCGGCCGACCAGGCTCGCGGCGAGGTCGAGGCGACGGCGCATGCCGCCCGAATAGGTCTTCGCCGGCCGGTCGGCGGCATCGTCGAGGCGGAACTCGGCGAGCAGCTCCCGGGCCCGTGCCTTCGCCTCGGAGCGGGATTGGCCGAGCAGCCGGCCGATCATCAGAAGGTTCTCCGCGCCGGTGAGCATCTCGTCGACCGACGCGTACTGGCCGGTCAGCCCGATGAGCCGGCGCACCCGATGGCTGTCGCGGCGGACGTCGTACCCGCCGATGAGGGCGGTGCCGGCGTCCGGCCGGATGAGGGTGGCCAGCACCCGCACCGCCGTTGTCTTGCCGGCGCCGTTCGGACCGAGCAGCCCGAAGACGGTGCCGGCGGGCACTTCCAGGTTGACCCCGTCCAGCGCCGTGGTCTCGCCGTAGCGCTTGACCAGGCCCTCCGCGACGATCGCGGGGATCGCGTGTTCATCTCGAACTGTCATGTCGGCCAGCATGCCGGTCCCCACTGACAGTTTGACGATCCCGCGTCCGCCCGCGGCTGTCAGCGGCTGTCAGCGGCTGTCAGCGGCGACGCCCGCTGACAGCTCGCTGACATGCCTGGCGGGCGGGCCCCGTAGCCCAAGCTGGCAGCGCACTGGACGATCGCCCTGGCCGTTAGTGCCGGCCCTGGCCGCCGGCCGCTGGCCGCCGGGCGCCGAGTGGGACGGACGGCGCCCGGCGGCCACGGTCATCGCCGTGCCGCCCTCGTGCGAGCGGATCAGCGACGGCGGCGGGCGGCGTCCAGCGCGGGAGTGCGGTCGTAGTGGTCGATGCCGCTGATGTCGGTGCCCGGCGGGACGACCTTGTCGATCGCGTCCAGGGTCGCCGCGTCCAGGATGACGTCGGCGGCGCCGAGGAGGTCCTCGAGCTGCGTCATCGTCTTCGGGCCGATGATCGCGGACGTGACGGCCGGATGGCTGTCGACGAACGCGAGCGCGAGGTGGGTCAGCGAGATCCCGGCCTGCTCGGCGATCGTGACCAGCGACTCCACCGCGTCGTAACGGACGGGCGTGCTCGGGTCGCTGTCCAGGTCGGGGAGGTCGCTGCGGAGCCGGGAGAACGTGCCGCCCCTGGAGTACCGCGCGCCGGTCGGGATGTCCTGGCCACGGCGGTACTTGCCGGTCAGCCAGCCGCCGGCCAGCGGGCTCCACGGGATGACGCCCAGGTCGTGGCGCAGCGCCGTCGGCAGCACCGCCTCCTCGATCTTCCGGGCGAAGATCGAGTACTGCGGCTGCTCGCAGACGAACCGCTCGGAGCCCCGCCGCCGGGCCGCCCACTGGGCCTCGACGATCCACTCCGCCGGGAACGTCGACGAGCCGAGGTAGCGCACCTTGCCCGCCCGGACCAGGTCGGTCAGAGCGCCCAGGGTCTCCTCGAGGTCGACGTCCCAGTCGTGCCGGTGAATCTGGTACAGGTCGATGTGATCGGTGTCGAGGCGGCTCAGGCTGTCCTCGACGGCGCGGATGATCCAGCGCCGGGAGCCGCCGCGGTGGTTGCGGTCGTCCCCCATCGGGTTGAAGAACTTCGTGGCCAGGACGACGTCATCCCGGCGGCCCCGCAGGGCCCTGCCGACGATCTGCTCACTCACACCCTGCGAGTAGACGTCGGCGGTGTCGACGAAGTTGATGCCGGCGTCGAGTGCGCGATGGATGATCCTGATGCAGTCGTCCTGGTCGGTGTTGCCGTACGGGCCGAACATCATCGCGCCCAGGCACTGGGTGCTGACCTCGACCCCGGTCCGGGCTAGCTTGCGGTACCGCATGGAGCTGCCTCCTCCTGTGCTGTCGTCGACCTTGCCAGTGACGACACCCCGCCGACCGTAACGACTGGAGCGCGCTCTAGGTCAAGCCGACGGGCTTGGGCGCGCGGGACCGTGTGCCGGCGGTAGCGTTATCGCGCGTACCGTGCACGTGTGTTTCTCTCGGCGGTGTCTGATCTCCGGCCATCGGCCCGGACGAGGAGAACGTGAATCTCAGCCTCAGTGTCTTCGATATCTTCGCCTACTCCGTCCCTGGTTCGCTCTACCTCGCGCTCATCTTGTTCGTCCTGGACCAGTTATCCTGGGTAGATCTGGCGCAGGTCGGTGACTACAACACCACACTGGTGACAGTCGGCGGCATCGTCGCCAGTTATATCCTTGGGAACCTGACCTATGCTCCCCGCCGTTTTCTGGGGCGATGGGAGCCGCGTTGGCTTGGCCGGCGATGGAGCGCTCGACGTGAATTCCTCGAGCGCTTCCCCCCGGCCCGGACGATGACCTTCGTCCGGGTGGACCGGGCGCTTCTGTTCGCCGCCATCGAGATCAGGGTGCCCGACTCCGCGGTGGAGATAAGCCGGGTGCGGGCCAGCGGCATCGCTCTGCGCAACGCCGGCCTCGCGTTTCTGCTGGCGGCGGTCGTCGCGGTGGTCGAACTCGCGGCCGGCCGGGAGCGGCTGCTGTCGGCCGGCTGCCTGGTCGGGTTCCTCGCGGCGTTCGTCAGCGCCACCCGGACCGGCCACGAACTGGCCCGCTGGGCCGCCCTGAAGACCTACGAGGTGGCCTACTGGTTGCCGGAGATCGAGGCCACACTGGCGGCGACCCTGCCCGCACCGTCGCCGGTCCCTCCGCCTGCGCCGCCCGCGCCGCCCGCTCCCCCCTCTCCCGCCCCGCCACCGTCGCCGCTCCCTCCCGCGTCGCCGCCGCCGTGACCGCTCCCGCTGACGCTCCTCAGATGCGACGGCCGCCGGCTGGTTCGGTGCCGGGACGTGGCGGGCTGGGCGGGCCGAGTGGGCTGGGTGGGCGATCAGGCCCCGAAGCTGACGACTCTGTGGGGAACGACCCGCACGATCAGTCGTTCGGTCCCGCCCGGATCCGGCGGCGGTTTCCGTGCGAGGTACTTGTGGTTGATGGCCTGTTGGAACGCTTGGCCCTCGTCTTTGCCCAGCTCGGCCGTGCCCCGGATCTCGAAGTACCGATACGGGTTGGTGGGGTTGGGCACGGTCAGGCTCACGCGAGGGTCGGCTGCCAGATTGCGGGCCTTGAGCCGGCTGCTGGTCGTCGAGAACAGCACGTGGTCGCCGTCGCGCTGCACCCAGACGATCGAGGACTGCGGGCCCCCGTCCGCGTTCAGCGTCGCCACGGTCACGAAGACCTTGCCGTCCAGGAGCAGGCGCAATTCATCGTCGAATCTCACAGTTCGTCACAACCGGCCAGCGCCCGGTGTATTCCTGGGCCGGCGGAAGAGAGGGATCCGCTTCCCGCGGCCCCGGGAGCGATCCGCGTTGAGTAACCTGGCGCGCTGCCGGACCCCGCTTCGCACACCGCACCCCCAACCAGGCCCACCCGCGGACGTTCGTTGGTCTCCGGCCACGCGACCGCCGCACCTCGTCGCCGGCGATCCGATGTACACCCTGCCTTCCTCACGCGGCCTTCCTCTCGCACCATTTCCGGGCCGGTGAGCCGGGATGCTATAGTTCCCGGGAAATCCATTGTTCTGCCGTGTATCGGACGCGGATCGGGGGGCCCGTGTTCCATCGGATGCGCACTCATCCGCGCCTGCCGGCGGCCCGCCGTCAGGGCTTCGCCGCTCCGGCTCGGCCTGGGCGGGGCGTGTGGGCCAGCACCGGGGCGTCGCTGCGGTGACAGGCGGTGGCTACGGCCTGGACCCGTCCGATCCGCGGAAGATCGGGCCGTATCAGGTCGTCGATGTGCTCGGCCAGGGCGGCATGGGCCGGGTCTTTCTCGGGCGTGATCCGGCGGACCGACCGGTGGCCATCAAGGTGATCAAGGAGAATCTGGCGCGGGATCCCGAGTATCTGCGGCGCTTTCGCGAGGAGGCGGCCAACGCGCGGCGCATCGCCCGTCAACACACCGCGCAGGTGCTCGACTTCAACGTTGACGCTCCGTCGCCCTACCTGGTGACGGAGTATGTCGAAGGTCCGACACTGCGCGACCGAATCCGCAGCGGCCGGCCGATCATCGGCTCCGAACTCGACCAGCTCGCCTTCGTCCTGGCCACCGCACTGCAGGCGATGCACCAGGTCGGCCTGATCCACCGCGACCTCAAGCCGGAAAACGTCATCCTGTCGTCGATGGGCCCCCGCGTTATCGACTTCGGGGTGGCCCGCGTCACGGACGATTCCCGTGCGCCGGACCGGGGCTGGACCTTCGTCGGCACTCTCGGGTACATCGCCCCGGAGATCCTCGATGGCAAGCCCTCGACGGAGAAGGTCGACATCTTCGCCTGGGGGGCCACGGTCGCCTTCGCTGGAACGGGCCGCCCGACCTTCGGCGACGGCAACTTCGAGCAGCGCCGGACCCGCACGCTCGGGACGGATCCGGACCTCAGCGGACTCGAACTGCCCCTGCGGGCCGTGGTGCACCGCGCGCTGCACAAGTCGCCGGCCCAGCGTCCGTCCGCGGCCGACCTCGTGCGGGTGCTCAATGGCGAGTCGGCGGGCAGTATCGGACCCGGTGCGCCGTCCGCGCCTCCCGGCGGTGATCTGCCGCGGACGGAACACCAGTTCACCCTCGAGCAGGAAATCCTTCGCAGAATGGGGTTGTAGGTGAGCGGACCAGCGCCGTCGATCGTCGCCGCTGTTGATTTTGGCACCTTCGGCTCCGGCTACGCCTGGGCGTTGATGAATCCCGACGGCACCTACATCCCGAGCCACGACATCAACTGCAACGACCAGTGGGCGGGCGCGGAGTTCCGCTATCCCAAGAACCGCAGCGCTATTCTGCTCGACGATCGGGGCAGGACGCTTGCCTGGGGCTACGAGGCGCAGAGCCGCTACACGGAAAGCGGCGGTCGGGCCGGCGGCTACGCCGTCGACTTCAAGATGCGTCTGGCCTCCGGTGGCGGACCGGGCAGCGGTTCCGGCGTCGGTGTGGTCAGGGGGCACGACAAGGGGCCGGGCGCCGGCGGCGGTTCGGGCGGTTCGGGCAGCTCGCCGAGTCAGGCGGAGGCGGGCCGTAACGACACCGGAAGGTCGACCGAATATCTCATCGCGGCCTACCTGCGTGAGCTGTATGCCGTCGCCTGGCAGCACATCCTGCGCGCCGGCTACGGCGATCTGCCGACCTCCTGGTATCTGAGCGTGCCCGCGATCTGGAGTGACTTCGACCGGCAGGTGATGCGCCGCGCCGCGGTCGAGGCAGGATTTCCCGCCGATCCGCGCCGGCTGTCGATCGTGTTCGAGCCGGAGGTGGCCGCGCTGTACTGCATGGCCAGCGAGGCCCGCACCGGTGGATTCGGCCTGCCCACGGATGCCCCCGCCCCCGCCCCCGCCGGCGCCGGCGGGGGATCACCGCGGCACCGGCCGGGTTCCCAGTTCGTCATCGTCGACTGCGGCGGTGGCACCACCGACCTCGTCCCGCTGACGATGCGTCCCGACGGCACCTTCGACCAGACCGGCGTGGCCACCGGGGACACGTCCGGGGCGAACCGGGTCACCCGGCAGTTCACGCTGGCCGTGCTCGCCGAACGGCTGGGCCGCGAGGCGCTGCTGCGGCTGGTGAGTGAGGAACCGAAGGCCGTCGGTGAGCTCGTCCGGGCCTGGGAGCAGGCCCGCAACGTTTTCGACCCCGCGCAGCACACTCCCGTGCGGATCGAGCTGCCCATCCGGGTGTGGAAGAAGCTTCCCGCCGCCGCCGTCGAACGGCTCGCCGCCGCCCAGAACGGCGCGGACGACGTCGTCCTGCTGTCCGCCGACCGCACCCGGGCCCTGCTCGACGCCTCGGTCGACCCGATCTGTGCCCTGGTCGACGAGCAGCTTCTCCGCATCGCCGAGCGGACCCGCACGCTCGCGCCCGGCGAGCCGGCGGCACAGACGGCTGTGTATCTCGTCGGTGGATTCGCCAACTCGCGGTACCTGCAACGTCGGCTCGAGGCGGTCGTCGAGGGGCGGGCCCGGCTGTTCGTCCCACCCCGGCCGGAGAACGCCGTCCTGTTCGGCGCCGTGCAGTACGGGAACAACCCGGCGCGGATCCGTTCCCGCACCGCCGGCCGGACCTACGGCTACGGTCTCCTGGAGGCGTTCGACCCCGCTCTCGACCCGCCTGAGCGGCTTTATCTGAACGCGGAGGGAAAAGCGCTGTGTACGGGGCGTTTCCGCGTCCTGGTGCGCCGCGGGGAGGTCATCCCGGCGGGGAAGGAAACCACCTCCCGGGTCTTTCCGCGGGACGGAAACCAGACGAGGATGAAACTGTCGTTCTTCGCCTCGGACGCGGAGAGCCCCCGTTATGTCGACGGCGGCCAGGTGAGCGAGGTCGGTTACGTGACCATCTACCTGCCGGAGGTCGGGAACCGGCGCTACACCGCTCGGGAACGTGCCATCGACGTCAAGACGATCTTCGGGGAGACGGTGATCCGGGTGCAGGCGATCGACCGGGCCACCGGTTACCAGACCGACGCGGAGATCGAGTTCACCGCATGACCACCCGGACGCGGACGAGCATCGGAGCACCGTGAGGATCTTCCGGGCGGCCGATCCCGACCCAACCGGAGACGTGCCCACGCGCACGGCGGACAGCGACGGCATCGGCCCCGCAAGCCCCGCGCACGCCGTTGGAGCGGGCGGCGGGGACAGCGTCCGACCGGACGGCATCACCCGATCGGACGGCGAGGGCCTCGCGGGAGCAGGCGGGGACGAGATCGTGCGGCTGGAAGCCTACTTCAGGGCGATGCGGGAGGATCTCGGTGCCCGTCTCCTGGCCGCCGAGGCGGAAATCCGCGAGCTGCGCGGCCGGGTGACCGAGCTGGAACGCGCCCGCGACCGCCCTGCCGCCACAGCGGCGGTAACCAGGGCCTCGACGGTGCGGCACGACGAGTACCGGGCGATCGCCAATCGGGTGGAAGGGCTCCTCGACCAGCAGATCACCTATCTGGCCACCGGCGGCCGGCGGGCGACTTCAGCGACGGCTCTGGTCGCCCGCCGGTTCGCCGGTGTGCTGTTCGCGGATTCGGTGGCAGATTCCTCGACCCTACGGGCCCTCCTGCACCACATCGTCACAGCTGGCCCGGCTGACCCGGGCCGCCCGGGTGTTCCGCTCGCGCCGCACGTTCTGGCTGGTCCGGGGGTCGACGCCGCCGACGCCGCCGACGTCGACCCGGATGCGCTCAACGCCGCGGTCGATGCCGGCCTGGAGATCACCCGGCTGCGCGCCGCCGCCGTGGAAGGCGGCCTCACGCATCACTGGGTCTTCGATGCCGATCTCGGCGAACCCGTCGACGACACCCGGCAGCGGACGTTCGGGCTCTGCGATCCGGACCATCCCGTCACCTTGGTCGTCTTCCCCGCCTTCGTGGTGGACGACGCCGTCATGATGCGCCAGCGCGTCCACACCGCGCCGCCGCCCTCGGACCGGCAGCCGCCCGACAAGCTGCCGACCCACGATCCGCTGCCCACCCACCGGACCTCCGCCGATCCGCCGCCGTTCGACCCGATCTCGGTCGACTCGGCGCGGTAGGCGAGGCCCTGATCCACGATCCGCCTCGGCCCGCCGCGACACTGTGTGCACAGGTCGTTGCGACGAACCGCTCGCTGCCGCCTGACCCCTCGTTGCCCGGCCATGGCGCCATGTTGTCGCGAGGTGCCTTCGGACGCTCAGCGGGCGGGCGGCGACAGGAGGCGTCCGAGGCAGTCTGTCGCACGCGGCGGGGTACCGCTGAGGACGAACTTGCACGTGGACTGCGGATCTGCCTCAAGGTTGGTGACGGCGCGCGCGGGCCAGCGGGCGTCAGGGAGCGTACTGTCGCTCAGGTTGATACGCAGGACGGCGAGTTGCTTGCCGTCGCTCGTACCGTCGTCGTTGTAATCGGATGTGCCGGTCGCTCCAGTCTCGGGATGGGTGCGAATCCAGGCGGTCAGCGCGGGAATATTGAGTTTGTCGATGCGTCCGGACTGGCAGGTGGCATTCAGGTCATCCATGGTCGACGGGTCGTCGACGGTCCGGCACACGGCGTTGAGAGTGAGTTTCGCTGCGTCGTAGGCGAGGGCGGTCTCCTCGTCGACCCAGTTTGCTGACGGTCGGCTGAGAGTGGGGGTGTCGGGCCCGGTGGTAGATGCGTGCGGATCGGTCTGGAGCGGCGATGAGGCCGGCGTGGAGGACAGCCCGATGGGCGCGGGCGGGGAGTTCGTCGTGAAATAGAACATGGCGTTCAGCCGGGTGCACAGTTCGGGCAGGGCGGATGGCAGCCGGAAGGGGAACTTGGGCGAGTCCACAAGTTGTGCCAGCCCACCGCTGACACATGATGCGCCGGCGAGCATGGGAGCGGGCGCCTGGGAGACTAGCCGAAAAATCACCTGCTTCGAATCCTGTCCGGCGTTCTCCGAGACGTAGCCGGTCACCGTGTCGTCGCCGAGGACAAGCACACCGTTCGGGCTTGTGCCGGTTGACGTTTCCAGGCAACCGGCCATGCCGTTGAGAAAGTCGGCGAAATTCTCCGGACGCCCGGCGAAGTAGACCAGATGGTTCCCACCGTCGCCTCCGGCCCCGATCCGGTCGCATTCCCTGCGGAAATAGTCCAGAAGATCATCATGTGACTGGCAGGCGACCACAGGTTTCCACCCGTGCAAAGCCACCTGGAGCGGGAGGCCGTTGACGTCGATGCCGGCGGCCTGGACCGGCGTGTCGAGAACGAGATCCTTGATGTAGTCGTCATCCTCGGGCGGAGTCGCCGCGCCGGAGCAGTCGTTGCTGGGGAAGTAGACGTCGATCTGGCGACGGTTCGTCCAGGCGGCGTAGCGGGCGACGAGTAGCGCCTGCCGCCGGTTCTGCGGCACGAGCGGGAAGTAGCTCTGGGAGAGTCCTACCAGGTCGTCGCCGCTGAGCGCCGTGGCGAGAGTAATGATCCCGTTTCTACCCAGAGTTTTGATCGCCTGCTTGGTCGTCGCGTTCGTGCGGTGCAGGCCGATGACGCTGGCGACGTTTTCCTCCGGCTTCTTGGCAAAGCGAACCAACAGCTGCCCGACGTGGTCGGCCGAGTGCATCAACGACCCGCCGTTGGCCAGGACGACCCGTACGATCGGGCCGCCCTGCTCCTGCTTCTCCCCGAGATAGGCGGCGGAGTTCTGCGGGTTGGTTTCCGCCGGCGCCGCTGCACACGACGGATCCGATGAGCGGTAGGAGATGATGTTCTGGTGGCGCTGCCAGGTGAGTAGTCCCTCGAGCCCTGCGACCTGAGATCCGGCCCAGTCGCTTGCGGCGCCGCTCGGTGCGCTGAACTCGCCGAAATAGACCAGGGTGACAAACGGGCGGTTCGAGGACGGGCTGTGCGCATGCAGAACCTCAGCGCAGGCGTTCTGTCGAGCGATCAGGTGCTGGACGGCAACCAGATTGTCCACGGAGCGACTGCTGCGGTCGTTGCCGTGCTCGCCGAAGACGAACTTCCCGTCGCTGTACCCGATGCACTCCCCGTCCTGCCATTCCAGCACCGAGTCACTGCCTTTCGGAGCTGTACAGTATGCGCCGGCGCCGCGGTGTGACGTGAGGAGGACCGCGGCGCCGGCGACCAGGGCCAGCACGATGACGCTCGCGACGATCGTTTTCGGCCGTCCCAGCCTGAGACACCCGCTCCACCGCCCGCTCGGCTGTTCGGCGGGCCGGACGGACGGCTGGCTACCTGGCCTGCCGGACGGTTGCCCGATCGGCTCGTCGAGTGGCCTGGGAGTCGGGGCACCGGGCGTCAGATACGTCGCAGCCAGCCGGCGCACCGCGGGATTGCCCACGTGACGTTGCGCCAGCTCGCCGAGCAGGCTGCGGTACGCCTCGTTACCGGGAAGAACGCCAACACGGATCTCCTGGAAGACTCCTGACCAGAATTCCTGCGGAGTGACCGAGCCCATCGGCAGCCGCATGTCGGGATACTCGCACCGGGCCAACACCTCTCGAGCCTCATGATCACGGCTCAGGCATGTGACGCACGCGCGCTGCAAGGCTTGGATATCGGCGCCATTCCAGGGGATGACGCGCCCGGGTTCGCCGTCCCGGCTGGCCTGAACGTCAGTCACGATCGTGTCCCGGCCCAGATCAGCCTGTGGGCGCGGGCAGAGCGCGACCGAGGCAGTCGGTGGCACGGGGGGGTGTGCCGCTGAGAACCAACTTGCAGGTGGACCGCGGGTCGGTTTCAACCTCGGTGACGGGCGGCGGTGGCCAGCGCGCATCGGGAAGCGCCTGAAGGCCGAGATCAACCCGGAGGACGGCAAGCTGCTTGCCGTCGGCAGCGCGGTCTGACGCGAAGTCGACCCGACCGGTCGTTCCGGACTGGGGCGTGCGCAGTATCCACGCGCGCAGGGCGTTGGCGTCGACCAGGTCGGTGCGTTCGGGTTGGCAGGTCGCGTTGAGATCGTCGACGGTGCGGCAGACCGCGTTCAACGTGAGCCTCGCCGCGTCGTAGGCGAGGGCGATCCGCTCGTCCACCCATTGCGTGACTGGCCGGCTGAGCCTGGGCGACCCGGCGGAGGCGGCGATGGCGGAGGACGGACCCGTCGCGCCGGTCGGGGGCGCCGACCCGTCGGATGCCGCGGGGGGAGTGCCGGTCGTGAAGGTGAACATCGCGTTCAGCCGGGTACACAGTTCGGGCAGGTCGGAATCGAGCTGGAACGGAAAACGCCCGGCGTCGATGGTGCGGGCGAGCTCTCCGTTCGCGCAGGACGCTCCGGCGAGGGTCGGTGCCGGGCCCTTGGAGATGAGCCGGAAGATCACATGGCCGGACTCGTAGCCGCCCATCTGCGTGACATAGCGGATCACGGCGTCGTCGCCGAGGACGAGCACTCCGTTCGGGCTCGGCCCGGCAACCGTGTCCAGGCAGCTGGCCATTCCGGTCCGGAAGTCGCCGAAGTCCTCCTGCCGTCCCGCATAGAAAACCAGGCGGTTCCGGCCGCCGGAGCTTCCGGCACCGCCGAGCCTGGCGCATTCCCGGGCGAAGTACGCCTGGAGGTCCCCGGGGGACTCACAGGTTCCCGTCCGCTTCCACCCGTGCAGGGTGACCTGTAGAGGCTTGCCTTGGACGCTGGTGACGCCCGCCGCTGCCTGGGTGTCGAACACGAGGCTTTGGATGTAGTCGTCGTCCGTGGGAGGAGTGCTGCTGTCGGAGCAGTCCTGGTTCGGGAAGTAGACCTCGATCTGGGATCGGCCCGTCCAGGCGGCGTAGCGGGTGGCCACCAGCGCCTCGCGGGTGTTCTGCGGCACGAGCTGGAAATAGGATGGGGAGAGCTGGGCGAGGTTGTCCCCGCTCAGTGTGGTGGCGATCGTGATGATGCCGGCCTTGCCGAGATCGGTGATCGCCTGCTTCGTCGACGGGAGCGTCCGGTCCAGGCCGATGACGCTCGCGACATGTTCGTCCGGCCTGCGCGCGAAGTCCACCAGCAGGCGGCCGACCTGGCCCGCGAGGCGCATCTTCGACCCGCCGTTGGCGACGACGACACGCACGATCGGTCCGCCCTGCTCGGTGCTCTCGCCGAGATACTCGCGCGAGTTGGGCGGGCTGGTGTCCGCCGGCGCTGGTTGGCACGACGGGTCCGGCGGGTTGTGGGCGACGATGTTCTGGTGCCGCTGCCAGGTGAGCAGCCCCTCAAGCTCCGCGACCTGCGCGGCGGCCCAGTTCCCACCTGTGTCGCCGGAGGCGCTGAGCCCGGCGAAGTAGACCAGCGTGATGAACGGCCGTCCAGACGGTGGGCTGCGACGGCGCAGATCGTCCGCGCAGGCGTTCTGCCGGCCGATCAGGTGCTGGACGGCAACCAGATCGTCCACGGAACGATCCGTGTGGTCGTCGCCGGCCTCGCCGAAGGCGAACGTGCCGTCGCTGTACCCGACGCATTCACCGTCATGCCATTGCAGCGCCGAGGTGCTGTCCTTCGGCGCCGTACACGACGAGGCGCCACCCTCGCCGCGGACCGCCCTGACGATCAGCCATCCTCCGGCCATGGCCACGGCAACGGCCATGACACCCGCCACCACCGGCACCAGCCCACCGAACCCGCGCCGACGGCGCGGAACCTTGCCCGTGTACTGGCCTGGCCGCGTGCTCAGGTCTGGAGATGGCCCGGCTGGGGTCTGTGCGACCGGACTGTCCGCGCGTTGGCTGGGCACTGTCGTCTCGCCGGTAGGGGAGCCGCGCGGTCGCTGTCCGGCCGGCGGTTCGGGTTGCGCCCGGGCCGGTGGAGCCTGGGTAGGTGGTGGTTGGGTGGTCGCTGGCGTGCTGGGCGGCAGGTATTTCGCCCTCAGCTCGCTGACCGCGTCATCTCCCGGATAGAGGCGAGCGAGCTCACCGAGAAGTTGCCGGTACACCGTTTCCTGGACGACGATGCCGACTTCGATCAGGCGAAAGACGTCCACCCAGAGGCGTTCGGCGCTCTGCGAGTCCATCGGTAGTCTCTGGACGGGGAAATCACAGGTGCGCAGCACCTCCTCGGCCATCGTCCGGTTGCTCAGGCCGCGTGTGCAGGCAGCCCGGAGAGCATCGATGTCGCGTGGGCTGTCTCGTAAGGAGCGGCCACCCGCATCATCCTCGCCGCGGGCAGACTGAACCTCCGTCACGGCCTCACCCCCTGTCGGACCGTGCCGCGTCCGTGATTTCTCGTGACGGTTGAGGGTAGCCGGACGGAGTCCGGGGCAACAACAGGGGCAGCCGATTACCGCGAGGGAACAGCGTGGCCGTCCGCTGTCAAAGAAGGCGACTCTGCGTTTACCCAGTTCACGGACCTGCGCTACTCGGCGAGGTCTGCTGCGGGGCGCGCCGGGTCAGCAGGCTCGGGCCATGGGTTCCGGCGCAGGCGCGGGATGGCCGACCTTGATGAGGTGGGCACCTGTGGGCCGCCTCCGGATCGGCCTTGCCGGGCTCGCCACTCGCGTTGACCTGTAGGAATACCTGTCAGGCCCAGAACCCGGAGTAGCCCCGTCGAGCGCCTCGGTCACCGGTGCTGCTGTCCGAGGTGGGTCAGGCCAAGACGGTCTCCGACTCGGCCTGAGTAGTGGTCGCATCCCCCGGGGCGACCTGCGTGCTCCGGGGCGCGGGCGGTGTGCGCAGCACGGCCGCGGCGACGACCAGGGCGGCCAGGACGAAGCCGGCACCGACTCGGAAGGGGAGCTGGTAGCCACTGGTCAGTGCCTGCGTGCCGCCTGTGCCCAGGTGCACCGGGGGCTGGATCCGCCAGTTGGCGACCAGTTCCACCCGGTGGACCTCGTCGGGCTTGTCTGGCTCGGTGACGTGGAGCCGTGCGATCAGCTCGTTCCGAAGCTCTGTCTCGACCTCGAGACCGTCTGCTCGGTATGCCGCGATCATCGCGTTAACAGCGGCAGGGAAGTCCGCGCGCCGGTCCCAGTCGGCGAACAGATCGACGTCCTCGCTCGGCCGCTGGAGGATCCCGTGGGCCGCGACGGCGTGGCCGCCGGCAAGGGCAAAGCCGTACGGGCCGCCGACCTGGAGCCCGATCCGGGCGAGTCGCAAGTGGATCGGCGGGGATTGGGCCATCGCCTGGCTAGGCCGCGGACGGGTGCCCGACGGCCAACTCGGGGAACCGGGCCTCCCAGCGGCTACGGACCTGCGGGGGAAGAACCAGGTCACCCCAGAGCCGGATCAGCGTGGATCCCTCCAGCCAGCGGGACAGATCCGCAGTCCTGGACGCCTCACGGAGCACCGTCTCGTACATCCGGGTGAGACGGCCGGGGTTCGTCAGGTCGTACCGAGCTGAGCCCGACCAGTCCAACCACCGATCCAGAACGACCACTCCCGAGGTCGGACCCCGCAGCTCGTCCAAGGAGTTCGCGATCGCGTAGGGACGCACGTCGGCGTACCGCGAGCCCGGCGGCGGCCCACCGGATGGCATACCGCTCATCCTCGACACCACCTCCCAGACCGGTCCCTGCTCCGAAGAGTGCACTTCCCCTTTTCACAGTAGACCAGGCCCAGGCTTACCCTCATCGGCGCCACCGAGTAGATCACCGCGTGGTACGAGAACGGCCCTTCGCGTCCCTTCCAGGCGCGCGACGAGGTGTTGCCCCCGCGGCACTCGGAGGAGGCCCGAGCCCCCCGGGGCCGACCTCGCTCCACTGGTTGACCGACATGAGGGAACGCCTGGTCAGGCTTGGTAGGTCAGCTGGGTTTGACTTCGAGGATCACCATCAGCTGGCCGGTGCAGAGGATCGCGAGTGAGAGCCAGCGAGACGTGCCCCCCGCTCGCGGGCGCGTGGTCTGAGCGGACATGGGACTCCCTTGTCAGGTGCGATTTTGTTACGGGGCCCATCGTGTGTAACCATGGCGACCTGCGGAAGGAGGCACTTTTATGTCCCGGGGTCACATCGCTGTGACGGAGCAGGTGATGGAGCACCCTCGATCCGATGTGAGACAGCGGGCTACCCTGCCTGCACCCGCTGTTTTCGGTCCAGCTCGAAGGCAGTCCGAGCGGATCCTTGGCGGTCTGTCAGTCCGGCGGTCTGGCGGTTTGGCGGTCTGGCGGTCTGGCGGTCAGGATGGGTGGACGCCATCCGTTGCCGACTGGCGATCAATTGCCAGTAGAAGGTCGGCCATGGATGACGACGGGTTGTTGTTGGGAAAGGCCACGCCGTTCTGTTCGTGCTGGGCCTCCAGAGCCCGAGCACGGATGATGGCCGTCTTTCTTCGTGACATGTACTGGGCGGCGTCAATGTGCTTGCCGGTCCGGCCGTCCCACTTCATACTTCGCCGCTCCACTTCTTTGGTGTTCACGAAGCGGCGGTAGTCCTCGAAGTGAAGAAGAAGCCACAGCTCGAAGCAGGGATTGGATATCGCGACCCTGATGCCGTGCTGATGGGCGAGGCTTACGGCCTGTGCCAGATTTGGATGGTTCTCTGGCCATTCCACATCGAAGACGCACCAGCACTCGTCGGTCTCCGGCTCCCGGCTGCGCACTATTGCCCGCTGGACCAGCTTCAGCGGTACTCCGCGCTCAGGATCGATCTCGATGCTGATGGACGTACTGGCCGCCACCTCGGGTAGCCGCTTTACACCATTGATGTAGTCGGGTTCAGAGTGCTCGCCCTCGCAGAAAATGACAATAGTCCTTTTCAGGGGGCGTATCTGGGTTTTTCGCTTGAGAGGCCTGGAGCCCGCTCTCCTTGGTGGCACAGAGGCTACCCGATGTGTCGGAGTGAACGAAGGAATTCGATCTGACTGACGTCCGGCACCGCGCCGAATCTGCCCCGAAGGTAGGCGACCTCGAGGTTCTGGGACTTCCGAACCCGCTCGCCGGCGAACTCCGCGAGGGCGCCGAGCCGGGTCGCCCCCGCCCTGGTCTTCTCGGTGAACCAGATCTCGTCCCGGTTGAGGTGGCCGAGCAGGCTCGTGTTGTGGGCGGCGAAGACGAGCTGGGCACCCTTCGGGTTCGTCGCGCGATCATGGAAGAGTCTGATCAACTGCGCCGACAGCGTCGGGTGAAGGCTCGCGTCCAGCTCGTCGAAGAGCAGCACCGCGCCGGACTGGAGCGCGACGAGTACCGGTCCGATCAGGTCGAACCAGATCTGCGTGCCCTGCGACTCGGCCGCGAAATCGAGCGGGACCTGTTCCTCGTCCGCCTCGTGGACGAGGCGAAACCCGCGGAACAGCCGGAAGGAGCCGGCGTCGCTGGCTCGTGGCACCTCCTCCTCGTCGATGAGAACGTCGACTATCCCCATGTCGGCCATTCTAAGCAGGGCCAGGGCCAGCTCTCGGTTGGGGGTCGGTAGGTCCGCATCGTCGAAGAGGGTGGGCTGTATCGTCGGTGACTGATTGTCGAACCAGCGGATCGAGGCTCGCGACGCCGGCAGATACCGCCCGCCCCCGCGGGTGAGTCGAGACCGTCGGGAAACACCAAACGACTGCGTCCGTGTCAGGGTGCGAACGAAGTCGGTGACGAGTGGTTCTCGGAAGCGGGCGGCAATGGAGAGCGCGAGCGTTGTCTCGGTGAGGAGCTCGCGTGTACCCGAGAATCCGCCGAGGCCGCGCTGCACCTTTAGATCGAGGCCTTCCCGCTCGAAAATCCTGCGCCGCTTCTTCTCGGGATAGTGAAAGAGCCCCTCGTAGTGTACGGCGGTCCGGTCGAGCTGTAGAAGATATTCGAACCGGACGCCGGCCACCAGCAGATCGACGCTGAATTCGGATTTCTCTTCCGGACCGCTGCCGAAGGCGTGGGGCTCGATCGGTATCTCGCGGTCCCACTGTCTGAGCGAGTTCTGTACCGCGTCGCGCAACCAGGTGAGGGCCGCGATGACATTGGACTTGCCTGAAGCGTTCGGCCCGAATATCGCCGCCACGGTGAGAACGTTTTCGCCGAGCAGCTCCGCGGGGCGTACCCCCTCGTGATCCGCGTCCACGGCGATCATGGATAGCTCGGCCGCGCCGAGGATGGATCGGAAGTTCGTCACCTGAAAGCGGATCAGCATCGGCTACCCCAACGTCGTCGATCGACGCTGCCAGTCGCTCCTTCTCGTCAGATCTTGACGAATCACCCGGCTAGCGTGCGGTCAGGCGTCATCTTAGACGACCACGCGTCGCGAAGTAGGTTGATCGCCGTGGTCTCGGCCACCGATGGCCTACACGCCGATGCGCCAATGTTCGGTCGATTCGAAGCCGGCGACTCCCCTCGGCTCCAGTTGTCCAGCGATCGGCCGATTTACTCATCTATGTGTCATCCTGCCGTCACTCGCGGTTTGACCCGGGGGCGTGCTCCCGGGGCGGCGCCGAAGTGCCAGCGATTGCACCCATTGGGTGGAACCCGCGCGTGGCATCCTTCTGCCTGTCGCGCGAGCCTCTCGTGGGCCCATGGCGTCGCGCGACCATATCGGCCATAGATTCGCCGTAGGTTGATGCTCCGTGGGCAGAGTTGTCGCGGATGCGGCGTTTTCCGGGCTCTTTGCCGTCGCCTGTGGTATTGGGGTTGAAGCTGCGTCCACCCGTGGAGCGTGGTGGACACGTGGTGTGCGGCGAGGGAACTGGTGTATAGGGATTACCCGTTTTGTCCGCATATGGGGGCCGACTGGTCGGAGATCGGTTCACTCCCGGTCGGCGTCCTTCGCGCGCAGGCGGCGTTCGGGGGCGGTCAGGGCGCTGTAGAGGAAGGCGGCGGCGGCGAACAGGGCGGCGGCGGCCGGGATGGTGGAGGCGCCGGAGAGCTCGACGGTGAGGCCGCCGAGGGCCGCGCCGACGGCGGCGCCGGCGTAGATCGCGGAACCGTTCAGCCCGAGGGCGACGGTGGAGACGTCCGGGGCGACGACGAACAGCCGGTGCTGCTGCGGGGTGATCGACAGTCCCTGGAAGGCGCCGACGGCGAACATCGTGGCCATGGCGGCGCCGTACCAGTTCTGCGTCGTGATCAGGACGGCGAGCGCGCAGCTCAGCCCGCCGATGCCGATCAGGAGCACCGGGAGCGCGCCGCGGGTGTCGACCAGACGGCCCACCAGCCGGTTGCCGAGCAGGCTGCCCACGCCGAACGCCAGCAGAACGAGGACCAGACGGGTGTCGGTGGCGCCCATGCCGAGCACCTCGGGCAGGTAGGCGATGAGCAGGAACGGCGCGCCGACCCCGAGCACCGTCGTGAGCAGGACCAGCAGCACCGGCGGTCGGGCCAGAACGCCGAGCCGGACCCGCATGGACGTCTGCGGCACATGCGCGCGCGGCAGTCTCGGGACGCACAGCGCGGTCAGCACCGCCAGCCCCGTGATGATCCACAGGACGGCCCGCCAACCCACCCGCTGCCCGACCAGAACCCCGAACGGGACGCCGAGCACCGTCGACAGCGATGTCCCCGCGGTGACCGCGGCCAGCGCCCGCCCACGCCGCTGCGCGTCGGCGAGGACCCCGGCCATGATGTACGCGTTGGACTGAAACGCCGCCGCGCCGACCGCCGCGACCGCCCGTCCGCTGGCCATCACGGCGTAGGACGGCGCGAGCGCCTGGGCGACCATCCCGAGCAGGAACAGGACGAGCCCGCCGCCGAGCAGCACCCGCCGGTCGAACCGTCCGGTCAGCGTCGCCACCACCGGGGACGCGACCGCGTAGACGATCGAGAAGATGGTCGTGAGCTGCCCGGCCGTGGACACCCCGACGGACAGGTCCTTCGAGATCGACGGCAGCAGGCCGCTGAGCACGAACCCGTCCACCCCGAGCGTGAACGTCCCCGCCGCGAGCACCCCGAGCTGCCACCCCCGCAGACCGTCCGGCTTCGCGTCGTCCGCGACCCGCGTCGAGGCGCCGCTCGTGGCGCTCTCGCCTGCCGCTTTGTCGTCTGTGGTGTTGTCGGTGGCGACGCCGTCCGCCGCGGTGTCGTTCGATACTTGTCGAATCGTCACGCGGGCAGGCTAGGGTACGATTCGATGGATGTCAAAGTGTTGGAATCGCCGCGCCTCACGAGGTAATCGCAAGGGCGGCAGGCGGTTCGAGGGCTGAGCGAGGGGACCGACATGCCACGTCCGCTGCCGCAGCCGAGCCGCGACTCGATCGACCTGGTCACGGTCCTCGCCGCGTTGGCCGACCCGGTCCGTCTCACGCTGATGCGCGAGATGTACACCCGCGTCGGCCCCACCGACTGTTCCGCCCTCGCCTCGGGGGTTGACGTCACCCCGCCGACGGTCTCCCACCACTACCGCGTGCTGCGCGAGGCCGGCCTGACCTCCACCATGGTCGACGGGCGCCGCCGCAACGTCGCGATCCGCCATGACGACCTGGAGGCCCGCTTCCCCGGCCTGCTCGCCGCCGTCCTGACGCCGGCCTATGCGTCGATGTAGCGATCCGGGATGAAGGGGCTCGGGGCCGCGTGCCAGGTGACGAGGAGGGCGTCGCGGGCCCGGGTCGCCGCGACGAACAGCAGGGAGCGGTCCTTACGGCGCTCGCGGTTGTAGCGATGAGGGTCGGTGTCCTGGATCCGGTCGAGGAAGCCGCGGGGAACGAGGCCCTGGCTGGCGCCGGCGATGATGATCTGGCGATATTCGAGACCTTTGAACCGGTGCATCGTGCCGACGTGCACAGCCGCGGCGTCCGTGCCCCTGGGCGGGCCGTCGGGGCCGATCTCCGCCGCGCTGATGCCGTCGGACCGGAGCGTCGCCAGGACGTCGGCGGCGAGTGCCCGGGTGGGGACACAGATGGCGAGCTGGCCCCCTATCGGCGCGGCGGCGGTCCCGGCGGCGGTTCCGGCGGCGGTTCCGGTAGTGGCCTCGATTCTGCCGGGATCGTCTGCCTGCCCCGGTATCGCGGCACCGAGCCAGGTGCGGACCTGCGCTCTGATGGTGCGCTGTTCGTCGGACCAGGTGGCGTTGGGGACGAACGCGGGCTCGTCTCCGTTGAGGAGACTGCGGTAACCGGCGAGGTCCTCGGTGCCGTCGTCGAGGTTGTCGAAACTCTCGCCGTGAAGAAGCTCCAGGGCGATTCCCAGGATCTGGCGGGTGGTCCGGTAGCTGAGGGTCAGTCGGTGCGATCGGCCTCGGATGTTGACCCCGAGGCTGCCGAGACTGACGACGTTGTCATAGATCCGCTGATGGGTGTCGCCGACCAGAAACAGATCGTTGGTGCTGGGCGCGACCATGGCGCGGAGAAGTTTCCAGTGCGCCGGGCTGAGATCCTGCGCCTCGTCGACGATGACATGCCGGTAGCGGTAGCGCGCGATTGTCGCCCCGGAGTCGGTGCTGGGGGCGTCGTCGACCGCGGCGACCCGGGCGGCTCGGGCCATTTCCAGTTCGGCGGCGCGCTCGGCCACCTGCTGCCAGGTCCAGACGCCCCGATCGGCAAGGCGCTTGGTGAATCGTTCGATGAGCTGCCAGATGGCATCGCGGTCCTGGCGGGCGAGCTGTCGGCCGCGGCCGGGCCGGCGGGCCCGGAAATAGTCGGACCGTGACCGCAGCACCTGGCCGAGAATCACCTGAGACCATTCAGCGGCGAGGAATTCGGCACTCCACCTTCGTTCGCCGAGCTCTAGGAGCATCGCCGACCATTCCCTGATCTCCGCGTCCTGTCCGATGGTGCGGCGTCGGGCATCGTCGGCTTCCGACACGACTCTGGCGGCCAGACTGTCGATGTTGACAATGTCGACGCGTGCGGTGAGTTCCGGGCCGGCAAGCTCCAGCAGCCTGGCTCGCAGGTCGGCGGCGAGGTTCCGGTTGAACGTGGTGAGCAGGATCGGCTTGGTGTTGCCTCCCGCGGGCAGGTTCGTGACCAGGTGTCGGGCGCGGTGCAGGGCAACGATCGTCTTGCCGGTGCCCGGGCCGCCGCTCACCCGCGCCGGGCCGCCGTAGCTGTGGTGCGCGAGCTTGCGCTGGGTCGGGTGCAGGAACACCTGCCACCGGGCGAAGGACTCGGCGAGAATCGCGCGCAGAGCCTCGTCGTCGGTGGTCACCGGTGTGGATGGCCGCGCTACCGCGGCCGCGAAGTCCTCCTGATCGACGGGCTCGGGCGCCGCCACGGGCCGCGTGACGATCTCCAGGATCTCGTCGACACTCTTGCCGTCATGCAGCGCCATGAGGACGTCCGAGGTCAGCTGTGGGACGTACTCGACGAACTGGAGCAGTTGCTCCTCGGTGGCCAGCGTGCGGACCGACGGCAGGAGTGTCGCCGCGACGCCAAGATCGAGCAGGGTCTGGTCGTCCAGGCTGGCGAACAGTCCTCCGCCCGGCGCCTGCTCCGCCTGGCGGCTCGGCCCCGATGCGCCCGAGGGCGCGGTTCGCGACGGCGACGGCCCGGTCGGGGTGGGCGCCGATCCGGTGTCCGCCGCGGCGAGCATGCGGCCGGCCAGACTGTTGGTGACAGCGGACAGGTCGATCACCTCGATGCCGCCGGTCACCCGGTTGATTTCGTAGCTGTATCGCGCGAGGTCGTCATAGGCCTCCTTGCGATCTTTGACCGAGACCAGGAGGTAATCCGAGTTCCCGGCGTGCAGCAGCAGCGCCCGATGATCCTGGCCTACCCGCGCGGAACAGAGCCGGCCGCCTTTGAGCTGCTTGAAGCGCAGCGACGGATGCCGCGGATCGGCCCGGAACTTCGACTGGAACTCGTAGACCGCGCCCTTGACGACCCGGGGCAGCGCGAGGATCTCCTTGTCGGCCCGTTCGAGAATGCGAAGGGTGACCCGACCCTGAGCGTTCACCGTGCTCCTTCCTGGGTGTCCGCGGATCCGATCCGGTCGGCGAGTTCGACGGGTGTCCATGCGCCGGGCGGGCGGACATCCCAGCCCGCCGCGCGGTAGGCGGCGTCCCGGTCGGCCGCCTCCTGGTCGTCGGCGCCGGTGGAGGCCAGCACGATGCCGACCCGGGCAGCCGGCCAGGCCAGCTCCGCCTGCCAGGCGGCGTCACCGAGCTCGAAACCGGGCGTCGGAAGGGTGAGGCGGGAGGCGGGGTCCCGCCCGTGTTGGCCATCCCACGCGACCAGGTCGCGCACCAGGTCGGCCAGGCCAGGCTCGTCGGGCAGGAGGTAGGCGAGCACCTCACGCCAGCGCTCGGCAACGCCCGCCGGGGCGTCCAGGTGCGCGGTCGGCCGGGCGGGCAGCGCCGGTCGGCCAAGCCAGGTGGACGTCTCCGGGTCCAGCGGTTGCCTGGCCCGCATTTCGCCGAGCCCACCACCGTCCGCGGCGGCAAGCAGGGTTGGGTCGAGGTCGTCGATGCCGGTGACGGTGAGCTGGAGGGCGTCGCCGCCGCCGTCGTCGAGGAACTGGGTCAGGTTCGTCCAGGCCAGCCAGGACCTCCACCGGCGTCGGTGCGGCGAACCGTGCGTGGCGGGGTCGAGTCCGCCACGCTCCCCGTCGCCCCCCCACTCGTCGATCTCCAGCCCCGCACCGGCGGAGCCGAGGTCAGCGGCCATCGTCGCGGCCCGGTCGTCGATCAGGACCAGCGCGGAGAAGACCCGCCCGGTGAGCAGGTCGGCTCGGGCATCGATGAGCACGGTGAGCGGACATCCGTCGTCGTCCCGGGCCCGAACAACGAAGATCCTGCCGCCGGCGCGGGGCGGGGGGAGCGGCGTGCCGCGCAGACTCGCTGCCACGGCGGTCGGGACACCGGCCGGATCGGTGTGGATCCGGGTGACGCCCGGAGTGCGCAGCAGGCCGCCGAGCGTCGCCTCCGCTCGTCGGCGCCACACCTGCGCGTTCGGGTCGGCGAGGTAGGCGAGCAGCTGATCGACCGGATTGACCCAGGCATGGCGGTCCAGATCGTCGGCTGGCCGCGGCGGGTCGGTCACCTGCCGGTAGTAGTCGTGCGCCATCTCCTGGGCGAGCCCCTGGTAGGGCGGGCGGACCGGCGGTGGCGCCGCGGGAGCGCGGGTGCGCCATTCCTCGACGTCCCACCAGGTCAGCTGGAAGACCCGCAGGCCGTGGGCGCGTAGCCGAGCGCGCTTGTCCGCGTCATCGGCGAGCCGGTTGTGTTCGGCGCTGGCGTGGTAGCGGAACCCGTCGAGGTAGACCGCGACCTCGACCGGCGGGCCGTCGAGCCGGGTGAAATGTACGTCCGGGCGGGTTCCTCGAACGGTGTGCTGCAGCCGCATCCGCCAGTGGGTGATGGTTCCGTTCGGGCCGCTCAGGCGCAGCTCGGCGATCCGGCCGCGACCGGTCGGGTCGGCGCCGGTGGTGACGGTGCCGGCCGTGTCCGAACGGGCGGCCCAGGCGCGCAGGCCACCGAGGAAGCGGGCTTCCAGTTCGCTTTCCACCAGCTGGATGAGGGACATCTGGTCGGTGGGTGCGCTGTCGGTCACCGACCAGCCATCCAGCAGCTCGCGAAGAACCGCGACCGCCTCCGACCGCTGGATCTGCGCGAACTCGTCGCCGCGGGCGTAACGCAGCAGGCAGCGGGGGCAGCCGGCCCGGCCGGCGTCGACGCAGACACACGTCTCGATGGCGGTCAGCGCGGTCGCGAGCACCGCGTGGAAGTTCCCCGGGTCGGCGAGCCGGTGCAGGTAGCCGGTGCCGCCGGGCTGGCTGTCGTACAGGACGAGGAACTGCCGATGATGCCCGGTGGCCGCGTCGGGCATGACGGCCGTGGTGAGCCGCAGGTGGTCGGGGCTGCCGCGGTACTGCCGGGCGATCCCGAGTCGCAGCGCCGCCGCGAACGAGTGCCGCCGGGTGGTGATCGACGTGGTGAGGGCCGGGACCAGGATCCGCACCGCCTCGGTGTGGAGCTCGTCGGCGAGCAGCAGCGGCTGGTGGTGGGCGGACAGGGGCGAACGCCGGTGGCGGCACCACAGCCGGTGATGTTCGTGCCCGCGCAGGCCGTCCGCGGACTCGGAGCGCTCCCCGCCCGCCGTCCCGCCGCCGGTGGCGTCGGTGAGCGCCGGCTGGCCGAAGCCACCGGCGGCGTGGGTGGCCGGCGGTCCGTCCACGCTGGTTCCGCCGCAGTCGACGCAGACCTGGAACGGGTTGAGGCTGACCGGCTCGCCAGCGAACATGTCCGTCGCCGGACGGTCGAGTCGACTCGCGCCCAGGTTGAAGGTGCGGATGACCGCCGAGCGGGCGTAGTCGACGCCGAACGTGGCCCGGGAGTGCCGCCAGGAGCGGGCCACACGGGCCGGGTCGATATCCACGGCCGTGGCGGTGGTGTAGGCGCGGCTGTCCCGGTCGTCGAGGTCGTCGCGGATGCGGACGTCGTCGCGGCGGTCGACCGCGGTGACCCGGGTCGGCCGCAGCACCGCGAACCGCGCCCCAGCATCGCCGATACCGGTGTGATGGCACCGGTCGCACGGCCCGGCGTCGTCGGCCAGCCGCGCGGGACTGGCATCGGCGCCCGCACTGCCCGCACTGCCCGCACCGCCGGCGCTTTCCGCACTGACCGCACCGCCCGCGGTTCCCCCGCCGCGAGCGGCATCGGCCAGGGCGTTCTCGCGGGGGGTACGGACGTAACCGCAGGCGGGGCAGATCCGCCAGAACTCCCAGGCTGGTCGGGTCCGCGGACCGATGTCCAGGCCGGTGATCCGATGGGCGAAGCCACGCACGTAGTAGGTGTTGCCCGGGGCGATCTCGGTGAGGGCCTGGCGGACGGGGCGTTCGTACTCGCGGACCTCGCTGACGTAGCGGCGATCGCCGTCCGGGCTGTCCTCCTCCCCGGTGAGGGTGGCCTCCAACGTCGTCGATCCGTCGAACAGGGCATAGTTCGGCAACAGGCCGAGTTCGACGAGGGTCGCGTGGGCGGACCGGCGGGAGAGCTCGCCGGCGAGCTTGGCGAGGGCGCGCCGCTGCGCGGACAGCGAGCGCAGGTCACGGCGCTGCTCCTCGTCGGACTGGAGCAGTGTCTCGCGGGCCCGGTCGATCGCGTCGAGTCGGTGGCGCAGGCCGGCGATCCGGTTCTCCCACACCTGTTCGGCCGCGCGGGCCGCGTCGGCCAGACCACCCGTCGCGTAGACGCGCAGCTCCGCCGCCGCGGCGTCACTGACGTACTGGTCCGTATCGGCGGTGCGGTCCGCCTCGCCGCTGCCGGCGGCGACGCCGAACAGGGCCAGGAACACCTCGACCTGCGCCGATCCGGCCCGCAGGCCCGCGGCGACAAAATCGGCCAGCCAGCCGTCCGCGCCGAACAGCGCGCCGGTGACCCGTGGCAGCGGCCGGGTGCCGGGCAGCCGGTCCCGGGCCGCCAGGTCAACGAGGTGGGCGACATACTGGCGGCGAAGGATCTCGATCGCCGACAGGTAGGTCCCGGGCGGAGCGATCTCGCCGGCGATCATGTCCCGGGGCTCGGCGAGATAGTACTGTTCGCGCTCACCGCGTTCGAGCAGCGTGAGGACGAACGCGTTGCCGGTTGCCCGCCCGGCCCGGCCGGCCCGCTGGACGTAGTTCGCGGGCCCGGTGGGCAGCGAGGCGAGCAGCACGGTCGACAACGCGCCGATGTCGATACCCAGTTCCAGTGTCGGCGTGCAGGACAGCACGTTCGGATCGGTGTACGCGTCGCCGCGGCGGAAGTCGTGTTCGACGGTCTCCCGCTGCTCGCGGGTCAGCAGGCCGGTGTGCTCGGCCGTCACCACCCGGAACGGGCCGCCGTCGCGGTAGAGCCGCCGGTAGTAGTCGTCGGCGGCGCGGGGGAGCGGGGCGGGCCGAAGCATGCCCGGGCACCGGTAGCGGTGGCAGGGCTGGCCGATCCAGTCCGAGACCCGGTGGGGAGGCACCGTCTGGGTCCAGGAGCACGCATCGCAGCGCACTCCGGCCTCGACGGCGGCGTCGTCATCGAGACGCACCACGTGCAGATGGCCCGGCTGCAGACCGTAGACGGCGATCCCGGACGCTGGGGTTGATCCCGCGCGGCCTCGGCCACCCGTCCGGCCGTTGCCGACCGGTCGGACGATGACCCGCCGGGCGAGCACACCCGCGTCGGCGAGCCGCGGCAGCAGCACGCGCAGGTAGTCGGCGGCCTGGTCGCGGGGCAGGCCCAGGCAGCGCGTCGTCCAGTCCTGATACCAGTTGCCGGTGCTGGACAGCACGTCGAACTGGGTGCGGGGCCGGGACGCGGTCATCAGGAACGCGGGCGCGGCAAGACCACGGGGAAAGGCGGGCATCCCGTCCGGACGGCCGCCCCAGATCCGGTAGCGTCGCCCGCCTTCGTCCAGGTATCTGCCGAGCCACTGGTGGTAGACGCCGCCGCGGATCCGCAGCCGCTCCAGCAGACCGCGCAGGTAGGCGTCGAACCGGGCGTCGGTGAGCTGGCCGTAGTCCAGCGGCTGGGCCTGTCCTTGCAACAGTGTGTCCCGGGCCAGCCCGCGGGCGGTGTCCAGGTCAGGCAGGGTGGCCTCGGCGGCGACGGTGCGGGTGAGTTCCAGCGTGCGCCCGTTGCGGGAACGCAGGCCGAATTCCAGGACGGTGGCGAACCCGAGCCGGTTGCCGAGCAGCCGCCAGGTGGGCCGCCGTCCACGTTCCCGACCGGCGAGCAGCGCGTCGACCTCGTCGACGTCATGCAGCTCGGGTGGGACGATCGCGGCCAGCGTCTCGCGGTCGCCGGACGCGGCGAGCAGATCGGCGATCAGGTCGTTCAGCGCGACCGGCGTGGAATCGGTGAGCTGGTCCGCCAGCAGCGCGCGCAGCGAGAACGTGAACGCCCGCGCGGCGACGAATCCGGCCCGGTGCGCCGCGTCCTGCACCGAGTCGTTGAACAGCAATGTCCGCTGGGATGTCCGATCCGGCAGCTCACCGCCGGTGAACAGCTGGCTCACAGCGACCGAAGCGAGCGCGGCAAGCCCGGCGCCCAGATACCGGATGCCCTGCTCCAGCCCGCAGGCCGGGCAGCGGTCCGCCTCCGCACCGACCGAGTCGTCCAGTGCGCACAGCACGGGAACCCCCGATTGCGGCGCGGGATCGCCACCCGCGGCGGCCTGGACGTCTGGCAGCGGCGCGCCGGCCGGGTCGAACGTGTGCAGCCGGGTCCCGGCCGAGTCCAGCACCATCAGCGGGCTGCCCGCCGGCACGCCGGTTTCCCGCTCGGTCGCCCGGATCAGCGCCCGGACTCGTCTCTTGTCCCGTCCGACGCTGGCCCGGTAGATCTTCGTCGGGTCGGTGACCAGTTCCCGTGGGTCGCGTTCCGGGGACAGCGCCGCCCATCCCGACCGGCCACAGTGCCGGCAGTACACCGCCGGCAGCAGCGGCTGACCGCTGTCCGCGACCATCCGTCCCGGGCCGTCCCCGGGCCCGTGCCGGCCGGCTTCGTCACCGGGGGACACGGAGTCGTCCTCGGGTGTGGTGGCGTTCGCGAGGTCGAAGGCGGGCGTCGGCGCGGGACGCTGCTCGCCGTCCCAGGCGAAGGCCGGCTGGGGGCCGACGGCGCGCAGCAGTCGGGAAACCGCCCGCGCCCACAGGTGCGATTCGACGGTGACCAGCGGACGGTGCGCGTCGTCGGGGTCGCGGGCGACCGACAGCAGCGCGACGAACCGGGCGAGGCCCGCGGCCGCGATCGTCGGTTCGGTGGCCACCGCGACGCTCCAGGCGCGCAGATCCTCCCGGGCGAAGCCCTCCAGGGCCTCCTGGGCGGTGCGCGGTTCGCCTCCGAGCAGGTTCAGCACGGCGCGGGTCAGCTTGTGGCGGCGCAACCGGGCACCGATCGCGGTCGGGCGCAGGTCGGCGTCGCGCAGACCCGGGCCGAGGACCGCTTCGGCGAGGATCCGCGTCGAAGCGGGAGTGTCCCCGTCGATCCGCAGCGCGGCGAGAGCGGCCGGCGTCGGCTCGTTCAGATTGCCATCGGGTTCGCCCAGCACCTCGGCCGGGGCGAGACGGTCCTCACCGATCACCGAACCCTCGTCGAACGGGACGCCGAACACCTCGGCGGCAACCGTGCGGATCGCGGTGGTCGTCTCCTCACCCAGCAGGCCGGAGCCCAACGTCGCCGAGGTGGCGACCGGGCAGACCGAGCCCAGCGGCCGGCCGGGCCGGGCGACCCCGGTGACCGCGCCAAGCCGGCGTAACAGCATCGCGACGTCGGTGCCCTGCGCCCCGTCGTAGGTGTGGAACTCGTCGAGCACCACGTAGGCGAGGCTGTCGTTCTCCCACAGCGGCACGTCCTCGGGGCGCTGCAGGAGCTGATCGAGCATCTTGTAGTTCGTGATCAGAATGTCCGGGACGGTGCGGCGGATCTCGGACCGGTTCGTCATGACCCGCGGGTAGGCCTGCGCCGGGCTGTCACCGATGTAAAGGCCGGCGGTGATCCCGGCCAGCGCCGGATCCCGCAGGAAGGCGTCGAGGCGACCGGTCTGGTCGGTCGCGAGCGCGTTCATCGGATACAGCAGCAGCGCCTTCACTCCCCGCTGACCGGCGGCGCGGGCCCGGCGACAGTAATCGAGGATGGGCACCAGGAACGCCTCAGTCTTGCCGGAGCCGGTGCCGGTGGTCAGCACCGTCGGCCTTGCCGGACCGTCTTTCGTCGACAGCCGCGCGAACGCCGCCGCCTGGTGGGCATACGGAGTCCAGCCGGCCGGCGTCCAGTCGAGATGCTCCCGCCAGCCCTCGGCCGCTGTCCGGAACGGCGTGCGGACCCGCAGGTAGGGGCCCCGGTAGATGCCGTACTCCGGGTCGTCGAGAAACGTGGCGAGCGCCGCCTGCTCATCGGAGTCGGCCAGCGCGAACGTCGTCGTCAGATACTGCGTCAACGTCTTGCGCAGCTCATCCGCCGCAACCGTCGGCCTCATCCCGCCGACCCCGGCTCCACGACTGCCCCTCGGCCTGTCCCGACTCCATCGCCGAGTTCCGCCGCCACACCAGCCGGGCCGTCCTCCGACTCCCGCCACCCGGCATCCCGCGCCGCCTGCAACCGCGCCGAGAAGACCGCGTGCGCCGCCCGCATCTCTTTCTCTCGATCCGCCTTATAGAACGGCGCCGCATACCCAGCCGGCGGCAACCTCATTTTCGGGTTTTTCAGATGCTCCTGAAACTCGATCCAGTCTTCCTTCGTCTGCCCGTGTCCGTACGCATTAAAGTTAGCTGCAATTTTCCGACCTTTGGCATCGAACCACATCTGAGTCTCATAGTCTACGAGCTGTGGAAATCGCGAGCGGTAGATTGCTATAAGGGCATCGATGTCGATACCCAACCAGGTGGAGACGAGGGCATCAATTTCCACAAGGGCTGCTCGTCGTGCGAGCTCTGCACGCAGGGGTGTATTCCACGTCCACTCTGGCTCTACGTTGGCCAGTCGTTCCAATGTCGGCCACGCTGTCGCCCAGCTGTCGAGTGTCTCCCATTCTACCTCAAATAGTTCGTTCCAAAGTGGTGCATATGCTTTGGTCAGGCAGTTTAGGCGCAGTACTCGGAGGATTAGCGCTGAGGCGAGTGGGTGATTGGAAGAGCCTGTCGGCATGGCGCGAGCGTCGGCGATATTTAGATGTGAGCGGCCAGCGGTACGCAGCAAATAATCGAGCGGAATTGAACTCCAAAAACCCGCTGTAATAGCTGTATCTCGATTATTGGAAGCGGCAAGTGAATGCACTGCATTGACGTGAGTTGGGCCGGGCGGTTCGATGGCAGGGAAGAGTGATCGTTCGGTGTCCTGCGGGATCAGCTCACGCCAGAAAAGCCTGTACATGTCGGTGCAGGGACGCCCGCCCCATTTATCGAGGGCCGAACGAAACAGATCGACTGAGCTTACGCGAACATAGTCGGTTGCAGGTACTGCGTCTGCCGGTAACGAGAGTAGCTGGACTGGCTTATCTGTGTGCTTCGTGTTAGGTGCCATCTTCGCGAACGGAGTCGAAATAGAGATCTGGGGTCCGCGTATAATGACGTCTTCCCAGTTGTGCGGAGTTTCAGCCGAAGGCCCGATCAGGCCATCTCGCCGGGCCTTCGTCTCCAGAATTCCGACAGATGTATAAGGATCCTGGTCTTTGACACGATATTGCCAGTTTGCGAGTGCCTCGATAGCTCCCTGCTCGGCGCTGCTGACGGGATAGAGAAGGCTGGCTGATGCGGGGTCTCCGCCGGGCTCGCCGGCCAGACGTTGCCATAGGGACAGCGTGTCCGTATTGACTTGAATTACCCGGCTTCTGTGGGGACGCAGATCCCAATACCCATCGTGCTTGATTGTGGGCGTAACTCCTGTGCCGTCGTGAGCGAGCGAGGAGATCAGGACTGTCGGGTCAAAGAGCCAGCTGAGATGCAAGAATTCGATTTTCTTTTCGGTGCCGTAAATGTTGATGCTAAACTGCCGGCTCCAGTCGATATCGCTGAAAAGCAGTCGTCGATTGTGAATGTGGGCGTGAAGCCGCAGATGTCGGTAGGACGCGGCCCGGAGGTTTTTTTCCTGTTTTCCTGAGAAGTGGGTGTCGGGGTGAATTAGGCCGGATGTTCCATGGGTGCCCTGATGCCTCCAGACTTGAATCATGAAGGCTCGGTATAGATTCGGTCGTGTGCCTTCGAGCAGTTTGAATTGTGCTGAAGAACCAAGCTGGCCGGCGATACCGACGTTATCTGCTCGCTCGAGCAGAAATGCATTCCGTGCATCGAATTCAGCGAGATGTGACTTCCTACGCTTCTTCTGACTCTCGATGTCCGATTCGGGCGTGAGTGCAAACCAAGGTTCTCGCTCGGCAAGGACGAGATCTTCGGTCCAATCTGGGCGGACCCAAGGTGGGTTGCCGACTTGGAGGTCGAAGCCTCCACGATTGGTGAAAACCTGGGCGAACTCGACATCCCAGTGGAAGAAGCTCTGGCGGGTAGCGATGGTTTCTACGGTGTCGAGCCAGGGGAAGAGTTCGGCTAGGCGGTGCCATTCTTCCTGGCCGAGCCAGGAGGCCAGGTCCTCCTCGTGGGTCTCCAGCTCGTCGAGGGTGGAGAAGTGGGCGGCGAAGGTGTCCTGGCCGACGTCTTCGGTGCCGATCAGGGCGGTGGCGAAGCGGATCCAGTCGTCCAGGTTCGCGAGCGGGAACGGGCCGCGGATTCGTTCGAGGGGGGGCGGCGGCAGGCTGTTCTGCTTCTTTCCGCTGGGGCTGGCAGCGGTTCTGGTCTGGGGTGCGATCAGCGCGGTGTTCGCGAGGGTGCCGTCGTCGTCGAATATGGACGCGGTCTCCCAGGTGCGGGGCGGCGTCGGTTCGGATGGTGACGTCGGTGCCGGGGCGGTGCCGGATGCGGACTGGGCCGCCGTGGGCGCGGTGGGTGCGGCTGGCGTGGCTGACGTGGCGGTGGTGACGCGCAGGGATGCGCGCTGGTAGTCGGGGGCGCTGCCGTCCAACAGGGATGCGGCGTCGACGGGCCAGAACCAGAGGGCGCACCAGGTGTCCATCAGCTTCTTCAGGCGCCAGTAGGGCGTGCCGGGGGCTTCCAGATCGGCGAGGATCTTGGCGCGGGGAACCACCTCGCGGACCTCGGGCAGGTCCTCGGCACCCCAGACGTCGATCTGCCGGCGGATTTCAGCCTCCGACAGGGCGAGACGCTGCTGGACGAGGGTCCACAGGTACTCGGCGCGGCGGGTGAGCGCGGCGAGTTTCGCCGCCTGGTTGGTCTTGCCCTTGGCCGCCTTCGTTCTGGGGGCCTTGGTCATGGCGCGGCGCCAGGCGCCGAGTTTCTTCGCGTCGACGGGAGCGAGGTCCTTGGCTTCTTTTTCGGCGGCGACCGCGCCCCAGCCGGCGGCGGGGAGCAGGAAGTGGTGGATCGCGCCCTTCGGCAGTGCGCCGTCGCGGAAAGGATGGTCGACGGGTGCGCTGGTGAGCCAGGAGCGGTCGGCCAGGGTGTCCTGGGTGTAGTAACGGCGGCCGGCGCCGACCAGGGAGTTACCGCGGCGCAGGTGCAGGCCGAACCACGGCGCCTGCAGGCCCGGGTGCATGACGTTCAACCAGAGGGAGACGTCCGCGAGTTCGATGGCGGTCGCGTTCAGGTCGACGCCATAGCTGTTGTGCAGCGCGATGTAGGCCTTGACCTTCTGCAGTTCGACGGCGTACCGCTCCGGGTCGAGCGGTTCGTCGAGTGTCCCGTCCGCTCGCTTCTCCTCCTGGCGAAGGTGCAGGTATTTGGCGGCGACCTGGTTGATGGCCTCGTTGAGGAACGCGCCGGAGCCAAGCGCTGGCTCGCAGATCGTCCAGTCGAGCATCTCCCGAGCTTTGAAGTCGGGCCCGGCCTCCTCGACCCGGTATTGCAGCGCGAGCTGGACCGTGACCTCGGTCAGCGACTGGGGGGTGTAGTAGGAGGCGGATGTCTGCCGGTCACGGCCGGAGAGGCGGTAGACGAACGATCCGGCGGGGTAAATCTGGCGCCGGTCGGTGCGGTGGCCGTCTGCATCCACCTCGTGGACGAACACCTCGGCGGCGTACTGGTCGGCGCGGGAGGTGGGAACGGTCCAGCTGCCATCCTTGGGATCGCCGCCCTTGGCGACCTCGTAGAGGGCCTCGCCGGCGATGAACCCGGTGTAGGACATGAGGCCCTCGTAGACTGCGCCGAGCTGGGGAATGCCGAGCTGCCGGTAGGAGATGAAGCCGCCGCGCCGGCGGGCGCCGCCTCGGGCCCGGCGACCACCCTTGGTGATCATCAGGTGGCGTAGCACCGCATAGAGCACGCCGTTGCGCAGGCGGGTGTCGATCTTTTCGGGTCGTCCGGCGCGAGCGGGCTGGTCCTCCTCGTCGTCCTCGTCGTCGGGCCAGGGCAGGGACTGGCCGATGAGCGTGATCGAGGACGGTTCGAACAGATCGGAGCGCAGCGCCTCGAACCGGATGCCCTCGCGTTCGCTGTGCCGCTCATCCGCCCCGGCGCCGGGCGCTGGCTCGCCTGGCTCGCCTGGCTCGTTGGTATCGGCCGCCGGGGTTGTGCCGCGGGCGTGGTAGCCCTGGTTGACGGCCGTGAACAGGCGGTCCAGCGACTCGAACAGGTGCGTGCCGTTGCGCGCGGCCGGACTGTTCGGCGGCCGGCGGGCAACCAGGTCGCCGAGCCGCGCGAGGCTGTAACCCTCGGCGTACTCGGGATGATCCACCGGGAGCATGCCGAGTTCGGGTCGGGCCTCGGCGTAGAGCAGTACGAGGATCCGGTAGAGGTAGCGAAGCGCCTCCCGGGTCAGCCGGTCGCCGAGGGTTTTCAGGTCGTCGATCTGCTCCGGTCGCACGCCGGCCTCGGCGAGGCGGGCCAGTACCTCGCCCGCGATGAGTTCGACCGATTCCCGTAGGCCGTTGCGCAGCTCCGCCGTCACTCCGACGGCCTGCTTCTGGGAGCCGGCGATGAGGTCCGCGAGCGGCTCGGCGCCACCGGACTCCGGCGGGCACAGGGCGTCCGCGCCGAACAGGGCGGCGATCACGTCCATCTCGCCGCCCGGCTTCGTGTCGTGCCGGCTGAACGCCGCGTCCAGGTTCGCGGCGAGGTAGCGGCCCTCACCCCAGGTCCGCCGGTCGGCGAGGATCATGACGCCGCCGGCGAGGAGCAGCACGTAGCGGGGGGGCTCCTCGACGGTGAAAAGGTGCGAGGCCAGCCGCATCCCGTAGGTGACCGTCTCCCGTGGGCTCAGAACGACGGGGTCGAGCAGGCGGCCGGCGCCGACCGGGTCGACCGCCTCGTCGGCGTTGAGGGCCCAGTCGCACTCCACCGCCCAGACCCCGGAGACGTCGGCGGCCAGCGGGACGGCAACCTCCGAGCCGCTGTGGATGACCGTCCTGGTGTAGCGGTGTGGCGGGAAGCTGAGGGCGGCGAGGACACCGTCGTGCAGCTGGCGCAGCACCTCGGCGCGTTTGACGTCGTCCTCGTCCGGGTCGAGGACAAGGAGATCGCTTTTGCGCTCGTAGTAGTACCGGCGCAGGTCCCGCAGCCCCGCGCGGGGCGTCACCGCCGCCCGGAAATCGGCCGGTTCCGCATCGACACTGGCGGTCCGCAGACCACTGTCGGAGTCGGAGACGGGTGCTGAGACGGATACGGAGACCGCGAGAGGCCGGCCGTGGGATTCGGCCCGGGGGCGGACGGGCCTCGTCCTCGCCCGATCGCTGGCCGGGGCCTTCAAAGCCAGCGCGGGCTTCTCCCGCTCGGTCCAGCGCGCCGAGATGTTCTTGCGGATCTCGTCGGGGAGGACTTCCTCGATGAAGTACGGCGTGAGGTACTCGCCGCGGTTGGTCAGGGCGTCGAACGTCATCGGGCACCCCCCGGGGTCGGTGCGAGGACAGCGAGGACACGCAGCATCGGCTCGCCGGTGGTGTGCAGCCGTTCGACCAGCTCGCGTTGCCGGTGGACGGTTTCCCGGACCAGACGTGCCCGTTTCGTCAGCGCCGCGACCGCCCGCTCGCTGTCCGCCTGCCGGGCCGCCGCCCGCTCGGCGCCGGTGGGCAGGCTGCGGGTCACCCAGGCGTCCAGGCGGTCCAGGTAGGCCCGCAGTGGCTCGGCGATGCGCTCGTCCCAGTCGGCCCGCTGCTGTTCGAGCCGGCCGCGGGCCGCGGTGACCGCCGTCGGGACGAGGGCCTGCAACGGCGCGAGGTCCAGAGCGGCCTGGACGTTCGTCATCCCCGGGCCGACACCGGCCGCCGTCAGCGCCTCGTGCATCGGATGGAACCGGACCGGTCCCGCCAGCCCGGTCAGCGCCATCCACTCGACGACGGTCGGCTGCCCGAACGCGTTGCAGTACACGCCCTGGACCAGGAAGGTCGGCTCGTCGACTTGGACGGTGAGCACCGGCGCCTGCTGCCGGTCCAGGCGCACCAGCACCTTGTCGACCAGCCAGTCGACGACCGGGTGGATGTCGGTCAGGAACCCCTTGGCCGGCCACAGCGTCTCCCGGCCCGCGCGCGACGCGGCCAGGGACGCCTCGGCCTCGGACTGGTCCACCGTCAACTGCAGCCGCAACTGCCCCCCCTGGTCGCGAAACCGGGACAGATAGGTGCGAGGCAGGTCGGTGAGGCGGGCCTCCAGATCCTCCGGCGCCGTGAGCGCGAAGTAGGTGGCCCGCCGCAGACCGTCCGGCCCCCGGGCGTCGGCGAGCCCGCGTTGCAGGCCGATCGCGGTGTCCGCCCGCCCGTCGTAGACCTCGGACAGCGCCTCGTCGACGAACGCCGCCACGTCGTGGAACAGCCGGGGTGGGGTGAACCGCTGCGGCTGCGGGTCCGCGCCGTGCGCGTCGAGATCCGGATCGTTTTCCAGCCCGAGCGGGTCGACGACAGGCCCGTCGGCCGCTTCCGCGTCCGTATCCGTATCCGCGGTGCGCCGCGGCTCGTCTGCCTTGTCCGGTTCGTCGTCGAGGCCGAGCGCGTCCGCGCCTGGCGGCGTGCCGGGTGTGCCGGGTGTGCCGGGCACGGTGTGCCGCGCGGCGCTGGTGGCCAGTGACTCCTCGACGGTGCGGCCGGCGAGCAGGTCCTGCAGCAGCCGCCGCTCCTCTCGGTCGGCGAGATACAGGCCGGTCACCGCCTCGGCGGTGCCCAGGGTCTGATATGCCTCCTCCTCGGCGGCAAGCAGCTTGGCGGCGACCGCCCGGTCGTCCAACGCCCGCGGAATCGCCGACGTGAGCAGCAAAGCCCCGAAGCGTGGCTGGTGCCGCTGGCCGTAACGGTCGATGCGGCCGTTACGCTGTTCGATGCGGATGAGGCTCCACGGCACGTCATAGTGAATGAGCTGGTGGCAGGCCCGGTGCAGGTTCACTCCTTCGGAGGCCACGTCGCTGGTGAACAGCAGCCGTACGTCGGCCCGGGCGAGGGAGAACTCCTCGACGATTTTCTGCTGGTCGTCGGCGGAAAGGTCGCTGTACAGAATGCGCGTGGCCCCGCGGTTTCTGGCATCGTTGAAATGCTGGTCGAACGAGGCGCTGCTCTGCTTGCCCTCCGACGGTTTCTCCGCCACCGGAAGGCCGAGCATCGCCGGGACCACCCGGGCCAGCCAGCGCAGCGTGGTGAGCCGCTCGGAGAAGATGACGACCCGCGTCGGCGAGCCCGGCCCGACTCCGGCCTCGCGCAGTTGGGTCAGCAGCCGGCTCAGCTTGCTCGAATCGTTGTCGGACATCGCGCCGACGAGCTGACCAAGGCGTTCCAACCGTGCTCGCTCGTCGGCCTGGCTCGCACTGTTCGCCAGGGTGGACGAGCGCAGCCGGTGGTCAATGGACTCCGACAGCGCGTGATGGGAGGACAGGAATGCCTTCACCAGCGTGTACGGGAACAGCTGCTGCCCGCCGCCACGTCGGGCCGGAACCTGTTCGGTCGCTGCCCCGGTCGCCGTCTCAGCCGCCGTCTCGGCGGGCGCCTGTGCCCAGTGGGCGGTCAGTTCGGCGAAGATCTGCTCCTCGGCCGGGCCGGCCGGGCAGACCAGGCGCTCCGAGGGGCCGCGGTCCGCCCAGACGTCCGTGACCTTGTCCCGGACCTCCGAGGACATCTTGGTCCGTCGGATGTAGAGGTGCTCGATATCGGAACGCTGGTAGGTGTTCAGATTCGCGATCGCCACCGGATCGAGCATCCGGATCAGCTCGCCGAAGGAGCGCTTGTTGCCGTTGTGTGGGGTCGCGCTGGCGAGAATCAGCGCGTCCGTCTGCGCGGCCAGCGTGCGAGCCAGCCGGTTACGCAGGCTGTTCGCGCCGATCAGGTTGTGCGACTCGTCGATGACGACCGCGTCCCACCGGATATCCTCCAGATGATGGCCGTACAGGCCGACATTCTTCAGCGTGTCGATGGACACGATCACCCGCTTGAAGTAGGTGAACGGATTGCGTCCGGCCGGGATTTCCCGCTGGATTCGCTCGATACCGACGGCGTCCAGCCGCACGAGCGGAATGGAGAACCGGGTCCACAGCTCGTGCTGAAACTGCTCGAGCACATGCTGCGGGGTGACCACGAGCAGCTTTTCACCTCGCCCGCGCCGGATCAGCTCGCCCAGCAGCAGCCCGATCTCCAGGGTCTTCCCAAGCCCCACGACGTCGGCCACGAGCACCCGGGGTTCCAGCCCGCTCAGCGCCAGGGCGGCCGGGCGCAGCTGGTAGTCCAGCGGGTCGAGGAGGAAGGTGCCGGCCAGAGCCAGCCGCCGTTCGGACCGGGGAAGCGGCGTGCGTCGCAGCACCGCCTCCAGGTACAGCCGGCTGCGGCGGAACTGCGCGGACGAATCATGGACGAGCTTGGTCTCCTCAGGCAGCAGCGCCTGCACGCGGTCCAGTTCGGTGAAGAACGACGCGTCCAGGCCCCGGACGAACTCCGACGCCCCGGTGACCTTCACCAGGTAGCCGTCGCGGGCCGTCGGCACGACCCCGCGGACCAGCCACTCCTCGTCCCGGATGAGGACGCGTGCACCGGGGGCGTAGGGCGTCGGGGGAGGCGCTGTGACCACGGACTGCCTCTTTCGGATGGGGCGGACTCATGCGGACGGGCGGAGTCGGCTGAGCAGGGCGCTGGTGCGGCCGTGCGTCGTCGCGCGGCTAGAGCGGGGCGTCGCGGGCGTAGGCGGCCCGAAGCTCGTCGGCGAGCCAGCCCACGTTGAGCGGCCGCGAGCCGCGCGGACGCGACGAGGTGGGCGCGGCCCTGACGCCGCCTGCCGTGCCCACGGGCAGTAACAGATCGGTGGGCGGCATCTGCGGCGGGCTGATGATCACGGTCTGCTCGGCCCCTCGGCGGTCGAGCTCGGGCTCTGCCGGCTCGGGCTCTGCCGGCTCGGGCTCTGCCGGTTCACGGCGGGGCGGCTCGCGCACCACGCCGACCGCGACCGCGGGACCGATGTTCTCGTCGACGGCCGGGGACGCCTCATCCGCAAGGGCGGCGGCGGTCTCGGGCGGTAACGAGCTGTGGCTGGGCGCCACGTAGGTGCGCTCCTCAAGGAGGCGGCGCATCTGGTGCATCGGCCCGCCGGACTCGGCGACGGTGACCAGGCGTTGCTGGACCTCCATCACGCCGGGGCGGGCCGCGGGGTCGAGAGCGACCATCGCGGCGAGAAGCTCGGTCAGCTCGCCGGGAACACTCGACAGGTCCGGCGCGGTGTTGGTGTCGACGATCGCGGTGATCAGCGCCGCTGCCGGCAGGGCCGGGTAGAGCGTGTGCCCGGTCGACGCGTAGACGAGCGTCGCGCCCAGCGCGTACACGTCCGTCGCCGCCGTCAGCTGTCGGTTGCCGTTCGCCTGCTCCGGCGGCAGATAGGCCGGGGTGCCCACGATGAACCCGCTCGCGGTCAGATGGCCGACCCGCCCCTCCAGGACCGCCAGACCGAAGTCGATGACCTTCGGACCATCCGGCCCCAGGATGATGTTCTGCGGCTTGAGGTCGCGGTGCAGCAGCCGGGCCCGGTGGATCTTGTCGAGGGCGTCGGTCAGCGTCACACCCAGCGTGGCGGTCGCCGCCGCGTCCAGCGGACCATCAGCCGCGACGTGTTGACGCAGAGTGCGGCCCGGCACATATTCGAATGCCAGCCAGGGAGGATCCGAATCCACCCCAGCCGCTTCGAACCGGGCGTTACGTGATCCGTGGACGAACTGCAGCGCGTCGATCTCGTCGGCGAACCGCTGGCGGATCTCCTCGCCCTCGAGCAGGTCCGGCCTGATCACTTTGAAGGCGACCCGTTCCCCGGTCGGGGACTGGGCGAGGTAGACCCGTCCCATCCCGCCTGTTCCCAGGCGTGCCACCAGCCGGTAGCCGCCGACGGTCTCAGGGTCGGACGGCGCAAGCGGCTCCACCAGCGAATCCCCCTCGCCGATCGTGCGACAACCTGCTCACTCAAGCGCACAATTGTCACATACAGCGAAATTCGTGTCGCGCTTGGGGTAGCTGATGGAGAGAAATGCGATCCGGGAGTGACCCCAACGGTCATAGTCACTTACTGTCGCCGCCGGGCGGTCCGCTGATGACCGAAAGTACGCGATGTGTCCGCTTGTCACCGCCGGGAACGGGGTGCGGTGAGATCGTCACGGGTAGTCTCAGTCACCAGGAGGTTCACCGTGCCCCACGCTCCGAGCGACCCGGACCCCGACCGCTCCGCCGACGTCGGCCGCCCTGCGGCATCGCCGGCCACGCCGAAGCCAGCCGCCGACGCGCCCGAGCCCGAGCCCGCACCACCCGCCGAGCCGCGCGTCGACGGTTCCGCGGAACCGTCCGCGCCGGAACCGTCCGCGCCGGGACCGCTCGCATGGGACCAGCCCGGCTCAGGAGACGAGCCGGCCAGCGGCCAAGGCAACGCATCCGAGACCTCGGGAAAGCCGCTGCGCCCGGTCAACTGGGATGGCTCCTTCACCCGCACCTGGGCCTCCCGCAGCGCCAACAACATTGCGCACCGTCTGGCCGCTGAGCATGAGTTCGAATGGGCGCAGCGGGAATTGGACGAGGTCATGCGGAGGCAGCGCGACGAGGCGAACGCGCGGGCGGACGCCCGGCAGCGGGAGGAGCTCGACCGGCTGCTGGAGCAGTCCGCCGCGGCCGACGCGAAGCCGAGCCTGTTCGACCGGCTGGAAGGACTTGGTCGCGTCTGGGACGACGACGAGGCCGGACATCCGGATTCCAGTTCCGGAAACCCCTCCGATCCAGCCTGACGCCGAGGCGTTCGGCGTCCCGTCCAGTCGGAGCCGGCTATCGCTGATAGCTGGCGGCGCGGTGCTGGTCAGGGCCCGGGGCGTGGGAATCTGACCTCGGGTGCGGCGGGGCGCTGCTCCGAGGCGGGCAGCTCGACTGGTGCCGGCCGTTCCGGTGGAGACGGTCTGTCTGTCCGCGGCCGGTGCTGGGTGTCGGCGAGGGCGCGGCGGGTGCGGATGGTGTCCTCGTGGAAGGGGCCGTGCTCGCGCATCGCGTCGGAGAGAGCCGCACGGTAGAGGGGCACCGCGTCGCCTTGGCGGCCGGCCTGCCGGTACGTGTCGGCCAGGCTGCTCCGGCTCGCGCGGGTGTCGGGATGGGCGGGGCCGAGGAGCTCGCGGCGGGTGTCGTGGACGCGCTCGTGAAGGGTGACAGCCTGCGGGAGCCGGCCGGTCTGACGGCATGCCTCAGCCAGGTCGGTGGCGGTGCGCAGCGTGCGCTCGTGGCCGACCCCGTCGGTGCGCAGGCGGGCGGCGAGCTGTCGTTCAAGGTGATGGTGTGTGCCTTCCAGGTGGCCTCCGTTGCGGTAGAGAGAAGTAAGATCTTCTCGGACATGCATGGTGTGTGGGTCCGACGGACCGAGGACACGTTCATGTCGGTCAAGCACCCGCTCAAGATGCGGAATGGCCTCAACCGGCCGACCGGCGGCCACGTGCGCGGCTGCAAGCTGCTCGCGGCTCTGGGCGGTGGCGGGGTGGTCGGCGCTGAGGCTTTGTTCACGGCCAGCGACTGCTCGTTCGAAGAGCGGCACGGCGAGCTCCGGCCGCCCTGCTGCGCGGTGGACACGCCCGAGTGCATCAGTGCTGTCGAGAGTGTCAGGGTGGTCGGGGCCGAGGACGCGCTCGCGGGCCGCGAGGCTGTGATCGAGCTCGCGTGCGGCGTCGTTCCAGCGTCCGGCCTGGTGGTAGGTGGCGCCGAGGTCGTGGCGGCTGTCGAGGGTGTTGGGGTGGTCGGGGCCGAGGATGCGTTCGCGGGCGGCGAGGGTGGGTTCGGCGTGGGCGAGGGCGTCCGCGGTGGCGCCCATGCGCTGGTAGGTGGTGGCGAGCTGGTAGCGGGTGGTGAGGGTGTCGGGGTGCTCCGGACCGAGGATGCGGTCGCGGGCGAGCAAGGTGGGTCGCAGAACGCGGGTGGCGTCGTCGGCGCGGCCGGCGTCGTCGAGGACGGAGCCCAGGTTGTGGCGGCTTTCCAGCGTTGCCGGGTGCTCGGGGCCGAGGATGCGCTGGCGGTCGGCGAGATTCTCGGTGAAGAGCTCCTGGGCGTGATCCAGGTATCCGGCCTGCTGGTAGGTCAGGGCGAGCGTGTCGCGGCTGGTCAGGGTGTCGGGGTGCTCGGAGCCGAGGACGCGCTCACGATCGGCGGCGTTGCGTTCGGCCAAGGGGCCGGCGACGGCGGGGTGATCGGCGTTCAACGCCGCGCGGATGTGGACCTCGCGGGCGGTGAGCGTGTCGGGATGGTCGGGGCCGGCCAGGCGTTCCTGGGCGTCCACGGCCCGGGCGGCCAGCGCCTCGGCCTGTTCTGGGTGACCGTGTTCGACGAGGTAGGCGGCGGTGTGTTCGGCGAGCCAGGCGGTATGCGGGGTGTCGGCGGCCGGTGCGGTGGCCTCCAGGGTCGCCAGGGCGTGGGGGAGGAGCTCACGCCAGATGGGCCAGGCGTCCGGGTTGGCGGTGACGTTTTCGGGCAGGGCGGCGTGCAGCATCCGGCCGAGGCCGTCGCGTAACTCGGCGGACTGCTCGGGCGCGGTGTGCGCGCGCACCGCGGAACGCACCAGGGGATGCATCGCGACGCTGGCGCCGTCCCAGTGGGCGAGCCCCGCGCGTTCGAGGGCCGCGGTCGTCGCGCCCAGCTCCATCGGGTCGCTCGCGGCGGCCCGTAGCCCCGCGTCGGGGATGATGCTCTGGTCGGCGGTCAGCGCACGCAGCGGGAACCGGGTGGTGTCGCCGTGGGCGGCGAGGCGCAGCAGGGCGCCGGCCGCGGGATGCTCGGCGTCCAGGTGCTGGATGGACGCGTCCCACAAGGTCTCCACGGTGACGCCGGGCCGTCCTGGCACTGGTCGCTCACCCAACGCCGCCAGCAGACCCTGCCCAGGCTCCGGTCCACCGGCGGCGCCGCGTTCCAGTTCGGTGAGGAAGCCGTCCGTCCTGCCGTGGACGTCGATGATCCGCCGCGCGGCCTGGTCCAACGCCAGCGGATGATCACCGAGGAGCTCGGCGATGCGGTCAGCCGGCGCTCCGTCGACGACACCGGCTCCCAGTCGGTCGCCCAGCAGGGCCACCGACTCGCCCCGAGTGAACGGCGCGAGCCCGAGGACCTGCCCGTTCCACCCGCCGTCGAGTTGGCGCCGCCAGTCCCAGGCCGACCCGCGCGAGGTCGCCAGCACCCGCCCGGCACCCTCCGACGGCCGCAACCATCCGGGCAGGTCAGCGGCATCGCCGACGTCGTCGAGGACGAGTAGCCAGCGTCCCCCCGCCGCGTCCAGACGGTTCAGAACCGCCGCGGGTTCGGCATGTGCCGGCAGCCCCAGCGCCGGGGCGAGCTGCCGCACCCGCTGCCCGACGAGCTCGGGCCGTCCCGCCGGCACCCACCAGACGGCCTGGTAGTCCATCCGATGCCGGCTGACGAATTCGGCCGCCAGGCTCGACTTCCCGATCCCGGCGAGCCCCGTCACCGCGACCATCGCACCGTCGGCGAGCGCCGCGTCGAGGCGTCCCAGCTCGTCGGCCCGCCCGACGAAGCGCGCGGACGCCCGCGGCACGTTCCACACCGCCGGCAGCTCCGCCGGGAACACCGGCGCGCCCCCCGCCCCCGGAAACCGCACCCGTCCCTCGCCGGTGACCTCGCCGGTATCGGAGGCCTCGCCCGGGCCGACGCCCTCGCCGCGAGCTGGCGACGCCTCGCGGCCCAGTCCCAGCCGGGCCCGCACGGCACCGATCAGCACCGCCTCCGCCGCCGACTCGCCCCGGTCGACCAGGTCAATCGGCGCGATCTGCCCCAGCAGTCCCGGGATCGGCCGGTCCGTCACCCGGACCACCAGCAGCGGCCGATCGGCGGTCGACCCGCCGGCCACCGGCGGCGACCAGGCCGCTCCCCACTGGGCGAATGCCTCTGGCGACTCCAGGTACCCGTCGGACACCACCGCGATCGTGCACCCGGCCTGCCGCATCACCCGATCCAGCCAGGCCACCCGATGCGTTCCCGGCACCACATCCCACGCCTCGTTGGCGACCCGCTGCCCGGCCCGCTCCAGCGCCCCGCAGATCCACTCCGCCCACGGCCGCCCATCGTCCGCAAACGACACAAAACAGTCGACGGCATCCCTTTCGCCCCCGACTGTCACCCGAACAGCATGACACCATCACTCTGCCGCATGTGCGCCCACCCGGCCGCGGAAGCCATGCGACAGTTGTACGGACAACCACCACCGCCCCGCCCGCGCGGGGATCATCCGCGGATCGTCGCGTCTGGCGTCCTACCGCGCTGCCCGCGTCAACCAGCTTTTTTCGGTCAGCTCAGGACCACGCGCCGGTCGCCGAAATCGGCGACTATCTCGACCTTCCCGCCGAGTGCCTCAACGTACGCGCGGATGGTCGACAGGCCCGCTCGATCAAGCGCGCCGCGCTCCAGGTCAGAGACCGATGGCTGCTTGACATGCATCCGCTCCGCGAGCTCGGTCTGGGTGAGACCCTGCTCCTCGCGGATCTCCTTCAGTCGGTAGGCCCGAACCTCAGCATCAAGGCGGGCTCGATGCCCGGCTACCTCGTCTTTGCGGGGAGGTCTCCTGGCACGGAAATCCACCCAGGTGGATACCATTCAATTCCTTCTCATCGGTAGTTGTCGTCGCTGCGGAGCCATCCGTCGTATCGGTCGTCGGCAATCTTACCGCCCGGCGCCACGGACTTCCACCGATGTGGAACTGTCTAAACTCGCCGAAAAACTCCAGCTCACGAGGCGTCCGTCCCGTCTGGGATGGTTCAGCCTACAACATCGGATACCGCATTCCAGGCCGGTATGTCCGTTCCGCCCGCGCGGGGATCATTCGTTGCCTACGTGCTGGCGACCCGCTGAGCATGGTCAGCTTGACGCAGGATGTGACCGATCACTGACATCGGACCCCCGTATGACGGTCTCTCTCGGCGGCTACGGCGACGGCCGAATGGGTGTGTCGTCGGCGTTCAGGCCGGTCAAGAGGGCGCTGGCCGGGCTGCGGCGACAAGTCGCGTCATATGTATGACCTGTGCCGGTACATATCAGGGCTGCGCGAAGGTCGCGTGGTGTGACGATCTGTCGCGTTAGGTGACCATGAACTGGAGTGCCCGGTGGCGGTC
>NZ_JALKFZ020000179.1 GCF_023243075.1 Frankia sp. AiPa1 | reverse complement strand
CACCCGATAAAAAAACAATTGGGGTGTGAGGGGGCTAGTGAAATTTTTTAAAAACCCCCCCCGCGGGGGGGGGGGGGGGGGGGGGGCGGGGCGCCCCCCCCCCCCCCCCCCCCCCCGCAGCGGTGCCCGTCAGCGTCCGAGGGCGGTCTGCAGGTCGCGGACGTGCTCCTGGGTCTGCTCCAGCAGGGGCCTCAGCGCCTCGGCGACGTCGGCCAAGCCGAGTTCGTGCGCCTGCACGACCCGCTCGCGGTAGCGGTCGAGCTGCTCGGACTCCAGCTGCAGGTCGGTGCGCAACGCCTCCTCGGGCCCGGTGACGGGTTGGATCGAGGACACCTCGGCGGTCGGCGTGCCACCGAGGAAGGAGACCTGTTCCGCGAGGATCTTCGCGTGGTTGAGCTCCTGGGGCAGGTGCCGCTTGATCTCCTCGCCGACGGCCAGGAACTGCGGACCGGTGATGGTCGCGCCGTGCTGGATGTACTGGATGATCGACTGGTACTCCGAGCTGAGGTCGTCGTTGAGCAGCTTGACGAACGTCTGCTGGTCCATGCTGCGGGCCTCCCGTCTGCGGCGTCGCCCGGCGGCGGGCCGGGCGGATCTGGCCGGGATGCCCGTTATCTGCGCCGCCAAGCATCCGTTGGCCCTGCGGTGCCAACCTGGGCCACAGTGGCGTTGGCCATACCGCGCCGGTTTTATCGGATGCTCGCATCGGGTAAGGCTACGTGGGTCGCTCCCCGGTGATGCGCGCCTCGAGTATTCATCCAGGCCATCGCGCGGATACCTCGCTTTTCCAGGCTCCTCCCGTATCGGGCCTCTCTCTGGGGGAAACGCAGTGGTCGGGCGATATGCAGCAAATAGCCGCTGTTGAGGACGAAAATGCCGTGATCTGCCCAGGCTGGTTCCGCGGTGGGTCTCCTGGCCGGCACCGGTCGTGCTGCGGACATCTTGTGCCGGGGGCGCCGTGTCGCTCAGGGCGCTCCCCGGCAGTGCAGAACTGTGCCCGCGTTCTCGTCGGTGCGATCGAGGGGAGGCCGAAAGGTCAGCGGCCCCGGCGGCGGGCTGGACCTGCGGCGAGAATGTCCGGCTCGCCGTTCAGGAACCGGTCGCCCGCCGGTCGACCGCTCGGCGATGTACTGCCCGCTGGTCGGGCAACCGTTGTGATGGAGGTGGAGTGACCGGGGCCTGGGGAGCTGCCGTGACGGGCTCGTCCGCTCGCCTCGAACGCCTCGAACGGCTGGGACGCCTCGAACGCCTCGAACGGCTGGGACGAAGCGGTGTGGGGTGTCATCCGGGCAGGTGTGGCGTCGGCGGGTGTGGCGCTGGCGGGCCTGGTTCTGGCCGACCTGGTGCCGGCGGACGTCGCGCCGTCAGGTGCGGTGTGCGCGGATCTTCCGGAGGTCGTGGCGGGCTTCGACGCGGCGGCCGAGGTGGCCGCCACGGCGGCAGTGAGAAAGTGGCCGGCGCTGGAACCCGGACCGGCGTCGGAACGAGATGCGCTGCCGTCGGGACCGGTGGCCGACGCGGGCACGTGAGTCGCCGGGTGGGCGGCGGGTGCATGAGCGCCGACCGGAAAGGAGGCCCTCGTGTAGGCGGCTGCCGAGCGCAGCGGCGTGGGATAGGTGGCTGACGGGTAGGGCCGAGGGGTCGCGCCCGCGGGTCGGGGAGCGGGGCGCGACCAGCCCAGCGAGCCGGGAGACCTCGGGGCGGGCGGCTCCGCGGGGAGGTCGGGTCGCGGGGCGAACGGCCGGCCGGCGCGGCGGTGAAGCGGAGAGCTGCGCGGGGACGGGGAACGGGGGATTGGCGCGGTCGCCGGGTCGACGGGGCCCCGACCGGCCGAATCGCGACCGGCTGAATCGCGACCGGCTGAATCGCGACCGGCTGAATCGCGACCGGTGGAGCTGCGACCAGTGAAGGTGCGCTCGCTGGAGTCGCGAGCGCCGGAGGTGCGCTCGACAACCGGGTGGCGGGGGGCGAACCAGCCGAACGACGCGGTCCTACCACGCAGCGCCGCGTTCTCCGCGCGGACGATTACCAGGAGCGCGGTGGCGAAGGACGCGCGCATACGTGCTTCGGCCAGCTGCCCTTCAAGTTCGGCCACGTACTCGGGGCTGGGCGCCGGGGCCGAGGCGCCGCTGTCGTCCGCCGGGTCGAGGCCGAACGCCTCGACGTGCAGCGGGCGGCAGCGGTCGAGCTGCGCGCAACGCTGATCGTGGTCGTCCGGGTAGAGCAGCTCGACGTAGTTCTCGATGACAGACCAGTCGATCTGCTTGTCCCCACGGAACTGACGGCTGAGATCCCGGGCGCGGGAACGGCGGATCCGGGCGTCCTCGCTGTCCGCCCAAATTTTGCGGACTACCATCTCGTAGCTGACCCGATAAGGCTGGTTGAGCTCGTAGAGATGTTGAAGAAGCGCGAGCTGACTCTTGTTCTCGAGCTCGGCTTTCGGGCCGCGAGGACGGGCTCCGGAAAGAGTCATCGCCATACCGTCCGATCATCGTGGTGGTGGTGCGTCCCGAGCCGGAGCCGGCGGCCGGCCCCCGCTGCCCCGCGACATGCCATAGCGCACCGCCATCCGATCATCGCCGTCCGACGGCCGCATCGCCGCCTGACGGTCGAGTGGCGCGCCGATCCGCCTGTTCGTTGCCGTACAGCCGGTACTGAGACTAGCGGTTCTGTCCGGGGTTGGATCGGTTGCATGCGCCACAAGGAGGGCGTCTAACCACACACGAGTGCCAGTCGCGCCGGCCGTTGACTTTTGAGTTGGGTTCGGGGCGGGGTATTGCCGATCGCCGCGCACGCACCGCATTTCGTGGGGTTACGGTGCACCGTGGTCGTGTGGGGGGGTGCGTCGAGGGCGGAGCGTAAAGCGAGCTCGGTCGGAACGCGGTCGCTGATCGGGGTCGGCCCGCGTGGCGGGTAAGGGTTCCTGCGGGCGATCCCGGACTGCGGGCGGTGGGAACCCTGGTCCGCGGTGACGCCGTGGGGTTACGGGCATAGCAAAATCGTCCCATTTGTTCTCCAGGAAACGCGCGCTCGGTGCGCACCTCATTCGTCGATTTTCGTTGGGTGGATACGATGGGCGCCGCATATCGTTCGGTCCATGCGCCGCCGGGTGGTGGGTCGCGCGGTCGACGCGGAGTGCGGGACTCCCCGGTCTCTCGTGGCGGCACGTCGACGGCACGTCGATGACCACAACCGCGAGGTGGTGACGTCGGCGGAAGGTCGATCGAAAACTTCTTGACCTGAAGTCCAGGTGAGGTCATAAGGTCGCTAAGCGTCCGGAGCAAAGCCCCGGTCGCGGGCCTGTCCGGCCATCGGCCTGCCCGCGAACGGTGGATCCTCGTCCTCGGCGTGACGCGTGGTGGGGGAGGATCCATGGCCGTGTCCACGGCGGCGCCGTGCCGCGCCGGCCATGCCGCGCCGGCCATGCCGACCGCGCGTCCGGTCCGGCCGTGCCGACCGCGCGTCCGGTCCGGGCGGCCGCATGGGGCGTGCGGTGCGACGTGGGCGCGAGCACGGTGCTCGTATGGTCGTCTGTGCTGCGCGCCTGGTTCAGGTGACCGCATGGTCGGGTGGAGTCGTGTGACGGGGCGGACGTGACGAGGCGGACGTGACGGGCGGACGTGACGAGGCGGACGTGACGAGGCGGAGGAGTCGCGTGGTTGAGAAGTTGCGTGGCCGATGTAGTCGAGCAGTTCAGTAGCTGAGAGGACCCTCCATGCTCCTTCGACTTCTGCGGGTGTACCTCGACCGCTACCGCTGGCGGCTCACCGCCCTGGTGGCCCTGCAGCTGGTGTCCACCCTCGGCATGCTCTATCTGCCGACCCTGAACGCGGACATTATCGACCACGGTGTTGTCGTCGGTGACACCGGCTACATCCTCCGGATCGGCGCGGTCATGCTCGGCGTCAGTGTCGTGCAGGTCATCTGCGCCGGCGCCGCTGTGATGTTCGGTGCCCGGGTGTCGATGGCGGTCGGGCGAGATCTGCGCGGCGCGGTGTTCGACCAGGTGCAGGCGTTCTCCGCCCGCGAGGTCAACCGGTTCGGTGCTCCCTCGCTGATCACCCGGGCGACGAACGACGTCCAGCAGGTGCAGATGCTGGTCCTGCTCGGCGCGACGATGTTGGTGTCCGCTCCGATCATGTGCGTCGGTGGGATCATCCTCGCCATCAATCAGGACGCGGCGCTGTCTCTGTTGCTGGTGGCGATCGTCCCCGTGCTGGTGGTCGCGATCGGGCTGATCGTGTGGCGGATGCGGCCGCTCGGGCGGGGCATGCAGGAGCGGCTGGACACGGTCAACCGGATCCTGCGTGAGCAGATCACCGGGCTGCGGGTCATCCGGGCGTTCGTGCGCGACGGCCACGAGCGTGACCGTTTCGGGGCCGCCAACGACGATCTCACCGACGTCTCGCTGCGCTTCGGCAACCTGCTCGGGATGATGTTCCCGCTGGTGTTCACCGTCGTGAACTTCTCCAGCGTCGCGGTGATCTGGTTCGGGGCGCACCGGATCGACGCGGGCGACATGCGGATCGGCGCACTCACCGCCTTCATCGCCTACCTGATGCAGATCCTTATGGCGGTGATGATGGCGACGTTCATGTTCATGATGATTCCGCGGGCCGAGGTGTGCGCGGAACGCATCTCCGAGGTGCTGGACACGGAGTCGTCGCTGCGGGCGCCGACCGCGCCGGTGCGTCAGCTGCATGCCACCGGCCAGCTTGAGCTGCGCGGGGTCGGTTTCCGGTACCCGGGGGCGGAGGTCCCGGTGCTGCGGGAGGTCAGCCTGCGGGCCGGTCCCGGTCGGACGACCGCGATCATCGGCAGCACCGGAAGTGGGAAGACCACCCTGGTGGGTCTGATCCCGCGGATCGCTGAGGCGACCGAGGGCGCGGTGCTCGTCGACGGGGTGGACGTGCGTGAGCTCGACCCGGCGGTGCTCAGCCGCACCGTCGGCATCGTCCCGCAGCGGCCGTACCTGTTCTCCGGGACGATCGCGTCGAACCTGCGCTACGGCAATCCAGACGCCACCGACGAGGAGCTCTGGCGCGCCCTGGAGATCGCGCAGGCCAAGGAGTTCGTCGAGGCAATGCCGGACGGGCTCGCCAGCTCCATCGCCCAGGGCGGCACGAATGTCTCCGGCGGGCAGCGCCAGCGCCTGGCCATCGCCCGGGTGCTTGTCCACCGGCCCGAGATCTATCTGTTCGACGACTCGTTCTCCGCGCTCGACTACGCCACGGACGCCCGGCTGCGGGCCGCGCTCGCCCAGGAGACGGCGCAGGCCTGTGTCCTCATCGTCGCCCAGCGGGTGGCGACGATCCGCGACGCCGACCAGATCATCGTGCTGGAGGCCGGCGAGATTGTCGGTGTCGGCACGCATCATGAGCTCATGGGGGACAACCCCACCTACCGCGAGATCGTCCTGTCGCAGCTCACCGAACAGGAGGCAGCATGAGCGGGAACGGCGATGCGAGCGGGAACCCCTCCGCCCCCGCCCCCCGCCGGGTGCCCCTTCCGCCGCCCGGGCCGGCGCGGTTCGTCGCCGGCGGGGTGGCGGAGAAGTCGGCGGACTTCGCCGGCTCCACCCGGCGGCTGCTGCGCCGGCTGCGCCCGCAGCGTTCGCTCCTGATCGTCGCCGGGCTCCTCGCGGTCGCGAACGTCGCGCTCAACGTCACCGGTCCGCGGCTGCTCGGGCATGCCACCGACCTGGTGCTCGCCGGTGTGTTCAGCCGGCACGTGCCGGCGGGCATGTCGAAGGCCGACGCCGTCGCGCGGCTGCGGGCCACGGGTCATGGCACGCAGGCTGATCTGCTCTCGTCGCTGCACGTCACACCCGGTGGCGGCATGGACTTCGACGCCATCGGCCGGGTGCTGCTCGCCGTCGTTCTGATCTACGCCGCCGCCGGGGTGTGCGGGGTGTTCCAGGCCCGGCTGATCGCCCGGGCCCTCCAGCGCGCGATCAGTGATCTGCGTACCGAGGTGCAGGACAAGCTCGCCCGCCTGCCCGTGCGCTATTTCGACGACCAGCCCCGCGGCGAGGTGCTCAGCCGGGTCACCAACGACATCGACAACCTCGGGCAGACGCTGCAGCAGAGCATGGCCCAGCTCGTCGTGTCGGTCCTGACGATCGTCGGCGTGCTCTCGGTGATGTTCTGGATCTCCTGGGTGCTGGCGCTCGTCGCGCTGGTGACCGTCCCGGTGTCGGTGATCCTGGCGGCCCGGATCGGCAAACTCGCCCAGCCGCAGTTCGTCGCCCAGTGGCGGCTCACCGGCCGGCTCAACGCGCACATCGAGGAGATGTACACCGGGCACACGCTGGTCCGCGCGTTCGGCCGTCAGGCGGAGTCGGCCGAGATCTTCCGCGAGTACAACGAGCAGCTCTACGCGGCGAGCTGGCGGGCCCAGTCGATGTCCGGCCTCATGCAGCCGGCGATGATGTTCATCGGGAACATCAACTACGTGCTGGTGGCGGTGATCGGCGGGCTGCGGGTGGCCTCCGGCTCGCTCTCGATCGGTGACGTGCAGGCGTTCATCCAGTACTCCCGCCAGTTCAGCCAGCCGCTGACGCAGGTCGCGAGCATGGCGAACCTGCTTCAGTCCGGGGTGGCCTCCGCGGAGCGGGTGTTCGACCTGCTCGACGTCGAGGAGCAGTCCCCGGACGCGGCCGAACCGGCGGTGATGCCGGTGCCGCGGGGCCGGGTGGCGTTCGAGCACGTCAGCTTCCGCTACAAGCCGGGCAAGCCGCTGATCGAGGATCTCTCGCTGGCCGCCGAGCCCGGGCACACCGTCGCGATCGTGGGGCCCACCGGCGCCGGCAAGACGACGCTGATCAACCTGCTGATGCGCTTCTACGAGGTGTCCTCCGGGCGGATCACGCTCGATGGCGTCGACATCGCCGCGCTGTCCCGCGACGAGCTGCGGGCGCAGATCGGCATGGTGCTGCAGGACACCTGGCTGTTCGGCGGCACCATCGCCGAGAACATCGCCTACGGGGCCGCCGGGGCGACCCGTGAGCAGGTCGTCGCCGCCGCCAGGGCGGCGCACGTCGACCGGTTCGTCCGCACCCTGCCGGCCGGATACGACACCGTCCTCGACGACGAGGGGACCGGGGTCAGCGCCGGCGAGAAGCAGCTCATCACGATCGCCCGAGCGTTTCTCGTCGAGCCGCTCATCCTCGTCCTTGACGAGGCGACGAGCTCGGTCGACACCCGCACCGAGGTGCTCATCCAGCAGGCGATGTCGACCCTGCGGGCCGGGCGCACGGCGTTCGTCATCGCCCACCGGCTGTCCACCATCCGGGACGCCGACACCATCCTGGTGATGGAGAACGGCGCGATCGTCGAGCAGGGCAACCACGAGACCCTGCTCGACGCCGACGGCGCGTACGCACGGCTGTACCAGTCGCAGTTCGCCCAGGCCGTCGCCGAGATCTGAGCCGCCACCCCCGCACCATCCGGCCCGAGTCGGTCATCGGGTCGGATGGTGCGGGGGGCAGCGGCCGCGGGCGGGGTGCCCGTCGCGCGGATGGCGCACGGTGCCGGGCGGCGGTGACGTGCCGACACGGAGACGGCCGCCGGCCCGGTGGTCAGGTCGTCAGGTCGTCAGGTCGTCAGATCAGTTGATCAGACCGATGAGCTGGCGGCCGTCCTGCCAGGTGCCCGTGACGTCGGTGAAGGAGCTGCCCTGCCAGTGCAGCAGCCGTACCGCGGAGTTGCACACGGCCGGGAAGATGCTCAGCTGCTTGCCGTCGCAGGTGTACGGGTGGGCCATGACGTTCGGCTCGTTCTGGGTCGCCCGCAACGTCGCGGTCAGGGCCGCCGGGGTCGACTGGGGGGTCTTCGCGAGCAGCGCCCGCACATCCAGCACCGTGGAGAACGCGCCCTGCGAGGCCGAGGTGCGGTCGTTCTCCGGCACGGCCGCGCGGAAGGCGGCCACGTCCGCGTCACCGCCACTGGTGGTGACCGGCAGGTAGCTGGAGGCGAAGTACAGGTTCTGCGTGTGGCCGGCCGCGGCCCGCGGGACCGCCGGCGTCGCACAGGCACCGACGAAGTAGATGTCGCTGCGCACGTTCAGTGAGGCCGCCGCCTGGGCGATCCGGGCGCAGGCCGCCGCCTGGAACACCACGATGATCGCATCCGGGTTGCCGGCCGCGGCCTGGGTCACCGCGGGGGCGAAGTCGGCGGCGTCGGCCTTCTCGGCAATGAGCTTGACGTCGGTGACACCCTTCTTGCGCAGAATATTCTGTGAGCCCTGGATGGCCGCGGTCAGCAGGCCGGGCAGGTCGACATACAGGGCATGGGCGCTGCGGATGTGCTTGGTCGACGTCAGGTACTCGGTGATGCCGAGCAGTTCCGCCACCGATCCGCCGGAAAGGGCGAACGCGTTCTTCGAATCCAGCTCACCGGACAACTGCGGCGATCCGGTGACGTAGGGGATGTGGGCCGACTCGTAGATGGGCATAGCCGCCTGGGTACCGAAGTCGATGCCGCCGACGACGGCCACGGGCTTGGCCGCGACGAGCGTGTTGGCACAGTTCTGCGACGATTCCGGCGAGCCGTCGGTGGCACAGGTGACGAGCTTCAGCGGATGGCCGCCGACCCCGTCGAGCGCGGAGTTCGCCCGGTCCACGGCGGCCTGCGCCGCCCGGCGGGTCTCCGGGTAGGAGCCGAGCGCGGAGTTCTCGACGGTGACGAAACCGAGAGTGATCGGCGTCCCGGTCAGATGGCTGGCCGAAGCGCTGGAGGTTGCGCCGCCGGATGAGCCACCACGCTGGCTCGTGCATCCGGCACCGGCCACGGCGACGGAAAGGGCGACGGAGAACGCGAACAGGGCGCGGGAAGCTTGTCTCACGGGCGGTCAAGTTACACTCCCAGTCACCTGGAATCGGGGCGGGAGCGCGCCGACCCGGCGGGACGGACATGATGCGATGAGCACGCACGCACGCACCGCCCCACCGCCCCACCGCCGCGTCGTCCGCGCCTCCGCCGGTCGACCGGGACGCCGTCCGCCAGCTCGGGAGCCCCGTGGACACCTATCTAGCCGCCCTGCTGCTGGGCCTGGGACCTGGCGCGGTGTACGCGGCGCTCGGCCTGGGGCTGGTACTCACCTACCGGGCGTCCGGTGTCATCAACATCGCGCATGGCGCCCTCGCCATGTACGCGACCTATCAGTACGCCGAGCTTCGCGAAGTCGGCGACCTTGTTCTACCAGTCGTCGGATTGCCACCACGAATTCATCTGACCGACACGCCGACGTTTGGCCTTGCGCTGACGGTTTCCCTTGTCATGGCCGCGCTGCTCTCGCTCGCGGTATACGTTCTCGTTTTCCGGCCGCTGCGCCGCGCCCAGCCGATGATGACGGTCGTCGCCGCGGTCGGGTTGACCATCGCCCTGCAGTCGGTCGCCGTCATCCAGTTCGGCACCGACAACCGGTTCCTCACCCCGGTGCTGCCACAGCATCCGCTGCACGTGTTCGGCGCCACCGTGTCCAGCGACCGGCTGGTGCTCGCCGGGATCGTCGTCGTGGCCGCGATCGGCCTGTGGGCGGTGTCGCGCTGGACGATGTTCGGCCTGGCCACCCGGGCCGTCGCCGACGACGAGGAGACCACCGCCCTGCTCGGCCGGCGCCCCGGCTGGATCGCCGCGGTGAACTGGATGCTCGGCGCGGTGCTCGCCGCGCTCGCCGGCATCCTCGTCGCTCCGATCAGCTCGCTGAACCCGACCAGCTACTCCCTGCTCGTCGTCCCGGCGCTGGCCGCGGCGCTGCTCGGCGGACTGTCGTCGTTCTGGCTGACCGTCGTCGGCGCGCTCGCCATCGGCGTGGCGCAGTCGGTGCTGCTGCCCCTGCAGCAGGACGCGACCTGGCTCAACCAGCCCGGCATGCGCGATCTCATCCCGATGATCCTCGTCCTGGTGGTCGCCGGGCGGCGCGGCACGCTGATCCCGGGCCGCTCGGCCGGCACCCTGGTGTCCGCACCGCTGCCCGTCGTCATGCCGTCGCGGCGCCCGCTCGGCGGGCTCGTCGTCGGCGTCGCGGTCGGGGTCGTCGCCCTGTTCGCGCTGAGCGGTGCCTACCGGCTCGGCCTCGAACGCAGCCTGGCCGCGGCGGTCGTGTGCCTGTCGTTCGTGGTGCTCACCGGGTATGTCGGTCAGCTGTCCCTGGCGCAGATGACGCTGGCCGGGGTCGCCGGTTTCCTGCTGGCCCGCCTGGAGGGCGAGCTTGGTATCCCCTTCCCGATCGCGCCGATCATCGCCACGTTCGCCGCCGCCGTCGCCGGGCTGTTCCTCGGCGTGGTCTCCCGGCGGCTGCGCGGGGTCGACCTCGCGCTCATCACCCTGGTCGCCGGGGTCGCCATCCAGCAGGCGGTGTTCGGCAATCCGCTGGTCACCGGCGGCCTCAAGGGTTCCCTGGTGCCGAACCCGAAGCTGTTCGGCCTGGACCTCGGCCTCGCCGGCCCCGGCTTTCCCCGCGCCCGCTACGGTCTGCTCTCGCTCGCGGTCCTCGCCGCGTGTGGCTACGGGGTGGCCCGGCTGCGCACCGCCCGGCTCGGCCGCGAGATGCTCGCGGTGCGGGCCAACGAGCGGGCCGCGTCCGCCGCCGGCATCGACGTGCGCCGCACGAAGATCATCGCCTTCACCCTGTCGGCCGCCCTGGCCGGCCTCGGCGGCTGCCTCATCGGCTACGGCCAGGGGCGCCTCTCGTTCGACTCGTTCGGGGTGACGGCCTCGCTGTTGTTCCTCGCCATCGCCGCCGTCGGTGGGGTGACCAGCGTCGGCGGAGCGGTTGCCGCGGGCCTGCTCGCTCCGAACGGTCTGCTGTTCACCGCGCTCGACCGGGCCTTCGGGCTCGGCGAGTACCAGCAGGTGCTGTGCGGGCTCGCCGTCGTCGTGCTCGCCGTGCTGCGTCCCGCCGGGCTCGTGCACCGGCCCGCGCGGACCTTCCGCGGCGATACGGCGCCACCGGACGGCGGTGATCCGTCCGGCCGCGCCGTGGCCGTGGGGGCGCGGTTGGCCGCCGTGCCCAGCTGGCTGCCGGTGTTCGGCTGGCTTCCCAGCAGCAGCAGCAACAGCAGCCGTCGGGACGGCGCGCGCCCGTCCCGCCTGTCCCGCCCGCGCCGCCCGGACGGCCCGCGCCTCGCCGCCAGGCCTGACCGTCCCGTCGGCACCCACCGCGCTGGACGCACCGGAGGTGCCGCATGAACGTCCAGCCGAACGCTGCCCCGCCGGGCGCCACGCGACTTGCCGTGGCGGGGCTTTCGGCCGGGCAGGGTGATACCCGCATCGTCGAGGACGTCGCGTTCACCCTGCCCGCGGGCAGCGTCATCGGCCTGATCGGCCCGAACGGCGCGGGGAAGACGACGCTGATCGACGCCCTCACCGGCTTCGCGGCGATCTTCTCCGGCGAGGTGATGGTGGACGGCGTGTCTCTGATCGGCCTGCCGGCCCACGCCCGGGCCCGTCACGGCCTCGCCCGCACCTTCCAGGCCCTGGAGCTGTTCGACAGCCTCGACGTCGAGGAGAATCTCGCTGTCGTCGCCACTGCCGGTGCCGGCGTTGCGCACCCCGGTGCAGCGCACGACGAGGATGCGCGTCCCGCCACTGTGCGCATGGACGGGTCGCGGACGGGGGAGTTCGGGCTGGAGGCGATCGCCGGGCTGCTCCCGTCGACGCTGACCCATGATGAACGGGCGTCCGTCGCCCTGGGCCGGGCACTGGCCGGTCGCCCCGGCGTCCTGCTGCTCGACGAACCGGCCGCCGGGCTCGACCCGGCTGACCGCCACAAGCTCGCCGACCGCATCCGCCGGATCGCCGGGGACGGCGTCGCCGTCCTGCTCGTCGACCATGACCTCCAGCTCGTCTTCGACGTCTGCGATCACGTGCTCGTCCTGGACGGTGGCCGGATCGTCGCCGACGGCCGTCCGGAGGCCGTCCGCGCCGACCCCGCGGTGCGGGCCGCCTACCTCGGCGAGATCGATGCCCCGCCCGCCCCCGGTGCCTCCTCCTTCCCCGGTGCCCCGTCCGCTCCTGGTTCCCGGTCTGCCCCCGCTGGCTCGTCCGTCGCCGACCCGTCGGCCTCCGTCGGTTCCTCCGCTGCCGGTCCGTCGGACCTCACGGGCAGCCCGTCCGCACTGGCTGACCCGCCGTCGCCGGCCGGGGCGGTGCTGTCGTCGGGCGGGGGGCCGCAGCCGGACGCGATAACGCCCGCGGGCGGGCGACCCGGTTCGGTGGTGGAAGCCGCGGCCGAGCTGCTGGTGTTCGAGGGGGTGACCAGCGGCTATCACGAGGGGCCGGTACTGCGCGAGGTGTCGCTGACCGTGCGGGCCGGGGAGATCGTGGCATTACTCGGGGCGAACGGCGCCGGCAAGACGACACTGATCCGCACCGCTGCCGGTCAGCTGCCGGTCAGCTCCGGGCAGCTCACCCTGCTGGGGGAGCGGGTGCGTCGGCCCGCGTCGAGTGCGCTGGCGCGCCGTGGCCTCGCGGTCGTGCCACAGGGACGCGGGGCGCTGGGGCGGCTGACCGTCCGGGAGAACCTGCGGATGGCCGCCGGGCGCCACAACCGGGGCGAGATCGACCGCGTGCTGGGCTGGTTCCCGCCGCTGACCGGGCTGCTGGACCGGCCCGCGGGCGAGTTGTCCGGCGGCGAACGGCAACGACTGGCGCTGGCTGTCGCCCTGGTGCGCCGGCCCCGGCTGCTGCTGGTGGACGAGCTGTCCTTCGGTCTCGCTCCCGGCGTGGCACCGCGGCTGTTGGAGCTGCTGCGCGCCATCGCGGCCGAGACGTCCACCGGGGTGCTGCTGGTCGAGCAGTTCGCCGGGCTCGCGCTGCGGGTCGCCGACCGTGGATATGTGCTCGACCGGGGGCGGGTCGCACTGACCGCGTCCGCTGCCGAGCTCGCCGCCCGTCCCGACCTCATCGAGGTCACCTACCTGGGCCAGTGACAGCCCTTTTCCGGCATCGAATCGGAGTTTTCGCGGACAGGCGGAACCCCGCTGGCTTATTCTGGCCCTACATCGCAGATCGCGGGAGCTCCACTCAGGGGCTGAGAGGGCGGCTAGGGCCGTCGACCGCAGGAACCTGTCCGGGTAATGCCGGCGTAGGGAGTTTCGGCATGACGCCGTCCGAAGAAGGTTTTGTTTCGCTGCCTTTGTCCGTGGCTACTTCTCGAGAATCACCCTCTTTCCCTGATGCAGGTGGCCCGGATTGCGCTGATCCACATGACTCCGGGGTGTTCTCGCCGTCGTTGTCAGCGTCGTCGTCGTCGTTGTCGGCGTCGTCGTCGCGGGTGGCCGCCGCGACTACGGGGCCGTTGCCCGGTAGTCGCCGGACGTGGCTGCTCGGCGCCGACGCCCAGGTGCGGGTTCCGATGCGTGAGGTCGTGCTCAGTACCGGCGACAGCCTCGTGCTCTACGACACCTCGGGTCCGTACACGGACCCCGAGGTGGAGATCGACGTCAACCGTGGGCTGCCGGCGGTGCGGGCGACCTGGATCGACGCGCGGGCTGACGCCGAGACCGACCAGGCACGGGGCGGCGTGCGCCGAGGTGCGCGGGCGCCGAGTCGCGGGGCGCTCACCCAGCGCGCCTATGCGCGGCGTGGGGAGATCACGCGAGAGATGGAGTTCGTCGGCCTCCGGGAGGGTCTGCCGGCCGAGACGGTTCGGGCGGAGATCGCCGCCGGACGCGCGGTGCTGCCCGCGAACGTCAACCACCCGGAATCCGAACCGATGGCGATCGGCCGCGCGTTCCTGGTGAAGATCAACGCCAATCTGGGAAATTCGGCGGTGACCTCGTCCATGGCCGAGGAGGTGGAGAAAATGGTGTGGGCGACTCGCTGGGGCGCTGACACCGTCATGGACCTGTCGACCGGCGCCGACATCCACCGCACGCGGGAGTGGATTCTGCGCAACTCCCCGGTACCCATCGGCACAGTACCGATCTACGAGGCGCTGGAACAGGTTGGCGGTCGCCCCGAAGAACTCACCTGGGCGGCCTATCGGGATGCCGTCATCCGCCAGTGCGAACAGGGTGTCGACTACATGACTGTGCACGCCGGTGTGCTGGCACGGTATATTCCGCTGACCACGCGGCGGCGGACCGGAATCGTCTCCCGTGGCGGCGCCATTCTCGCCACCTGGTGCCGGGCCCACGGGCAGGAAAACTTCCTGTACACACATTTCGAGGACCTCTGCGAGATTCTCGCGGCCTACGACGTGACGTTCTCCCTCGGCGACGGGCTGCGGCCGGGCTCCGTCTCAGACGCGAACGACGAGGCCCAGCTCGCCGAGCTCGCCACCCTCGGTGAGCTGACCCGCATCGCGTGGCGGCACGACGTCCAGGTGATGATCGAGGGGCCGGGGCACGTCCCGTTGCACCTGGTCGAGGAGAACGTTCGCCTGCAGCGCGAACTCTGCCACGACGCGCCGTTCTACACCCTCGGCCCGCTGACCACCGACATCGCGCCCGGCTATGACCACATCACCTCGGCGATCGGCGCCGCGGTGATCGGCTGGCACGGCACGGCGATGCTCTGCTACGTCACCCCGAAGGAACACCTCGGCCTGCCCAACCGGGACGACGTCAAAGCCGGCGTCATCGCCTACAAGATCGCAGCGCACGCCGCGGACGTCGCGAAGGGCCATCCCGGCGCCCAGGCCTGGGACGACGCCCTGTCCGACGCCCGGTTCGCGTTCCGCTGGGCCGACCAGTTCCACCTCGCCCTCGATCCCGAGACCGCCCGCGCCTACCACGACGAGACGCTGCCCGCCCCGGCAGCGAAGTCCGCGCACTTCTGTTCCATGTGCGGCCCCCACTTCTGCTCGATGCGCCTCTCCCAGCAGGATCCGCGTCCGCCCGCCGGACCCTGAGCTCCGCCCGGCGGACCGGGAGGTGATCGTCCCGGGAGCAGGCGTCGCCTCTCCCGGGACGGCGTGGACCGTACGCGGGAGGGGACCATCCGAGGTAGTAGCTTGTAGTAGTTCCGACCTCGCAACAGGCGGAGGCGATCGTGGTGGATGAGGTCACCTGCGCTCGGTTCGGCCTGTCCGCGCCTCCGTTTGGCGTGAGGCTGCTCGGAACGTTGCCAGGCTGATGCGCGGGACCGTTGCGGTCGTCGATGACGATGAGGTGCTGTGCGCGACGATCGTCCGGGTCCTGCGCCTCGAAGGGTTCGACGTGGCCTGGTCCGCGGCGACGGGAGGCGATGCCTTGCGGCGCGCGGGCGGTTCCGCTTCACCCGACGCGATTGTCCTCGACGTAGCGCTCCCCGACACCGACGGACGAGACCTGCTGGGAGCATTGCGTAGCCGTGGCATCACGGCGCCGGTGTTGCTGCTGTCCGCGAGAGCCTCGGTCGCCGATAAGGTGCTCGGATTCGGCGCCGGCGCCGACGATTATCTGACCAAGCCGTTCGCGATCGACGAGCTGCTCGCCCGCCTGGACGTACTGATCCGCCGGGCGCCCGGCATCGCCGCGACCGGGATCGTCCTCGATCCGGTACGGCACGTCGTCGCCGGACCGGAGGGCGCGCGCTCACTGTCGCGGACCGAGTACCGGCTGCTGGCAGCGCTGGTCAGCCGGCGCGGTGAGGTGGTGCGGCGGGCATCGTTGATCTCGAGCGCGTGGCCGCCGGGCTCGGTGGTGCGGGAGAACACTCTCGACAGCTACGTGGCGCGGCTGCGGCGCGCGCTGCGTGACGTCAGCGGTCGTGAGTCGATCGCGACGGTGCGAGGCATCGGTTACCGGCTCGACTGATGCGCCGGCGGCTGGTGCGGCTCACGATCGCGGTCGTAGCCATCTCGGTCACGCTGCTCACCGTCGCCTTCTGGTTGCTGCTGCACGGCTGGCTGCGCCACGACGCCGACGCCCTACTGGCGTCGCACGCCCGGTCAGCCGCGGCGCTCGTCGCGGTCGACTCCGGCCACCTGGTACTCGAGGAGACTCCGGGCGACGAGGCGATCGAACCGGGGATGTGGCTTTTCGACCTGGAGTCCTCGTCAGTGGTGCGCCCACCCGCGGCACGTTCTCTGGACTCGGCGGCGGCCGCGCTCGCGTCGTCCGGGCCGGCTACCCGGATGGTGGGCCAGGTCGAGCTACGCTCGTCGCCGGTACTCGACGGCTCACGACACGTCGGCACGGTAGTGGTGGCGCTCAGCCTCGCACCATACGCCCACAGCGAGCGGCTGGCCGTCGGCGCGGCGGTCGCGCTCGACGTCGTGATCCTGGCCGGCGCGGCCATCCTGGTGCGCAGGGTGGTCGGCTCGGCGCTTCACCCCGTCGCCGAGATGACGGCGCGTGCCCGTGACTGGGGCGCCCATGACCCGGACCAGCGGTTCGGGCTGGGGCCGCCGCGGGACGAGATCACAGGCCTCGCCGCAACACTGGACGGCCTGCTCACCCGGCTCGCGGCGAGCCTGCGGCATGAGACTCTGCTCACCTCACAGATCGCGCACGAGCTCAAGGCCCCGTTGGCCCGGATGCGAGCCAGCGCCGAGGCGAGCGCCCGATACGACGCCCGGCCCGAACTTCTGCGGGCGACCCTCGAGGGGGTCATCGGTGAGGTCGACCAGATCAACCGCATCGCCGAAACCCTGCTGAAGGCGCACGGCGGCACCGCGACGACGGGCCATACGGACCTCACCGAGGTAGCCACGCGGCTGGCGGGAAGCGCCAACGCGGCGTTCCCTCGGATCCGGACGAGCGCCCACGGTGTCGTCCGGCCGGCGCTGTGCGACCCGGACCTGGCCGAACGAATCCTGGCGCCAATCGTCGACAACGCCCTTCGATACGCCCGGTCAACCGTCGCCCTCCACATCGACGAGGTCGGCCCCGCGACGGGCCGGGCCAATGCCGCTCGGGTGACTGTCACGGATGACGGCCCTGGGTTCGCGCCCAACGAGGTGGACGCGGTGTTCGAACCTGGGTACCGGGGCGTGACCGGCGTGACCGGCGACGGCTCCGGCCTCGGTCTGCCGCTCGCGCGCCGGCTGGCCCGGCTTGCCGGCGGCGACGTTCTCGTCGTCCCGGCGCCACGCAGCCGCGTGATCGTCACCTTCCCCGTGCTGCCCGCTGCCTGACACGGGTCCGTGTCCGACAAGACGACCACGGATGAGTACGGATGGACAAGGGCGTCGATCTCTCGGCCGGAGCGCCGGCTAGCTCTCGAAGGCGGCGGATCCGTCCGGGTCTCACTCGGCGGCCGTCTCCGCTGCGGAGAACGCGTCGCCTGCATTGCCAGGCGCTGTGCTGGGTGAACCGGGATGGACGAGTTCGGTACGGTCCTTCCTCGTCACGGTCAGGTATACGACGGTGGCCACGATGGCGGCGAGGAACAACAGGCTGGTGGCCAGGGTGCCCAGCCCCGCGCCGCCCTCGTCCGTGGCTGCGCTGAGGTAGTCGCCCGTCGAGCCGCCCAGCGGGCGGGTGAGCACGTAGGCGATCCAGAACGACAGGATCGGGCCCAGTCCCATCCACCGGTGTACCGCGTAGATGACCGCTATCGAGGCTGCGAAGATCATGACTGCGGTGCGCAGGCTCAGTCCGAGCCGGTCGATCAGCAGGTCGCCCGCGGCGGTGCCGAGCGCGAAGGTGAACAGCACCACGAGCCAGTAGAACGACTCGCGTCGCGTCGTCACGATGCTGTGGATCGACAGAGTGCGCTCGGCGCGGTACCACCCGACGAACGTCAGGGCGAGCAGCGCCGAGAACGCGACCGTGCTGACGATGAGGCTGACGCTCAGACCGTCGGTCAGGTTGTCGGTGATCAGTGTACCGACGACGCTGATGAGGACGACCGTGGTCCAGTACACGCCCGGTACGTAGCGGCGAAGTCGGAACTGCGCCGCCAGCGAGGCGACCAGCAGGACGGACATCACGATCGTCGTGTTGCCGAGCCCGAATCCCAGCGTGCTGTTGAGGTAGTCGGCCGCGCTCTCACCTATCGTCGTGCAGAGGACCTTGATTATCCAGAAGTAGGCGGTTATCTCCGGGACCTTGTTGAGCATCGGCCGGCTGGTGGCCGGCGCCGTCATGGCTGGGGTAGACGTGTTCACGGCACCAAGAATGCCGCCGACAACCTGACGAAAACCTGACTGGCAGAACGTGCGTACCCCCTGGACGATGTCGGACAGGCGAAACTCGATATGCATCGAAAAGCCCGCCACGCGCCCGCCGTGACGTGGGATCTCCGCGTGTCCAGCCACGACAGAAAGTCCTGTCGCGCTGCGTGGTCATCCTCAACCGGTATCCGGCTCTCCGCACGGTCTCCAGGTGTGCGACCTCCGTTCATTCGAGCGCTCACAGCATCGGCTTACGGTCGATCGGCTGGTGGTCGGCGGTCTCGGCGGTCTCGGCGGATCGCGCGGAGCGGTGCTTGGCTTTGTCTGACCGACGGCCGGCCACCTCGCGCAGCACCGGGATCGCCGAGAGAAGGACGATGACCAGGGTGATGGGGATGATGTATCGGTCGATGGGGATCGACCGGCCGAGCCCGTATCCGAGTAGCGTGACGCCGAGCGACCACGCCAGGCCACCAACGACGTTGTAAAACAGGAAGGTGCGGACCGGGATGCCGATGACGCCGGCCACGGGGTTCATGAAGGTGCGGACGATCGGCACGAACCGGGCAAGGATGATCGACTTCCCGTAGCCGTATCGCTGGAGGAACTCCTGGGCTCGGGCGACGTTCTCTTGTTTGAACAGGCGCGAGTCCGGGCGGCTGAACATTCGCGGGCCGGTACGCCGGCCGATGTGGTAGCCGGTCTGTGCGCCGAGAAGCGCCGCTGCGGCGACGCCGAGGAGCACGCTGCCGATCTGGAAGTGTGGATGGTCGCCGTCGGCAGTGCTGGCGCTGTAGGCACCGGCGAGGAAGAGCAGCGAGTCTCCGGGCAGGAGGAATCCGAGGAGCAACCCGGTTTCGGCGAAGATGATCAGGATGAGTCCGGTCAGGCCGAAGGTGGAGGCGAGTGACGCTGGATCGAGGACGTTGACGGCTAGCGTTTCCGACATGCAGTTGCCCTTCAAGAATGGGTGTGATCACGACGATGACCACCGTCCGCTGATCACCGTCATAGCCTGGCGAACCGAACGCTAGTGACCCCTGATTTGAGGACGGTGTGAGCGCCCGCCGGCCGACGGCTGCGCGCCGACGACGCCACCGACGGCACCCCGTTCGTCGGGTTCCACGCCCGGCAACGTCGACGGCGCCAGGTACGTCTACTCGGCGCTGCGCCCGGCGCTGCTGGCGAAGAAGCCCGAGCTGGTGACCGCGCTCGACCAGCGGTTTCCCGCGCTGGTCAGCCTGCTCGACACCCACCTGGCCAAGCCAGGCGACAAGGGTTCAAGGACGGCACCGCCAACCTCAAGATCGAGGACACTGCCGCCATGAGCTCCCACGTCTGGGTCCAGCCCGGCGACGGGCCGGACTGGATGGCCGGCGGCAGACCTCGCTCGCCGGAAAGGCCCACGACGCCCTCAACGAATACATCCAACACGTTGGCAGCGGCCTGTTCGGCTGCCCACCAGGCGTCCGGCCCGGCCAGCACTGGGGCCAGAGTCTCTTCACGTAGCAACCGTCGGTGGCGCATCGGCTGACGCAGAGCGGGGCATCGGCGGCATATCCGTTGACCGCGTCCATGCCGCGGGTCAGCCCGATCCGCCTACACGGTCCTCACCTCGTGGGCGAGCCATTCTTGGGTCGAAAAAACGGTGGCGATCAGGCGCGGTCCGGGCGCAATCCGCCAGGACCGGGCCGACGATCATGATGGGCTTCGGTCGGAGCCCCGCGCTGTCCGCGACCGCAAGGCTGGCCAATCGCCCTGCTCTGTTTCCGACACCTGGCAATAGACGGCGCGCCGCCCAAACGTCGCGTCAGCGGCGACAAGGCGCATTCCGTGGATGTTCGCTCACATCCTTTTCACATATTGCAGCGATTACTGTGCGCAGATGCTCGCGGTGGATCCCTGGAATCCACGTTCACTGAACGCATCACGCGCCAGGCGTGAGAGCACTTTCGGTACGCCAACCGGAGGCAGAATGACAAGAACTGAAGTGGCTGAAGAATATAACAAAATCGACAGAAGCGGACACCTGGCGAAAAAGCTTCCCGAGGTCACCCTCGCCTTTTGGGTGATGAAGATCGCAGCGACGACGCTCGGCGAGACCGGCGGCGACCTGCTTGCCCAGACACTCCGTCTCGGGTATTTTCTGACGACGATAATACTTGTCGTCGTGTTCGTGGCCACTCTCGCCATCCAGCTGCGTTCGCGGATCTACAACCCGTTCTTCTACTGGACGGTCATCCTGTCCACCAGCACGGCCGGTACCACCATATCCGACTTCATGAACCGCGACGCGAGCGGGAAGTACCTGGCCAAGGGGACCAGGTCGTTGGGCTGGGGGCCGCAGGGACTCGGCCTGGGCTACCCGGTCGGCGCGGCAATCCTGACCTCCCTGCTGATCGTCATCTTCGTAGCATGGAAGCGCGCCGGGCTGACGTTCGCGATTCGCGATATCGACACGCTGCGCGGCGAAAGCTTCTTCTGGTCGGCGATCCTCGTGTCGAACACCCTTGGAACCTCCATGGGAGATTTCCTGTCGGACAGCTCGAGCCTCGGCTACGCCGGAAGCGCACTGCTCATACTCGGACTTCTCGGCCTACTGTTCGCCTTCCGGTACGTCCCTACGGTGTCCAACGTGCTTCTTTTCTGGCTCGCCTTCGTCCTCACTCGGCCGCTCGGCGCCACCGTCGGCGATTTTCTGACGAAATCTACCTCCAAGGGCGGGCTCGCTCTCGGCACCCTCGGGTCGTCGACGGTCCTGCTTGTGCTCCTGATCAGTTTCATGGCATTTGCGCGCGCCCAGGAGATGCGCCGTGCTACCCGTACCCCTGTCGCACCAGGTGTGGCGGGGACAGGAGCGTCGTGACGCGTGCCCAGGACGAAGTTTCGCTGAAAACTCCAAAACCACGTTCGGCGACAGCAACCTGGGCCTCGAACCCCGCCAGGGGGCGCGTATCTGGCGGGCTTTTGCTGGTCGAGAGGCAGGCCGACGCCTTGGGCCCGTTTGTAGGGCACCTGGACCCGATCCTGTAGCCCTTCGTAGCAGAGATCGGTCAGGATTCCGCCGCCGTCGGCGATCCGGGTGGCCTCATCTGGGTGGCGGCCGGTTCGTGGGCGGTGGTGGGTGTGCGGTCGGGGTATCCGAGGGCGCGGTGTAGGAGCTGGAGCGGCCCGAACCGTGGCCTGCGAATCCGATCGTCGCGAACGCCTGGCGGCCTGCGCCGAGGATGTCGGCACGGCGGTCCTCCGGACTCTCGACCTGAGGCCAATCCGCGGCGGGGACGCAGTCGTCATGGGCCTGCGTGGTGTCATGCCTCAACTACGCAGCGGGTTCACGGCTGCGTAGTCGGCGCGGCGTTCGCGCTGCGCGTCAATGCCGAGAAGCTCGGCATTGACCTCTATCTGGCCTCCGCACGGGATTCTTCCGCCGGGCCAGGAGCGCCGGCTCCGCCACCGCTACGGCTCCTGACCAACCCTTACCCCTGCCGGATGCCGCGTGGCCGCCGGCCAGTGCGTCCACCTCAACTGTCTACGGTCTACTTGAAGGAGCTCAGGGTCGGGTCGCTCCAGTCGCGGTTCTTGTTCGACCAGCAGACGAACGGCTTGGCCGCCGTTCCGCCTACCATGTGGAACTTGCCCTGTTTGACCTGCACGAAGCTGAAGCATTCCTGGGCGGCACCGTGCGACGTCGGGTCGTCCTGGGTCGCGCTTTCGTGCATGCGGGTCCAGTCGATGGGCGGTACCAGGCCGCCCGCGGTGAAGTTCCTGATCTTGTTCGTCGCGTCGGTCACGCTCTGCCGGGTGAACGAGGGTCCGGCTGCGAGGATGCCCTGGTAGGCGATGTCCGCATCGATCCAGCCAATCATGGCGACTTCGCTGATCTTGGCACCGGTCCGGTCCATCCACTTCCGGAAGTCGGCGAGGGCGCTGTCGCCCGGGTCGGCCTCGAAGGGGCGGAAGGAGACCAGCACGATGTCGCCTTCGAACAGGTCGCCGGCCTCCTGTACGAACTTCTGGTCGTAGGTGTTCGGATGGAGAATCTTCACGTCCGCCAGGCCCTGGCGCTTCAGCTCCTGCGCGAGGGTCTTCTGGCCGTTCAGATCGAAGCAGCTCACAATCATGTCGACGCCCGCGCGCTTCATCGCCGACACCTCGGGGCCGACGCCGTTGGGCAGGCCGAAGGCGAGGGTGTCGTTGAAGTACGACACCTGCTGGCCGGTCTCGGGGGCGTACAGCCCGATCGAGTCCCGGACGGACTGGGCGCACTGCCTCGAGGAGTCGGAGATGCCGTAGCCCAGGGCCGCAATGTGCTTGGCGCCGACGAGCTTGGCCCCGTAGGAGTAGTTGCGGGCGGTGCAACTAAGGCACGTGATGCCGGAGTTACCCCAGATGTTGTCGTGGCCGGCCATCGCGGCCGGTTGGATGGCCCACACGTACTGGGGAACGCCCGCCTTCGCCAGGTCGCCCCACCCGGTGGGAAGTTGGGCGGCGCTGAACGTGCCGAACGTGTCGTTCGCGGCGATGATCTGCAGAGCGCTCTGCTGGTTCTGGCCCAGCTGGTCGTCGATCTTCTTGCTCAGTTTCAGCTGTCGGCCGTGCACGCCGCCTTCGCTGTTACGGAAGGCGAAGTAGGCCTCGATCCCCTGGGCGAAGCAGTCGTAGATGCAGGCTCCGGTCGGGTTGTTCGTTTTCGTCGCGAGCATCGAGAAGTTGATCGTTTTGGCGGTGACACCCGGCGCCCCGTTGGCTGGAGCCGGTCCCGCGGTTCCACCCTTCTCGGTCGAATCTCCCCCGCCCGCGTTCGAACAGGCCGCCATCGCGAGCGCCAACGCGACCAGGAGTACCGTTAACCGGCGAGCACCGGTAGGTAATCGCTTCATGAGAATCTGGTGATCCTTCGGATCGGGCGCCCGAGAACTCTGTCTCCGAGCGCATCTACTTCTGAGATAAACAGTGATCTCAGACTGCAATCGAGAACTCAGACTGCAACCAAGAACTGAACAGGAGTGCCAAGCCCGACGGCAAACTCGAGTGACCTTGGCATCCTGAACCAGGGCCAGGCGGTCCTTCAAGCGCCATGTCAGGATCGCCTTCAGAGACCCGAACGCGGCCCACCCGCATATTTCAGTCCAACCCTTGGGCCAGTCCCGAGCCGCTACCAGAAAACTTTCCGCAGCACTGGGTCCAGGTTGCAGTGCGGAAGGGCTACCACGGAAGCAGTGTCTTTACGTTGACGGGAGGTGGACCGGCAGCGTTGCCCAGCCGCGCACCTGGGAGGAATCGAGCTTTGCTTTCTCCATGTCGGGCTCCCAGTCCGGGAAGCGCTTGAGGATCTCTTCGACGGCAATACGGGCCTCGAGGCGAGCGAGGGGAGCTCCGAGGCAGAAATGGTTGCCTCGGCCAAATGTCAGGTGGCGACCGATCTTGCGATGGATATCAAAACTGTCTCCATCTGGCGGAAAAGCCCGTTGGTCGCGGTTCGCCGATCCCATGATTAGCATCAAAACGCTGCCCTCGGGCACAGTCTGGCCGTGGATCTCGACGTCCCGGGTGACATACCGGCTAGCCTGCAGAGCAGCCGGGTGCAGGCGCAGGATCTCTTCCACCGCGTTTGGAATGAGCTCGGGATTCGCGACGAGCTCTCGTCGTTGGTCGGGGGCGTCGCCGAGGATCTTGCCGGACCAGCCGATGGTCCGATTTGTAGTTTCGTTGCCGGCTGTGGCCAGTACGTTGATAAAAATGAGCAGCTCGTCGCGAGTCAGGCGGCGGATCGTGCCCTTCTCGTCCTCGAACTCGGCGTTTATCAGTGCCGTCATCAGGTCGTCGGACGGGTTCTTCACCCGCCAGTCGATGTACTGGGTGAAGAAAGTGCCGTCGGCGAACTGGTCGTCATTGAACTCGCCGGGCTGCCCTTCCTCTCGCCGCAACTTCTCGTCTTGGTGGACCCTGATATCCTCCTGATCCTGCTCGGGGATGCCCAGCAGCATCCCGATCACCCGCATAGGCATCTTGGCGCCGAGGTCGGCAACAAAATCAAGCTGTTGGGCGCCCACCAGCGGGTCGAGCACCTGGGCGCAGAAGTCGCGGATCCGACCCTCAAGAGCGGCCATCTTCCTTGGGGTAAAGATTCCGGTAAGGACGCCGCGATGCACGAGGTGCACCGGCGGGTCTTCGAAAATGAACACCCCTGACGGGAGGTCCATGTTCGCCTTGATCAACTCAAGAATGTTTCCGCGGGCGGAACTGAAGGTGGCGACGTCCGCGAAGGCCTTGTCCACGTCGTCGAACCTGCTGAGGGCATAGAAATCATGCTTTTCGTTGTAGTACAGCGGCTGCTCGTTCCGCATACGACGGAAGATCGGGAAGGGGTCGACCTGGAGTGCCGGCTCATACGGATCATAGTAGATCTCAGGTTGTTGCGTGGTTGTCACAGCTTCGCCTCCTCGGCAGGATATCTTATCAACTTGGCCAACATGGCACGAGATGCCACTGGTCGTCCAGAAATGGTGTTGTCGGCTAGCGTCATCGCCGGCTTCGGAGGCCCCAGCAGCGGACAATCTGAATTGATTTCTCTGGCGCGAGCCGCGGATGGCGGTGCGCGGCTTGGAGTTCTTCGGCCGAACAAGGCCTAGTCAAGTAGATCGGGCTGCTCCTTGACGATGAGTTGGTAGTACGCTTCGAACCCCCAGCGCGCCAAGGTGTCGCCACCTACCTGCCTGGCTGTGCGCTTGGCCGTCACGTCGTCGAGTAGCCGCAGCTTTCCTGCTGCCTGTGCGAGAAGCTGGACCTGGGCGGCTCGCTCGGCAGCGATGAACCAGTAGGCCGCCGACTCCACGGTGGTGCCGACAGTCAACAGTCCGTGATTGGCGAGGATAGCCAGCTTGCCCGAGCCGAGAGCGCTGGCGATGCGCTCGCCCTCGTTGGTGCTGAGGACCACCCCGGTGAAGTCGTCGAAGATCGCGTGTTCCTGGTGGAACGCGCACGCGTCCTGCGTGATCGGATAGAGTGGCTCGCCGAGCGCGGATAGTGCCTTGCCGTAAAGGGAATGAGCGTGTGCGGCGGCGACCACCTCCGGCCGGGCCGCGTGGACTTCCGAGTGGATCGCGAACGCCGCGGTGTTCAACGGCGGCTGCCCCTCCACGATCTCGCCCTCGGCGTTCACCAGAAGTAGGCTCGAAACGCTGATCCGGCGGAAATCCACCCCGAAGCGGTTCACCCAGAAGTGGTCGGTCAACTCCGGGTCGCGGGCGGTGATGTGCCCTGCGAGGCCTTCGCCGTATCCGAGCTGACCAAAGATCCGGTACGCACCGGCGAGCCGCTGCTTGCGGTGCAGCCGCTCCTGCTCAAGGGTGCGCGCCGGTTCGGGACGGGGCCATTGGCCCTCGATCGCAGGCGACACGAGCGCGCCGTCTAACGGGGCAGCTGTCATGGCGAATGCCTCCGGTGGCACTGTGCAGGACGGACGGGACGAGACGAGCCGGCCGCAGTCGAAAGTCGCTACGCACTACTCCACAATGCGGTTGCGGATCCTACCGCACGTGACGTGCGCCGTGCAGCGCACGAAGGCCGCTCCAGTCCTGGAGGCGGACGCCACGGCCGGCGGTTGAGGTGGTGATGGCAGCGGCGGAACGGCACTGCATGCCACTCTCGGAGCGGCCGGTCCGGCGGGTGGCATGCTAGGCGGCCCCTATCAAGGGTACGGGGGGTTCGCGATCTCTGGACAACGATGGCACGCAGTGCCATCGTTGTCCAGAGATCAGAGAGAGAGGTCCTGATGCCTGCATACATCGTTCTCGATAGTCAAGATCCAGTACGTCTCGCCGACTTCTACGGCGCACTCCAAGGAGTCGAGACGCTGCTGACCTACGACGAGGGGCGCTATCACGCGATGGCGCCGAACCGCGAAGGTCTGATGATCGTCCTGCAGCGGGTCCCCGAGGCCAAGACGGGCAAGAACCGAGCACATTTCGACCTCGTCGTCGACGACCTCGAGGCCGAGACGCAGCGAGTCCTCGCGCTGGGCGGGACGTGGATCGAACATGGGAAGACACACGAGCTGGAGACGTTCTCCTGGCGATGCATGGCTGACCCGGAAGGCAACGAGTTCTGCCTTTACCTCCTGCCTGCGGACATGAGCAACGATGCTTCTTAGCTGCCTTTGAACGGCTCCCGGTCCAGTCGCCAACTGGACTGGGTTGTCGTAATATCCAGTTCCGCTAGCGTGCGCGCCATGCGGAAAGCACGACGCACGAGCTCGTTGAGGTCAGCGCCGGGGGCACGCAGCCAACGCTCGTAGGCGGCGTTCGCAGCGCCCAGTGAGACATGGCCGATGAGCTGCGGTCCTAGCGCATCCTCTGGTTCGTCGAGCCGGCGTGCCGTGTACCGTGCGATCACCGCCAGCCACTCGGCGTTTCGGAGCGAGGCGTTCGCCTTCAATGCGGGAGTGAACATGATCAGCTCCATGCGCTGTCGATGGACGACCGGGCCGTCAGTGTTCGCGCGGTTGAAACGCATCACCCCCTCGGCAATCGCATCGAACATGGGTCGATCATCTGGCACCGACGTGAACCAGTCATCGAGCTCCTGCAGGAGCTCGGCGAAATTTCCGAACAGTATGTCGTTTTTCGACGCGAAGTATCGGAAGAAGGTTCGCCGGGAGACGCCGGCAGCGTTAGCGATCTCCTCGACCGTGACGTCCTGGAAGCCGCGCGCGGCGATCATCTCCAGCGCGGCCTTCTCGATGGCCGCGACCGATGCCTGTTGGGGTGTGTGGGTCACAGAGCACTTCCGTCTCGCGCCACAGCCCGGATCCTCACCGCACGAGCGAGGCCGGTCCGTGAGCAGGGTCTTCCTATCATCCCTCGACACCGGTGGTCCCCAGCTGTGCGTCCTCACCCTGTGTCGACTCCGACATGTCAAAAGCAGATTTGTCTGAGACGCTTGGCACTGAGTGCCATGTCAACCTATGATGCTCAACGTCGAGCTTACCCACTGCCGAGCGTGTCGGTGCCGCAGTGGTGGCACTGAGTGCCAGCTCAGACTACACTGCTCTCAACCGGGCGGAAGGGGCGTCATGCCGCAGGTCGCATCCGAACAGAGCGAGCGCTACATCGTGGTATCGACTGACAGCCACGTCGGCCCGTCGGTCGCGGGCCAGTTGCGGGACTACTGCGAGGCCAAGCACCTCGATGACTTCGATCGGTTCGTCGCGGAGATGGATGGTCATGGCCTGCTCTCGTGGCGGTCGTCGGAGGCGACGAAGCCCGGTGAGGAGGAGAGCTGGTCGCTCGGCCGGTCCCGCGCGGAGCTGGGTAAGGAGCAGGCCGCCGCGTTCGGCAAGGTCGCGGGGATCCGTAACGCCGACCAGGTCGACCAGGGCTTTCTCCAGCGCAGCTACGAGGCGAGCCTGGTTCCCGGCCTGCAGGATCATGCGGCACGCATCGCCGACATGGACAGGGCGGGCACCGCAGCCTCCGTTATCTACCACGGAGGCCTCAACGGCCAGTCCATCCCGTTCTCAACCACCGGCCTGATCTCCTGGGGGAACTCCAGCTACAACCATCTCGAGCCAGCCGGTGTCCGGATCTACAACCGGTGGCTCGCTGGTTTCGTCTCCGAGGCCCCAGAACGCCATGCCGGCATCGCGCACATACCGATTTCCGACCCGGAAGCCTGTGTGCGTGAAGTCGAGTGGGCGGCCGAAGCAGGCCTGAAAGGGATCAACCTGCCGGCTCCTCGCAGTGACCTGCCGATGCTCAATGACCCCGTCTGGGAACCGCTCTGGGCGGTGTGTGAGGAGACGGGGCTCTCGCTCAACACGCATGGTGGCGGTGGGGAGCATTACCCCTACAAGGGGCCCGGTGCCCAGTCCATGTACATGATGGAAACCACGTGGCGTACCCGCCGGGGGGTCTGGGTGATGATCCTCGCCGGCGTCTTCAACCGGCATCCCGCCCTGAGACTCGTGATGACCGAACAGTGGATGGACTGGGCGCCGCAGGTCATGGCCGATATGGACGGCCTCTACTCCGGGCCCGGTGGATCGGCGCTGCGTGCGACATTGCCCGAGAAGCCCTCCACGTACTTCCACCGCAACTGCTTCATCGGCGCAAGCTTCATGGCCAACTGGGAAGCGAAGTTCGGCGTCGAACACGACCTCGTGGCGAACACGATGTGGGGAGACGACTACCCACATGCCGAAGGCACCTGGCCTCACACCCGGGAGGCGATACGGTCTACGTTCTGGGACATCGCCCCACAGCACACCCGCCGATATCTCGGCGAAACGGCGATCGAGGTCTACGGGCTCGACCACGCCAAGCTGCGGGCAGTCGCGGACCGCATCGGCCCCACACCCGACGAGATCGCCAACCCGTTTACTCCCGCTGAGGACGAGGCCGTCGGCCTCTACGCATTCCGCAATGGCCCGGGAATCTTCGCCTAGTCGCCCAGACGCGCGCACGCTGAGGAGATCGAGATGACTGCAAACCCGGCGACCTTACCGTCAACGCCATGCCGGTCGGTGACAGAAGAGGAGATCGAGCATCTCCGCGAATTCGGCTGGGTCAAGCTGAAGCGCTTCGTGGATCCGCAGTACCTGCGCTCCATGCTCGATCTCGCCCGCGAGGTGATGGGAGAGGACGCCGACAGCAACCCCCTCTCCCCCGTCCTGGAAGCTGCCGTCACCGAGGGTAAGCCCGGTCTCTCGTACTTCAACGCCCAGCGCAGCTTCGGTCTGGCCCACCCCATACTGCGTCCCCTGATCTTCGAAATCGGCAGGAGCGCGAAGCTGCTGCAGCGACGGCGCAGCACGGACGGGTCCGGCGTCGACGTCCGCTACTACTCCGACTTCTTCGTACCCAAGCTACCCGCGGAGAAGACGGCACGACACGGCGGTAACGGGCCGACCGCCTACCACCAGGACTTCATCACCTTCGCCGTCGACCGGTCCGGCGGCATGACCTTCTGGATCCCGCTGGAGCCCTGCGGGCCGCCCGCCGGAACGATGTCATTCGTCAGCGGCTCCCACCGCGAGGGCGTGCTGGGCGACTACACCTGCTACGGCGACGGAGACGCCCTGGACGTCTTCCCCGAACTCCGCCGGCTTGAGATGTCCGAGCACATGACCTATGAGCTCGGCGACATCACCGTCCACACCCACCTGACCATCCACGGCAGCGGGCCCAATGTGACCGACCACCCCCGGTGGACCTACCTCCTCGTCACCCAGCCGGCCGACGCCTGCTGGAACGGCTCACCCTGCCCCAACTTCGACTCAAGCGATATGACGCCATGGCAGCCGTTCGGTGGCGAACGTTTCCCGGTCATCAGCTGAAAGGGAAACCGGTGATTCCTGCTCTTTTAACCAACAGCAGTTTCATGCAGGTGTGCTGGGTCGTGCCCGACCTTCGTGCAGCCATTGACGCGTGGGTCAGGTCCGCCGGCGTCGGTCCGTTCTTCTGGTTCGACGAGGTACCGTTCACGGACGGCCACCACCGAGGCCAGCCGGCGACCTTCCCCGCGGTCAGCGCCGCGATCGCCTACGCCGGCGATGTCCAGGTCGAGCTTGTGTCCCAGGACAATGACGATCCTGGAGTGTTTCGCGACGTGTTCCGCGCGGGTGAGGGCGGCCTGCACCACCTGGCCATCACCCCCACCGACTACGAAGCCGAGCGCGACGCCTACCTCGCGGCCGGAGCCGCCCTGGCCTTCGAAGGGGTCACCGGCACGAGCCGAACGTGCTGGATTGACACCAGCCCAACCCTGGGGTTCATGATCGAACTTCTGGAACCGAGCAAGACGCGAGAGGCCTGGTTCTCGAAGATGCGCGCGGCCGCGCGTACCTGGGACGGGTCCGACTCCATTGTCGTTCCCGGTGCGGGGACTACCGAAATCGCCCGACACTGATGCATCCGACCGATCACCCCGCGACTTTTCCAGTTCTCCTCGCCGAGACGGTCGCGTCGCGCGGCGAACACCCGGCCCTGATCCACGCCGAGGAGGTGCTGACCTATCGCCAACTGGAGCGCCGATCAGGCGAGATGGCGCGGGCACTGCTCGCCAGTGGCGTCGGCAAGGGCACTCGGATCGCTCTGCTCGCACCCGATGGCGCCCTGTGGCTGACCACCTTCTACGCGGCACTGCGGATCGGGGCCCTGGTCACTCCGATCAGCACTCTGACGACGCCGCCCGAGCTGGCCCACATCCTCCGGACCAGCGACGCGCAGATCCTGATCGGCGTGCGCCGATTCCTGCGCCGTGACTTCGCCGAGATCCTGACCGCGGCACTTCCAGGGCTGGGGGGAGGCACCGCCGGTGCGCTCCGTCTGCAGTGCGCCCCGCACCTGCGCTCCGTGTGGCTCCAGGACGGTGGTGGGCTCTCCTGGGCCGCACCGGTCAGCGATCTGCTCGCACGCGCCACGCTGCCCGACGCTCCTGACGGCGACCTGCTCGCGGCTGTGGAGCGTGAGGTCTCGCCCGCCGACGACGCGTTCGTCGTCTATACCTCGGGGAGCACCGCGGCCCCCAAGGCGGTGGTTCACGGGCAGTGGGCGGTGGCGCGTCAGCCGCGGGCTCTCGCCCGGTACTTCCTGCTGACCGACGCGGACCGCACCCTGTGCCTGCTTCCTGCCTTCTGGATGGGCGGTATCGCGGCGGCGCTACAGGTCCTGAGTACCGGCGGAACGCTGATCTACCCGCGCTCGCCCGACATCGCGGACGCCGTCGAGATGATCGAGCGGCACAACGTCACGTACGTCGTCGTCTGGCACGTCCTGCCAAAGCTGAGAGCGGCCGCGATCGCCCGGGGCATCGACGTCGACGCGATCCGCGGCATGGGTGCGCCACCGCGCCGGGAAAACGGTGAACTCATTCCCCCAACCCTGCGTGCCAACCTGCTGGGGATGTCCGAAAGCTTCTCGATGCATAGCGCCGAATCCATCAACCAGCGCATGCCAGATGACAAGGCCGGCGCCTGCGGGCGTGGCGTGAACGGGATAGAACGGCGGGTTGTCAACCCGGACACCGGCGCTGAAGTTCCCCCCGGCGAGGTGGGCGAGCTTCAGCTGCGCGGGGGTGCGTTGATGACCGGCTTCTACAAGATCGACCGGCGCACGGTGTTCACGGCCGACGGGTTCTACCCCACCAAGGACCTGGTGCGTATCGACTCGGACGGCTACGCCTACCTCGTCGGCCGTACCGGAGACATGATCAAGACGAGTTCGGCCAATGTGTCTCGCCTTGAGGTGGAGGCGGCGCTGCGCGCGCTGCCTGAGGTGGACCTGGCGTTGGTCGCGGGCCTCCCGGATCCGGAGTTCGGCGAGATCGTCGTCGCGGCGGTCGTCCCGGCGCCGGGTACGAGCCCGACAGCCGAAGGTATACGTGCGATGCTGCGTGAACGGTTGTCCAGCTTCAAGATCCCACGGCGCGTCGCGTTCATCACGCACGATGACGTCCCCCGCACGGAGACAGGAAAGGTCCGGCTGCCCGAACTCAGGGAGATCATCGCATCCTGGATCGCCGAGCCACAGAAAGTGGACCGAGGCACCACAAAGATTCACTGATCGTCACCTACCTGAGTTTCACGAGCCACAGGAGCAGCAACATGGCTGAGGCAACGGGGCGCCCTTCCGCCGAGGAGATCGTGCTGTACGAGAAAGACCCGAACACACGTATCGCCACGATCACCCTGGACCGCGCCGACGAGCTCAATGCCATGACGGTCGACGCCCAGCACCGCTATGCGGACCTGATCCGGCAGGCCGGCATCGACGACGAGGTCAAGGTTCTCGTGATCCGGGCGAATGGACCCAACCTGGGCAGTGGCGCTGACCTGCCGGAGCTGATGGAGATCATGGCTCGCCGCGGCGACGTCACGATGAAGCACATTGTTCGGATCCCCGAGGACGCCGATGTCGAGTATCCGCGGACGGGCACGTATCGCTACGGGGCGTCGAACGTGCAGTTCTACACGGATCCGAGTGCCGGGATGCGAAGTCTTCAGGACTTCAAGAAGATCAGCATTCTCGAGGTTCGAGGCTACTGTTACGGCTGGCATTTCTACCAGGCGGCCGATGCCGATATCGTCATCTCCGCCGAGGACGCCCTGTTCGGCCATGCCGCGTTCCGCTACGCCGGATTCGCGGCCCGGCAGTGGCAGTGGTGCTCGATGATGGGTATTCGCAAGTTCATGGAGATGGTATTCACCGGCCGGCCGTTCACGGCCAGGGAGATGTACGACTGCGACTTCGTCAACGCCGTCGTGCCGTTCGATGAGCTCGAGGCGATGACGGCGAAGTACGCGCTCGCGTGCGCCCGCTCACGGCCGACCGACACGGTGTTCGTGCAGAAGACGTTCTTCGAGATCTTCAAACAGCACCAGGGTGAGTACATGGGCAGCATCCTTTCCGGGCTTCTGGAGTCGACCGGACGCCTGCTGCGACCCGACGGTGAAGGGCTTGAGATCAACCGGGAGACGCTCGACCGCGGGCTGACGGGCGCGGTCCGTGACAATGACGAGCGCTTCCCGCCCGAGTGGCGCCTCAGCCGGCGCGGCCGCGGCGACGACGCCCCGCAGGTGTGAGATGGTCGTCCTCGCGAACGCTCGTATCTTCGACGGTCACGCGATGCGCCCGGGCACAGGCTCGGTCGTGGTGGATGGAAACATCATCACTGCTGTCGGTGAGACCGCTGGCCACGATGGCAACGATGTCATCGACGTGGGTGGCATGACTGTCATGCCCGGTCTGATCACCTCTCACCTGCACCCGGACTTCTACAAGTTCGACATCTTCTCCGGTGAGAAGCCCGGCAAGGAGCTGCCGCCCGGGGTCATGATGGCGATCGGCGTCCGCACCTGCCGAGTGCTGCTGGAAAGCGGCTTCACAGGTTACGCGGGTGCCGGGTGCGCCCATGACATCGACGCGCAGCTGAAGATGGCCATCGCCCAGGACATCATCCCGGGACCCCGCATCCGAGCCTGCGGGCACCATATCGGTACCACCGGAGACATGAACAACCGCAGCCGGTGGTGGAAAGGCTACGAGACGCCCGGCATCGACCTGTGCGGCGACGGTCCCGACGCAATCCGCACGATGGTCCGGCGGGAGATCAGCCGCGGCGTGGAGATCATCAAGGTTTTCGCTGGCGCCGGGCACGGAATTCCCAGTGCGACCTCGCGGAACATCGCGCGAGATGAGCTTTCCTCTCTGGTGCGCACAGCCCATGAACGCGGAGCCAGGGTCCGTGCCCACGTGGCCGACAAGGAAATGATCCTCGAATGCCTCGATCTCGGCGTCGACATCATCGACCACGGTGACGAGATCGATCAGGAGTGCCTCGATCTGATGGTCGCGGCCGGCACCTTCTGGGTGCCCAGTCTTGTCTACCTGTGGAGCCTGCTCGAGATTGGTTATGCGACGAGGTTCGGTGTTAATCCTGCGCTCTACGATCACGTGCGCGAGATGCTTCCGATAGCCCAGCAGGCGGGTGTGCGGATCCTGATAGGGGACGACTACAGCGGCGTGTTCCGCACGATGATCAAGGATGATCCACTTGACCACCAGGTCGGCAACTACGGCCGGGAGTTCGCGTTCTACTCCGAGATTGACGGCCTGTCATCGGCGGAGGTGCTCACCTGGGGGACGAGTAACGCCGGGCAGCTTCTCGTCGACGCCCCGGCGACGGTCGGTGTGATCGCGCCTGGTGCGCTCGCGGACCTGATCGTCGTCGACGGTGATCCACTCGCTGATCCGACCGTGCTCTCGCGGCCCGACGAGGCCCTGAAGGCTGTGTTCCGGGACGGAGTCCTGGTCATCGACTATCTGCCGACGTCGAAGGCTCCGACGGAGCGCTCGACAGTGCTGGGACCGGAGGTCCGACGGTGACGGGCGAGGCCGCGTCGAGGAGAGTCGCTTTTGTCACTGGTGCCGGTTCGGGTATCGGTCGGGCGGCGGCGGAGGCGTTTGTGCGCCGCGGGTATGCCACTGTGCTCGCCGACGTGAACGAGCAGGCAGGGCAGGAGGCCCAGGGCGAACTCGGCGCGCTGGGAGAATGCATCTATGTGCGCTGCGATGTGGCGGACGACGACACAGTGCGGGCCGCCGTTGACGCCACCGTGGCCGCCTACGGACGGTTGGACGCGGCCTTCAACGCCGCGGGCATCGACGGCGAGCAGGGCAAGCTCATTGCCGAGTCGAGTCTGGAGAACTGGAACCGCGTCATCGCAATCGATCTCACGGGAACCTGGTCCTGCATGCGTTACGAACTGCCTGCGCTGTTGGTATCGGGAGGCGGCGCGATCGTGAACTGCGCCTCGGTCGCGGGAATCCGGGCGGCTGCGACGGTCTCCGCCTACACCGCCGCGAAACATGGAGTTGTCGGGCTCACGCGGGTGGCGGCTCGCGAGTACGCCTCCCGCGGAGTGCGAGTGAATGCCCTGTGTCCGGGGACCGTCGATACGCCGATGTTCCGGGCAGCCATGTCGGAGGAGACAGTCGAGTCTCTCGTTCGCGCCAATCCGTCCGGTCGCGTCGCCGAAGCGGGCGAGATCGCCGAAACGGCGGTCTGGCTGTGCACCGACGCGCCGGCATACCTCACTGGTCAGGCCATCGCTGTTGACGGAGGAGCCGGTGCCTGACCACCGTCGGGTAGCCAGAGGGCACGATCAGCGGGGCCAAGCACCACCAGGTGAGCTGGATTATGCATGGGCGTCGCCACCGGAGGGCCGACGCCCGCGAGTGAGCTTGAAAGGACTGCGATGCATCGTATTCTGTTGAGTACCTTCGTCATTGACGCCCCGGCTGAGTTCCGTGACCAGACGGTGGCATTCTGGTCGGCGGCGTTGGGCGCGAAGGCACATGCCACCAAACTCCCGGCCTACCATATTCTCGAGGATGCGGATAATCCCAACCGCATTGTTGTTCAGGATGTCGGCCCTGGCTCGGCCGGCGTCCATTTCGACATTCACACGGACGATCTCGAGGGCGAGGTCAGGCGCCTCGTCGACTGCGGCGCCACCGTCGTCGACGCGTCGTGGGCGGACCATCCCGGGCGCTGGGTGATCATGCGGGACCCGGCCGGCATGGAGTTCTGTGTGGTGTTCGCGCTGAACAAGCTGCGGCCGCAGGCCGACCGCGACGCATTCGAACGCCGCGCCAAGGTCGTTGGTTGATCTGGTGATACCGCCGATGGACGACGCCGCGGAGATCATCCACCTGTGTGCCGTGTACGCGCTCAAAATGTCCCAGGGCGATGTGCACCACATCATCGAGCATCTCGTCACTCCGGACGGCAGCTACTCCGCGTTCGGTGACACGTACAGCCTCGCGGACTGGCCACGGCTGGTCGAGGCCGCACCGAAGGGCCTGTTCCTCACCGGAGCACCTGTGCTCGATCTCGACGGTGACTCCGGAACGGGCGAGGTTCCCCTTCTCTTCATCGACCAGACCAACCACCGGATGCGCATGGGTTGGTACAGCGATACCTACCGTCGAACTGAGGCCGGCTGGCGCCTCGTGACCCGGAAGATGACATTCCTCCGTCGTCACGGCGGGGCGGACTCGGGCATGCCCCACGACCCGACCCGGCCGGCACCCACGGGCAAGGGAACATCCGTCCCGGATGAGGCCAGTCTGGCTTGATCGTCGTCGCCGTCGAGCCCGCCCGCGAGCGGGCTCGACGGTCGATCAGGATCTCGGCAGGCCCAGAACGCGGTGGGCGATGAGGTTCCTCTGAATCTGGGCCGTGCCGCCCATGACGCTCTGAGCCCTGCTGTACAGATAGGTGGCAAGCATGCTGGCGTCGATCTCGTCCTGGGCGGCCCCGGCGAGGTCGACGGCCGCATGGCCCACGGCCTGCTCGACCCAGGTCATGAGAAGCTTGTCGACGGAGCCCTCCACGCCATGCGCCACGCCGTCGAGGCGCTCGGACAGCCGCCGGCTGACGAGGTGCGCAAGCATGTCGGACTCGACGGTCGCCCAGGCGAGCTGCCGGAACTGCTCCGCGTCGTAGCCCTCGGGATCGTCGCGCACGAGTTTCTGCAACTGCTTGACGGTCTTGCGGTAGCGGCTGGCGTTGCCCAGCTCCTGGGGTTCGCGTTCGTGGGCGAGAACGGTCATCGCGACGGCCCATCCATCGCCGGGTGAGCCAATCATGTTGCTCGACGGGACGACCGCGGCGTCGAACGTGACCTCCCCGAACTCGCGGGCCACACCGTTGATCATCTTCAGGGGTCGCTGGGTGATGGCCGGCTGGTCCATGGGTATCGCGAAGGCCGACAGGCCCTTGTGGTTGCGCGCCTGCGGATCGGTGCGGGCGAGTAGCAGGCACCAGTCGGCCACGTCCGAGTAGCTCGTCCAGACCTTGTGGCCCGTCACGACATAGTCGTCGCCCGCGCGCGTGGCGCGGGTGCGCAGCGCGGCGAGGTCGGAGCCGGCGTCAGGCTCGCTGAACCCCTGACACCAGCGCGCGTCTCCGCTGATGAGATCCGGCAGGAACCTGTCCCTGATGTCGTCATTCGCATGTTCGAGCAGGGCATGCACGAGGTAGCCCAGGTTGGGTCGCGGCGGCGCGCCAGCGGCCGCGAGTTCCTCGTCGACGATCACCTCGTAGACCGTGGGTCTTTCGTGACCGCCGTAACGCACCGGCCACGAAAGACCGAAGAATCCGGCTCGGTACAGGGATCGGTGCCAGTCGGGCTGCCTCGCCCAGTACGTGTCCGAGGTGGACGACGCTGGCAGGTGCGGGTTGTTCTCAACGAGCCAGGCTCGCAGCTGCCCGCGGAAGTCGGCCTCCTCGGCGGAATCGTTGAAGTCCATCAGAGACGACCTTTCAGGCCGACGTGTTCGAGCACGCGTGCCAGGTTGGGACCGACGCCTCCGAGCACGTCGGTCGCGAGCAGGGTGCGTCGGAGGTACACGTGCGCGAGGCATTCCCAGCTGTTCCCGATGCCGCCGTGCACCTGAATGCACGTCTCGCAGACCGACCGGGCCGCCCGCGCGGCGTAGGCCTTGGCCGAGGCCGCCGCCGCGACGGCGTCCCACGGATCGAGCGCGTCGACGCCCCACGCCGCGTACAGCAGGGCGGCGCGGGCCCCCTCGATGTGGACGACGGCGTCGGCGAGCAGGTGGGCCACCGCCTGGAACGAACCGATCCGCTTCCCGTACTGCGCGCGTTGCCCGGCGTAGGTCACAGCGAGATCGAGCGCACCCTGCATCGAGCCGACGAGATCGGCCGTGGTGAGCGTCAAGGCGAGAGCGATCCAGCGCTGCCGATCAGCTTCAGTCAGTGAGCCAACTGTGACCGCCTCGGCGGTCGGGATCGGCACGCTGGGCCGGGTGAGATCGGTCGCGGCGGGTTGTCCGCGCAGCTTGACGGAGGCGAGGGTGCCGTCTGCCGCGAGCAGCAGGACCGACTCGGCGCAAGCCGCATCGATCGCGACAGCCGGCTCACCAGGCGACGCCAGAGCCGACAGGTTCCGGCGAAGCCCGACCGTCTCCCTGCCAGTTGCCGCTGACGCTTTCGCGAGACGGCGCAGTTCCATGGCGAGCGTCGGCCCGAGGAACGGCACGTCCGCGAGCCCGTGCCCCAGCGCCTCGGCGACGATCGCGGCCTCGACGCCCGAGGCCCAGGGGTTCCCGGCCTCGTCCGGTGCCCGAAGGCGCCGCCAGTCCGACTCCTCGACGGCCTCGTCGAGCCGGGCCGCCCGCTGCTCGTCAGCGAGATCGGCGACCGCGCTCAGGCCGAGCCGATTGATCACCTGTTTGACGGACTGGCGAAGAATCCGCTGTTCAGGAGTGAACCGAACGTCCATCAGTACTCTCCAAGGATGGAACCACAGGGCCCACCGAGGTCACCCTGCACGCTCAGGCCATATACGTTTCGAGGGCGGCATGGAAGTGCCGGATCCGGCTTTCCTGGTAGAGCGCCAGCGTCGTACTCTTCGCGATCGAGGCCCGCAGCCCACGCTGAATGCGCCCGAACGCCGCGCCATCCTGGTTGAAGACGCGACCGAACACTCCGAGCTCGGGCACACTGGTCCAGCTCTCGTCGTCGCGCAGAACGCGCGTCGGCGCGGCAGGTGGTCGGACGCCGTCCTCGGGAAGTGGCTCCAGCACCATGATGTCGATCACGCAGGACTCGGGGTCGTTGCCATTGGGCCGGAACCGGTAGGCAAACGAGGTCAGAAGACCCGCCCAGGGCATGAAGTTCGGAAAGAGAAGGTATTCGATCCCATCGAGCAGCTCCGCGTCACTTACGCTGGAATAGTCGCGCCCGGTGCGTGCGGACAGCGACTTTCGCACCCGCGCGGCGAGGGAGCTCCTCGCATTCTCTCCCGGCTCGATGGTGACCTCGGCGTCGCGCGATCCCAGCATCCTGCGCACGATGGCGAGGTCGTCTGGCGGATCCTCGAGATGGTCGCTGCTCACACCGACAGCAGTAATCATTCGGCTCACGTGGTGCCCGTAGACGTCATACTCGCTCAGCGAGTCAGCCGCGGTCGGCAGCAACTGTGGGTGCGTCGCCATGGTGTGGTAGGCCTCGATGAACGCCTCCAGCGCCACCTTCCAGTTACAGGGCATGACACGCACGATGTGAGCTTTGAGGAAGCGGTCCTCCAGCGGCCACTGCGCGAAGTGCCATGGAAGGGTCTCGAGATATTCATCGAGAGGGGCAGCGTCGCGGTCGATGTTCACGAACACGAACCCACCCCACGTCGCGACCTGGGCCTGGGGAAGACAGAAGCCGGCTCGGTCGATATGGGGGAAGTCCCACGCCGAGGGAATCTCGTTGAGCGTCCCGTCGAGGTTCCAGGTGAACCCGTGGAAGGGGCATCGGATGTTGCTCAGCGGCCCGCCCTTCGTGCGCAGCTGAGTACCCCGGTGCAGGCAGGAGTTGTGATACGCCCTGATGTCATCCGGTGCGGTGCGCAGGACGATGAGCGACCAGTCGGCGATGTCGTAGACGATCGAGTCCCCGACCTCGGGAATCTGCTCTTCCCGGCAGGCCATCTGCCAGGTGTGCCCCCAGACCTTCTCGACCTCGCGCCGATGGAACTCCGGGTCGAAGTAGCGCGTCGGCGCGATGCCGCCCGGCTCCGTGTAGCCAGCCGAGACCGCGCGCAGGCTCTCAGGCACCGGACGCGTCTCGTCGTCCAGCAATCGCTGGTAGAAGTGCTGGCCTCGGGCGATCCCGTCGGGCACGCGCTCCTGGGATGGGGCATCTGATGTGGTCACGTTCGCTCCTCCTTCACCCGTTCAGGAAACCGGGTCGTCAGTCCGCCGGAAGCAGCATCGGCAGCAGGTTTCGGTCGACGATCTCCACATGCAGCCCGCCGCGTGCACGCAGATACGTGCACATCGGCGGCCGGTCGTCTCTGAGTGCGATCGACGCCGTGAAGCTCCACCCGAGCGCCTCCAGGGCCTCGGTCGCGCCGGCCAGATCGTCGACCCAGTAGCCAAGGTGATGAGCGTGGCCCGGAGTCACGGCCGTCCACAGCGTTCCCTCGATGGACTGGACAAGTTCGACGTGGTGAGTGCCTTCTCGAGACAGGACATAGGCGGTCGAGACTGCGCGCGTCCCGTCGCGGGTGCGCAGCCGAACAGTGGCACCGCCCTCATACCAGGTCACGCCGAGCACAGAGCCGAGTTCTTCGCGGGCGGCTTCAAGATCATCGACGACGATGCCGGTGTGAAAAAGATCCTCGGACCGCAAAATGCCGGGCACGGTAGTTCTCACAGGTTCAGCCGATCCTTTGCCATCAAGGAGAGTCGAGCATCCTGCACCTTGGTACCGCTATGGTTGAGGGGAATCTCGCCGGCGGCGAAAAAAATCACCTTCTTGGGCACCTTGTAGCTTGCCAGCCGCTCCCGCAGGAACGAAGTGATCTCCAGCTCGGTGGTCTCCGATCCGTCTTTCAACTCGATACAGAGAACCACGATCTGATCTAGGCGATCGTCCTGGACGCCGATAACTCGGGCGAGTTTGACGGGTTCGAAGGCGTGGAGTTGGAGCTCTATTTCCGCCGGGGACACGTTCGCGCCGCCCGTTTTGATCATCTCCGTGCGGCGACCAGAGAAATAAACGTTGCCGTCCTCATCATAGAAGCCCAGATCTCCGGTATGGAAGAAGCCTTCGAGATCGAAGCACTGCGAGCGGGTTCGCTTCACATACCGTTCCATGAGAGTCGGCCCACGCACGATGAGCTCGCCCTGTTCCCTGACCCCGAGAACCTCGCCTGTCTCGGGGTCGATCACCCGCAGCTGGCTTCCCGGAAGCACGCGCCCGTAGGAACCGCCCCGCAGCACTTCCCGCGGTGTGTCGCTCGAGAATCCGGTGAAGAACGACGAGGTCTCCGACATTCCGTAGCCGACAGGCATGTTCCAGGTCACGTCACCACTGACCGTGGGATGGCGGGTGAACACCGACTTTCCGAAGACCTTGGTACAGGACGACAGATCCGTGTCCGGCCAGCGGGGGTCCTCCTCGAGTGCCCGCGCCTGGTGGGCGAAGGCGTGCGGCTCGGTCACCCGTTCTCGTTCCAGGAGCCGCAATGCCTGTCCCGGTTCGAACCGCTCCTGCATGACCCACGTTCCGCCCGCCGCTATCGTCGCTCCCATCGCGGCGTTGAGACCCGCCGTCCAGAACAGCGGGAGCGGGCTCCAGACCCGTGTGGCCGAGTTTCGCCCAAAGAGCCTGGCCTGCATCCACCACTGCAGTGCGACCGCCTGATGTGAATGGAGAACCCCTTTGGGACGGTCGGTCGTCCCCGAGCTGTAGATGATGGTCGCAGGGTCGGACGGGTCGACCTGGTCCTCGACCGCCTTGAGTAACGCGTCGCTCACCGCGCCACCGCGGTCGAGGAAGGCGTCCCAGCTCTGGAGGCCCGCGGAATCCGCCGGGGGCCCGAATACCGCGGCGTGGCGGAGGAACGGGTAGGAGGGATCCCGGATCGGCTCCGTGCCGGACGCGGCCGGGCAGAGTTCGACGAGGTCAGCGGCGAACCGGCGGCGCCCCATCGATGTCTGCACGAGCAGCACAGCCACATCGGAGTGAGCCATCAGGTAGGACAGCTCGGGCCCAGGCGAGAAGGTCGAGAGGGGCACAGCGACCGCCCCGGCGAGCGCCACCCCGAACAGCGAGGCCACGGCTTCAGGGCGGTTTCCCATCAGGATCCCGACGTGCGTGCCCTTGCTGGTTCCGGACACGATAAGCGCCTTCGCGACCCGCCGAGCCTGATCGGTGAGATCGCGATAGGTCCAGCGCACCGTGCCACCGAACAACGGGTCGTCGAAGACCAGCGCCTCATGATCGGGAAATGCCGCGGCCCGATCGGTGAGCACTTGGCCAAGAGTGAGCGCACCGACGTCGGCCGCCTCCAGTAACGGCGGGCCGCTGAGCGTTCCGGACTCTGACACGTCAGCCACTCTAGCCAGGGATGGCACCTGGTGCCATAGTCCCGGCAGCGGAACCAGTCTTCAGTGGCCAGTTCCCTGGCACCCGGTGCCAGGATGCGTCTAGTCTCCGCGGCGTACCGAAAATGCGGCAGCCCGGCCCTGACGGAGCTCGGGCACCGTGGGACGCGAGGAGGGGAACGAATGAGCACGCTGAGCTTCGACGGCGACGTCATCGTGGTGACAGGGGCCGGTGGCGGTATGGGACGTTGCCATGCGCTGGAACTCGCCCGACGAGGGGCCAGAGTGGTGGTCAACGACCTCGGTGGTCACCCGTTCGGCGGCGGCAGCGACCCCGGTCTCGCGCAGGCCGTTGTCGCCGAGATCCAGGCGGCGGGCGGCGAGGCAGTCGCGAACACCGCGTCGGTCGCGACAGTTGACGGCGCTGCCAGCCTCACCGAGCAGGCCCTGGACGAATGGGGTCGACTGGACGGGGTGGTGGCCAACCACGCGATTCTGCGCGACAAGCCGTTTGACGAGATGACGCTTGCGGACTTCGACGATGTGATCGATGTGAACCTGCGTGGCGTCATGCGGGTCGTTCACCCGGCATACAAGGTGATGAAGGCAGGCGGCGGCGGCCGGATCGTCGCGATCACCTCGAGTGCGGGTCTGCTGGGGTCGCATGCCCAGGCCAACTATGCGGCCGCGAAGTCCGGACTCCTCGGATTAACCCGCACGATCGCCCTTGAAGGCGCGGCCCACAACATCAAGGCGAACATTGTCGCGCCCGGTGCGCTCGGCACGCGGATGCACCTCGCCATGGTGGAGGCGGCCACCTTCCATGCGAACTCGAGCGCTGATCTCGTGCGCAACGAGCAGGCGGCCGCGGCCCTGAAGCCGGAACGGGTGAGCCCCCTCATCCCCGTCCTCACCCACCCGACCTGCCCGGTCACCGGTGAGGTCCTGTACTCGTGGGGTGGCATGTACGGCCGGTTCGGCATCACCCGCAACGCCGGCTGGACGGCCGGCATCGACCTCGCGACCGCGGAGGAAATAGTCGGCCACTGGGATGAGGTCGTCGACGAGGCTTCCGCGCGTGACGCGGGCCTCGACGCTTTCGCCGGTCAGCACTGAGCGGCGCTCGTACCCCTGCGGCCCAGGGCGGGAACCGGCCGGCCGCGCCGGGACCCGAGTCCTGTCCGTTCTGTCAGTGCGGAACAGTCCCCGGGGTGAGCTGCTGGTGACCAATGACGGAGAGAAGTTCGAGCTTGCTGTGGCTCTCCGTGCCGGGGCGAGTGGTCAGCACCACCAGAGTCTGGGCGTGGTTCTCGGTGAACAGGACCTGGCCGTCGACATCGATGCGGCCGAGTTCGGGATGGAGGATGGTCTTGCAGTCGTCGTAGCGTCGGGCGACCTCCTGTAGTTCCCACATGCGGACGAACTCGGGGCTGTGTTCCTGGAGTTCGGCGAGGATCCAGGCGGCTCTGGGGGTGTCGCTGCCGGCTCTCAGCACGGCCCGCAGGCGCGCTGCCTGGGCACGGCCGTGGCGTTCGTGGGTCTCCTCGGGATACATCAGGCGCTCGGCGGGGTCCATGAACCAGCGGTAGTAGCCGCTGCGGGCCAAACCGGTGTGGCGGGTCTGGTCGCCGAGCAGTGCGACGGCCAACGGGTTCATCGCGAGGGTGTCGACCAGGTCGGTCTGCACCAGGGCCGGGGAGTCGTCCAGGCGGTCCAGGACCCGCATCAGCGTCGGACTGACATGATCAGAGCGGTGGAAGCGGGCCGGCGCGTTGTGGCCGACGAGGACGAAGAGATGGTCGCGTTCGTCCAGGGTCAGCCGCAGTGCCCGGGCGAGAGCTGTGGTGATCTGCACCGAGGGCTTCGGAGCACGCTGCTGTTCCAGCCGGGCGTAGTAGTCGGTGGACATGCCGGCGAGCTGCGCCACCTCCTCGCGGCGTAGCCCCTGCGTACGCCTGCGTGGCCCCTCAACCAGCCCGACGTCGCGGGGGTGCAGCATCTCACGCCGGTGGCGCAGGAACTCCGCCAGTTCCTTGTTGTCCATACCCCCATCGTCGCTGCGTCGCGCCCTACTATCCAGAGACCGCCGATCCATGGATGTGTCCTCTCCCACCCGCGCGAAGCCGCTCAAACGACCGACGCCGAGGGCGCTCGCAGCGAGACGACCCGATGGTCACTGACCTGCATGACCCGCTGGGAAATTCGCCGACCGTCGGCGGTGCGCCGCAGGCCGTCGGCATGGAAGCCGGCCTGCGGCGACGGTGCCCCGTCGACGCACGACAGTTCGGTCAGATGCTGCTCAGCATGGCCAGGACGTCGTCGTAGGAGCCGTTGGCCGCCGCGTCGCGGATGAACCTGGCGCGCTCGACGACAAGCTCCTTCGCGTCAGGCTTCTCGCGCAGCAGGTCGAGGGTCTCGGTGAGGAAGTCGTCCAGCGGCATGGCGTGGTCGTCGTCCTGCTGGCCCAGCAGGGTCGTGCGCACGCCCGGCGGGACTACCTCGATCACCTGGACGCCGGCCTCAGCGCTGGCGAGTTGGATGCGCAGGCTCTCGGAGAAGGAGTGCAGCGCGGCCTTGGTGGCGTTGTAGGTCGGGGTGACCGGGAACGGTACGAACGCCAGCGAAGAGGTGACGTTCATGACGACCGCGTCGCCCTTGCCCACCAGCAGCGGCAGGAAGGCGTACGTCATCCTGATCGTTCCGAGCAGGTTGGTCATGACGTGATCCTCGGCGACCGGGAGTCCGGCCGGGTCGAGGAGGTTTTCCCGCAGCATGATGCCGGCGTTGTTGACCAGGACGTTGAGCCCCGGGTGGCTCGCCGCCACGGTCTCACGGGCCCGGGCAATCGAGTCGGGGTCCGCGACATCGAGGTTGAGCGCGTCGATGCCCGGGTGCTCGGCCATGATCTCGTCGAGGAGATCCTTGCGCCGGCCGGCGACGATCACCTTGTTGCCGGCCTCGAAAAGGCGTAGGGCCAGGCCGAGCCCGATGCCCGAGGTGCCGCCGGTGATCAGGATCGTGTTGCCGGTCATCTTCATAGGGGTCCCGCTCCTTCGTCGCGGCGGGCTGGTTGGCGCCCACAGCCTCGACCGTAGGGGCGCCCACGCAGGGGCGGCAGAGGAGGATTTATCCATGGATCGGCTGTCTCTGCCTGGTGGAGTGGTCCCACCCGGCAGGTGCGGTGTCGCCGTGAGCGGGGTCGCGGCATCCGACCTGACTTCTCCCAAGATCGCCGTTTGATCGGTTCCACGGGTCGCTACCTGGGGTTCGCTGGCCAGGGTGCCTGTTCCTGTGCGCTATCCGGGCTCTACGCCCGGGATTGGTCTCGCGTCCGCCTGCTGGATCGGCCGGACATCCCTGCGTGCCCGCCGTCGCAGTCGCATCCACCCCGCGACCTGGCAGCGATCTGGCTGCGGCAGATCGGGGCTGCCTCCTGGTCGGGTAGGCCGAGGGCGTTCCTCCACCGGAGCTGACGCCCCGCCCCGTCGTCCTGAGGCGGCGCCCCCGAGGGACGCGTCGGGCGTGCAGGGCAGGTGTCTCCTGGGAGCCGAAAAATCTGTCCTCACAGGAGTAGACAACTAGCTACTGCGGTGGGTAGAGTTTCTGTTGTAGCTAGGAGAGTCCAGGGTCGCGCCAGACATGAACTGGCGCGAGCAGGGAGGCGGCCAGAGCAGGCCGCCAGGCATCACCGCGAAGGGTAAAAGGTAGGCGGTACCCGGTAGTTGACCTACGAGGAGAGGGGGAGTAGACGCCATCAGGATCGCCCGAGCGATGGTCCAGCTCGCTCGGTTACCGCGCAGGCCCCGGATTGGAAGGTGGTCCCCGGTCACGTATACGCGATCCCCGCACCCCCGCTCTCTCGGGCAGGCGCGCGGGTTCCAGAATCCGGCGTGTATCGGCCGCCGGTAGGTGGTGTTGAATTCCTCGGGGCCCTGGTGCCATATGGCACCAGGGCCCCTCGACGTGTCGTGAGAGGTGCGATGACCCCTGAAAGCACACGCAAACCGGCTGACAGTCTCGACGATGATGACTACCCCGCGTACACCATGGGCCGCGCGGCCGAGATGCTCGGCGCCACACCCGCCTTCCTGCGGACTCTCGGCGAAGCCCGCCTGATCACGCCGCTGCGCTCCGAGGGCGGCCACCGCCGCTACTCCCGCTACCAGCTTCGGATCGCCTCACGCGTGCGCGAGCTCGTCGACCAGGGCACCGCGATCGACGCCGCCTGCCGCATCGTCATCCTCGAGGACCAACTCGCCGAGGCCCAGCGGCTCAACCAGCAACCACGCCAACCAGCGACCAGCCCGACGCCACCCGCTGAGACCTCCTGACAGGCACGCCGGCAGGAGAGCGAGCCGGCTGGGATGCGGGCTCCGTCTTGCAGGTAGCGGCGGTGAAACGTGACGCGGTAGGCCAGCCGCCACCGACCTGCGACAAGCGCGGATCGTCGGCCGACCCTGTCCGTGCGCCCGCCCCAAGGAGTCAGTCGAGTTCGACCAGACCCGAGGTGGGCGACTGAGCCCCGGCCCGCGTCTACAGGAGCGCGGCGGCGAGGCGGCGCCACTGCTCACGCGGGACGTCCTGCTGGTCGGCGAGCAGTACCTGCAGGCACACGTGGTCGGCGCCGGCGGCCTGGTGCTCCTCGACGCGCCGCCGGACCGCATCCTCATCGCCCCAGGCGATCACCGCGTCGAGCAGCCGGTCACTCATCACGCCCGACATCTCCTCGTCGGTGAAGCCGAGCCGGCGCAGGTTGTTCGCGTAGTTCGGCATCTTCAGGTAGCCGGCCAGCCAGCCGCGGCCGATGCCACGGGCCTCGTCGGCGTCGGTGGTCAGGATGACTGTCTGCTCGGGCAGCACCAGCGGCCCGGGGCCCAGGCGCTCGCGGGCCAGCGCGGTGTGCTCGGGGGTCACGAGGTAGGGGTGCGCCCCGCGGGCCCGGCTGCCGGCCAGGTCCAGCATCTTCGGCCCGAGCGCGGCCAGTACCCGGGCATCGCGCGGGACGGGGGTGTCGGCCTTGTCCAGCTCGTCGAGGAAGGCGGTCATCGCCGCCAACGGCCGCCGGTAGCGGCCGGCCTCGGTCGCGTCGATCGCGGCCGCGTGGCTGACCCCGATGCCCATCAGGAAGCGCTCACCGTGCTGGGCGGTGAGGGCGGCGTAGCCGGCGGCGATGTCCGCGGGGTCGTGCATCCACAGGTTGAGGATGCCGGTGGCGACGGTGGTCCGCTTCGTCGCGGCCAGCAGCGCGCCGACCGCGTCCAGGACAGGGCCCCCGACGTCGGGAATCCACAGCGCCTCGAAGCCCAGCTCGTCCAGCTCCGCGGCGGCGTCGGCCGCTTCCGCCGGATCCCCCCACCGCAGGTGGAAACTCCACACGCCGATGCCGGAAAGATCCATCGCTGCTGTCCCGTCTACTCGTCCGTCACGCGCCGTCGGCACTGGCTACTTGTACATTTACCAGAGGTCGTCGGACGCGATCGCGACCCCGAGGCGAGCCGCCGGGCGGAGCCCGCCCAGCCTACGCGCCGGCAGGGCACCTTTAGATCACGACGTCGAGGTGCGAATCGCCTGCGGTCTGCCCGCGGGCGATGGCACCGCCGTGCTCGCCGCGGCCGCGCGAGAGGTCCTCGAAGGACTCTCAACGCGGCAGGGTGGTCTTCGCGCCCGCCGCGGATGACCTCGCCGGCGTGGCGGCGGCCGCGGCTGCGGGCTTCCGCCACGCCGTGGACGTCGAGATCCCCGGCGCCGAGCTGAGCCTGCTGGTAGCCGAGCCGGAATGGGTCACGTCGGTCGACGTCGACCGCGAACGCGTACCAGGCACCTGATACCCCGCCGGGCCGGCGACGCCCCTGCGTTCCGTCATGTGGAACAAATCTTGGTCCCTGGCCAAGCCACGCCTATAACGGTGACGTCAGGCTGTTCACTCCAACACCTGGCCCGCTGGTCTGGAGGTTCCGTGCCCACAGCACCACCGCAGGGAGGCGCGATGACCACCGCTCCCGCCGTCGACGCGTCGACGATCGCCGCCGCCGACCGGCTCGTCGCCGCCGAGCGCACCGGCGTCGCCTGTCCTCCGGTGCGGGACGTGCTCACGCCGCACGACATCGCCGCCGCCTATGCGGCGCAGCGAGTGAACGTCGAGCGCGGTCTGGCCGCCGGTCGCCGGATCGTCGGGCGCAAGATCGGTCTGACGTCGGCGGCGGTGCAGCGGCAGCTCGGCGTCGGCCAGCCAGACTTCGGCGCGCTGTTCGCCGACATGTGCGTCGCCGACGGCGATGAGATCCCCGCCGGCCGGCTTCTGGCACCCAAGGTCGAGGCCGAGGTCGCGCTGGTACTCGGCGCCGACCTGCCCGATCCAGGTACCACGGTCGTCGAAGTGCTGCGGGCCACCGAGTTCGCGCTGCCGGCCCTCGAGGTCGTCGACAGCCGGGTCGCCGGCTGGGACATCACCATCGTCGACACGGTCGCCGACAACGCCTCCTGCGGCCTGTTCGTCCTCGGCGCGACCCCGGTGCCGCTCGACCGGGTGGACCTGCGGGCGGTCGAGATGCGGCTGTGGAAGGGCGCGGACATCGTCTCGCGCGGCACCGGGGCCGACTGCCTCGGCGGCCCGCTGAACGCGGCGGTGTGGCTTGCTTCCACGCTCGCCGCCGCCGGCGACCCGCTGCGCGCAGGCGACGTGGTGCTGACCGGCGCGCTCGGCCCGATGGTCGCGGCCGCGCCCGGGGACGCCTTCGAGACCGAGATCAGCGGGCTCGGCTCGGCGCGGACGAGGTTCGCCGCCGCACCCGCGGAAGGGACGCAAGGATGAGCAGGGCCAAGGTTGGCGTCATAGGGTCGGGCAACATCGGGACCGACTTGATGATCAAGGTGCTGCGGCTGTCGGACCACCTGGAAATGGGCGCGATGGTCGGGATCGACCCGGGTTCGGACGGGCTCGCGCGCGCGGGCCGGCTCAGGGTCGCGACCACCGCCGAGGGCATCGACGGGCTCGTGCGGATGGACGAGTTCGCCGACATCGAGATCGTCTTCGACGCGACCTCGGCGGGCGCGCACCGGAGCAATGACGAGGTGCTGCGGGCGCATGGCAAGCGGGTCGTCGACCTCACCCCGGCCGCGATCGGCCCCTACGTCGTCCCACCGGTGAACCTGGACGCGCACCTGGACGCGCCCAACGTCAACATGGTGACCTGCGGCGGCCAGGCGACGATCCCGATCGTGGCCGCCGTGGACGCCATCACCCCGGTGCACTACGGCGAGATCGTCGCGTCAATCGCGTCGAGGTCTGCCGGCCCGGGCACCCGCGCCAACATCGACGAGTTCACCGAGACGACGTCGGCGGCGATCGAGAAGGTCGGCGGCGCTACCCACGGCAAGGCGATCATCATTCTGAACCCGGCCGAGCCCCCACTGATCATGCGTGACACAGTTTACTGCGTCGTCGGTGACTGCGACGACGCCGCCGTCACCACGTCCGTGGAGGAGATGGTCGACCGGGTGCGGACCTACGTCCCCGGTTACCGGCTCAAGCAGAAGGTCCAGTTCGACCGAGTCGCCGCCGGCGACCCGCTACGGACCCTGGCGCCGGCCGGCTCGAAGGACGTCGTCAAGGTCTCGGTCTTCCTTGAGGTCGAGGGCGCCGCCCACTACCTGCCGGCCTACGCCGGGAACCTCGACATCATGACCTCGGCCGCGCTGCGCACCGCCGAGCGGATCGCCGAGCTGACTCGCACGGGGGTGAACGTCTGATGGGCGGCCCGGAGACTGTCGGTACCGCCGACATCGCGGCGGGCGCCATGGCGGGAGCCGCCGCGCTGGCGTCGTGCGGGCCGGCGACGGGCGCCAGCGTCGCGGACGTCCCCGTCACGGCGCCGCTCTACATCCAGGACGTGACGCTTCGCGATGGCATGCACGCCGTCCGGCACCGCTACACCATCGAGCAGGCCGCCACGATCGCCCGGCTGCTCGACGAGGCCGGCGTGGCCGCCATCGAGGTCGCCCACGGCGACGGCCTCGCCGGCTCGTCGGTGAACTACGGCGTCGGCGCGCACACCGACTGGGAGTGGATCGAGGCTGTCGTCTCCTCGATCTCCCGGGCCGTCCCGACCACCCTGCTGCTGCCCGGCATCGGTACGCTGCACGACCTGCGGCGCGCCTATGAGCTGGGTGTCCGCTCCGTCCGGATCGCCACCCATTGCACCGAGGCCGACATCTCCGCGCAGCACATCGCGGCGGCCCGCGAGCTGGGCATGGACGTCGCCGGCTTCCTGATGATGTCCCACCTGGCCTCGCCGGCCGAGCTCGCCCGGCAGGCGAAGCTCATGGAGTCCTATGGCGCGCACTGCGTCTACGTCACCGACTCCGGCGGCCGCCTGACGATGGACGATGTCAGGGCCCGGTTCCGGGCCTACCGCGACGTGCTCGACCCCGCGACCGAGACAGGCATCCACGCCCACCACAACCTCGGACTGGGTGTGGCGAACTCGGTCGTCGCCGCCGAGTGCGGCGCGGTCCGGATCGACGCGTCGCTCGCCGGCCAGGGCGCCGGCGCCGGCAACTGCCCGCTGGAGGCGTTCATCGCCGTCGCGGACGTGATGGGCTGGAAGCACGGCTGCGAGCTGTTCGGCCTGATGGACGGCGCGGACGACGTCGTGCGCCCGTTGCAGGACCGGGTCGTGCGCGTCGACCGGGAGACACTCACCCTCGGCTACGCAGGTGTCTACTCGTCGTTCCTGCGGCACGCCGAGACGGCCGCGAGGCGCTACGGTCTCGATACCCGCTCGATCCTCGTCGAGGTCGGCCGCCGCGGCATGGTCGGCGGCCAGGAGGATATGATCACCGACGTCGCTCTCGACCTCGTCGCCACCGCCGAGACCGCCAGGACCCAGGTGTGACGCAGGGCTCCTGGCCGAGATCCCCGCTGTCCCTGACCATTCGCTGCCCTGACTCATCATGCCCCACAGGAACCTGCCGGCCCGCCCGCGGGACTCCACGCGCGCGAAGTGACCTCCGATCCGGGTCGTAACGCCTCGAATCGCTGGCGCCATCCAGCGGGGTCCACGCGCGGGGCGCCGAGCCACCGGCTGATCTTCGGTTGTCCGCACAGACTCCCGATGATCCCGGTGGCTCTCTCATGCCCGCACCGCGTCCGACCGCACCAGCGTGGCCACCCACCGCCAGCCCACCGCGGCCCAGTTGATCACAAAAGTCGGGTTGGAGTACTGGGCAGGTGTCCGAGAAACGGGCTCACCTCAGGAGCGGGCGGGGAGCTGTGGGCGGCCGTATGACCGTCCGTCTCCCGATGTAAGGCCGAGTTTCGCTCTGTAAAACGGGTGGTCGACCCGATTTCGCGCTGTGAAACGACGGCTTGTAGCGCCGGTGCGACCTGGCGCACATTTCCAGGACCGCAATGTGGTCGTAACGGTACGGCCGCCCGGAATTTGGGGTCTGTATGATCAGACGGTTCTTTGTCGGCACTGATGTCGGTGGGACGTTTACTGACCTGGTGGTGCTGGAGGAGGGAAGTCCTCCCCGCCTGTTCAAGTCGCCGACAACGCCGCAGGACCGTGCTGTCGGAGTGGTCTCCGCGCTTGAACTGGCCGCCGACTCGTATCGGATGGGTCTCGTGGAGTTCTGCGCGTCCGTCCGCTATTTCGCGCACGGCACGACGGCGGCCACGAATGCGTTGATCGAACGTAAGGGCGCGCCGACCGCGCTGTTGACGACCCGCGGATTCACCGACACCATGGCTATTCAGCGGTCGATGACGTCCTGGGTGGGAATGGGCGCCGCCACCGGTCACTACAGTCGGCGTCGCAATCCCGACCAGATCGTGCCGCGTGAGTGGATCGAGGGAATCACCGAGCGGACCGACGCGGCGGGCGCCGAGATCGTCGCCCTGAACGAGGACGAGATCCGCGCCGCCGTACGCCGGTTGCGTGCGTCCGGCGTGCGCGCGCTGGCCGTGTCGTTCCTGTGGTCGTTCGTCAATGGCGCGCACGAGGCCGAGGCCGCCCGGATCATCACCGAGGAGTGGCCCGAGGCTTACCTGACGCTCTCCCACAAGATCGCCCCGGTCATCGGCGAGTACGAGCGGACCGCCACGACCGTGGTGAACAGCTACCTCGGCCCGGTCATCCGCAACTACGTCGAGGGGCTGGAGGACCGGCTGCGCGCGTCGGGTTTCCAGGGCGAGTTCTCGATCATGGACTCCGGCGGCGGTGTCATGCGGGCCCAGGACGCCGCGCAGCGTTCGGCGTCGATGCTGACCTCCGGCCCGGCCGGGGGAGTGCTGGCCTCGCTCGCGTTGGCCGAACGGCTCGGGCACCGCAACGTGATCACCTCGGACATGGGTGGTACGAGCTTCGACGTCGGACTGATCATCGAGGGGGCGCCGCTGGTCGAGCGGGTCAGCGAGGTCGGTGATCTGCACCTGGCGATGCCCCGCATCAAGGTGACCGCGATCGGGGCGGGCGGCGGGTCGATCGCCTCGGTCGACGAGTCCGGCGTGCTCGTGGTCGGCCCGGAGAGCGCCGGTTCCGTCCCCGGGCCCGCCTGCTACGGGCGAGGGGGCGACCGCCCGACCGTGACCGACGCCGACGTGGTCCTCGGGATCATCGACCCGGCGTACTTCCTCGGCGGCCAGATGCCGCTGGACCCGGCGCTGGCGGAGAAGGCCATCCGCGAGCACGTCGCCGGACCCCTCGGGCTGTCGGTGGAGGAGGCCGCCGCGGGGATCCGGCGGGTCGCCGACAACCAGATGGCCGACCTGCTGCGCAAGGTCACCGTCGAGCAGGGGCACGACCCCCGCGACTTCGTGGTGTACGCCTACGGCGGCGCCGGCCCGACCCACGCCTACGCCTACACCGAGGCGGCCGGTATCGACACGCTGGTGGTACCGCCCACGGCCACCGTCCACTCTGCCTACGGCACGGTCATCTCCGACCGGTACCGCGCCGTGCAGATGACCGACGTGCAGCGCACGCCTCCAGGCGCGCCCGATCCCGCCGAGCACCTCGACGCCGCGCGGATCGACGCCGCCCTCAACGACCTCGTCGACAAGTGCGGGGCCGATCTGGACGATGATCCGCGCGCCCGGTTCGTGCGTATCGCCTACCTCAAGTTCCGCCGCCAGTCGCACGAGCTGCCCGTCGTGGTCCCCGACGGTGAGGTCACCACCGAGGTGCTCCGCGGCGTCGTCGCCGAGTTCAAGGCCGTCTACGAGCGGGTCTACGGCGCGGGTACCGCGCTGCTGGGCGCCGGCGTCGAGCTGCACACCCTGCGCGTGGAGGGCCGCGTCAGCGTCACCGAGGTCTCCGAGACCGCAGCGGCCGGAACGACCGACCTGCGGACGGCACGCATCGGCGAGCGGTTCGTGCACTTCCCCGAGACCGGCCGGGTGTCGACCGGCGTGTTCAGGGGTGAGGAGTTCGGACCCGGAGCGGAGCTGCACGGCCCGGCGATCCTCGAGTTCCCCGGTACCACCGTCGTCCTCGGCCCCGCCCAGTCGCTGCTGGTCGACGACGGCAACAACCTCATCATCGACTGCAGGGGGAACGCGTGACCACCATCGATCCCGTGACCTTCGAGGTCATCCGCCACCGGCTGCTGGCCATCACCGACGAGCAGGGTGCGACGCTCGCGGCGATCTCCGGCTCGACCCACGTGGTGGAGGCCAGCGACTACAACGTCGGGCTTTACCTGCCCGACGGCTCCGTGGCCGCGATGGGCCGCACAATCCTCTCGCACGCGTCGTCGATGGCCGCCATCACCCAGTCGGTCATCGAGGACTGCACGGAGGATCCCGGCATCCACCCCGGCGACATGTTCCTCGTCAACGACCCCTGGAAGGGCACGGTGCACGCCCAGGACGTCGGGCTCATCGCGCCGATCTTCTTCGAAGGTGAGCTGCTGGCCTGGACTGGTGCGATGTGCCACATGGTGGATGTCGGCGGAATGACGCCCGGCAGCTTCTGCATCGACGCCACCGACTCCTTCCAGGAGGGGCTCCAGCTGCCGCCCGTGAAGCTGATCGAGTCCGGGAAGGTCCGCGGCGACGTGTGGAACGTCGTCCTCGCCCACACCCGGATGCCCTCGACGGTCAACCTCGACCTGCGGGCGCTCGTCGGCGCCAACAACACCGCGATCAAGGCCATGACGGGACTGGCCGAGAAGTACGGCGCGCAGACCGTCCGCACGGTCATGGCCAACCTGATCGAGTTGTCGGAGCGTCGGCTGCGCAACCGGTTGGCCAAACTGCCCGACGCCCGCCTCCACTCCCGGGCCTTCCTCGACAACGACGGAGGGCTCGGTGAGGTCTACGAGGTCGACCTCGTCCTCACCAAGCGCGGCGACACCCTGCACTTCGACTTCTCGGCGTCGTCGCCGCAGGCCAAGGGCTACATCAACTGCGCACGCTCGGGAATGATGGCCGGCATCGCGGCGGCGCTGCTGCCGACGCTCGCCTTCGACGCCCCGTGGAACGAGGGATTGTTCCAGGTCGTCGAGGTCGAGTGTCCCGAGGGTCTGATCTGCAACGCGGCCCGTCCGGCGGCCGTGAGCGGTGGCGCGCTGGAGGCCGGGTGGATGGTCGAGATGACGGCGGTCGAGTGCCTGTCCAAGCTCGCCGCCTGCTCCGAGGAGCTGCTGCCAGAGGCACAGGCCACCCCTGCCGGCGGCCCGGACAAGTTCGTCCTCACCGGCGCCGGCGAGGACGGGGCCCGCCAGACCTACGTGATCATGGACTGCCTGGCAACCGGCGGCGCGGCCTACAGCCACCGCGACGGCGCCTGGACCCAGGGGCAGCACAACATCGAGCGGCAGCGGATCTCCAACGTGGAGGCCGTCGAGATGGACTCGCCGCTGCTGTACCTGTGGCGCGGCCTCGTGCCCGACTCCGGTGGGGCCGGGCGACACCGCGGTGGCATGAGCATGGGGGCGGTCTACGCGATCCACCGGGGACGCGACGTCACGGCGCTCAACTCCGCGCACGGCTGGGAGGCGCCGAACTCCACCGGGATCTTCGGAGGCTACCCGGGGGCACAGAACACCCGCACCGTCCTGCACGGCAGCGATGTCAAGGCACGGCTGGCGGCCGGTGAACTTCCGGACCTGGAGACCCTCTCGGGCGAGCGGCCCGTCATGCGGGGACGCCAGGGCCAGTACGGGCTCGGTGAGCACGACATCCTCGCGACCGTGCCGCAGGCGGGCGGTGGCTGGGGCGACCCGCTCGACCGGCCGGTCACCGACCTCCAGACCGACCTCGACCTCGGCGCGATCACCGCGGACGCCGCGGCCCGCCTGTACGGCGCGGTCCTCGTCGACGGCCGGGTGGCCGCCGAGGAGACCGAGCGGCGCAGGGCCGAACTCCGAGCGGACCGGCTGACCTGGCCCACGCGACGAGCCCTGCCGGCGGCCCCGGACGACGCCGTCCGCCTGCACCCGCTCGGCGACCGGCTCTCAGTCCTGGGAGCGGGCGGCGGCCACTGGATCGGCTGCGCCTGCGGGACCATTCTGGCCCCCGCGAACGAGCCATGGCGGCAGTACGCCGGACGCCAGGTCAGCCACGACGTGCACGAGGTGAGCCACGCGACCCGGCTGAGCGATGAGCTGGAGCTGCGCCGCTACGCCTGCCCCTCGTGCGGCACGCTGCACGCCACCGACGTGGTCCGGCGCGGCGCCGACGACCTCGACGACCTGCGTCTGTTGGACGCCTGATGGTTCGTGTCGTCCTCGCCGCGGCGACCTCGCACGTCGGCGCGATCGTCAAGGACCCGCACACCGCCCCGGCCGACTCCGGCGTCCTGCACGACGCCTGGCGCCGTCTGGACGCCGAGATCGCCTCCGCCGAACTCGACGGCGTCGTCGTGGTCGCCACCGACCACTACGAGACGTTCGGGCTGGACAACTACCCGGCCTTCTGTCTCGGCGTCGCCGACGACTTCGAGGGCTGGGGCGAATTCGGCAACCCTGGTGGCCGGATCAAGGGCCGCCCGGGGCTCGCCGCCGAGCTGCTCCATGGCCTGACTGAGGCCGGGTTCGAGACCGCCCGGTCGCACACGATGCGCCTGGACCACAGCTTCACGGTGCCCTGCACCAAGCTGCCGGCCGCCGCCGCCGCCGGGGTGGTGCCGCTGTTCGTCAACTGCAACACCCCGCCGCTGCCGACGCTGCGCCGCTGCCTGCGACTCGGCCAGGCCCTGCGGGAGACACCGGGGGAGGCCCGTATCGGGGTCATCGCGACCGGCGGCCTGTCGCACTGGGTCGGGCTGCCGCGCTTCGGCGACATCAATCCGGCCTTCGACGAGGCGTTCCTGTCCCTCCTGGAACGGGGCGGGGTGGCGGAGACGCTCGACTGGAGCGACCGCTGGATCGAGCACGAGGCCGGCAACGGCGCGCTGGAGCTGCGGACCTGGCTGATCGCCGTAGGTGCGGCCGGGTGCGGGCCTGCCCGCACCTACGCCTACCGGCCGATGCCTGCCTGGACCGTCGGCATCGGCATCGCCGCCTTCGAGGTGGCGCCATGAACCTCGTCGGCCTCAACCGCCTGGCCTGGGACCTGGAGCACCGCCGCGCGGAGCTGCGCGAGGACCTGGCCGAGGCGCTGCTCGACTATCCGCTCACCAATCGGGAGCGGCGGGCCGTGCTGGCCAGGGACGCCGCCTGGCTGCTGGCTGGCGGCATGAATCCGGTCGCTCTGCGCAACCTCATGGTCAGCCTCGGGGTTCCGCACAGCGCCATGTACGCACTCCCGACGCCCGAGGAGGCGACCATGTGGGTGACCTTCCCCAGCGGCGGTGATGAGATCCGCGGGTATCTGGCCGTTCCGGCGACGTCCGACGGCCCGCCGCCGCGGGTGGTGATCATGGCGCACGAGAACCTCGGCGTCACCCAGCACCGGCAGGACGTGACCGAACGGATCGCCGCCGCCGGGTACGCCTGCCTGACCGTCGATCTGTACAGCAGGATCGGCGGCCGCCCGCCCCAGGACTACACGACGCCGGAGGAGCGCCGGGCGAAGGCGTTCCTGGCCGCCGCCGACGAGCAGGCCATCCCCGACCTGGAGGCGGGCCTGGACTACCTGGCCGGGCGCGGCGATGTCGACGCCTCGCGGGCGGTCGCCATCGGCTTCTGTCTCGGCGGCGGGCTCGTGCTGTCCTGGGCGACGCGGACCGACCGGTTGTCGGGTGTGGTCGCGCTCTACGGCCTGCCCGAGCTCCCGCCCGCCTACAGCCCGACCGGCCGCACCCGCTCGCGCATCGAGACCGCGCACACGGTCCGCTGCGCGGTGCAGGCGCATTTCGGCGGTAGCGACGAGGTCATCCCGCTCGACCAGGTGAAGAGGCTGACCGAGGCGCTCGGCGAGAGCGGCCAGGACGCCGAGGTCCTCGTGTACGAGGGCGCCGGCCACGCGTACCACGACGACACCCACCCCAGCCACCACCGGGAGGCGGCCGAGCTCACCTGGCAGCGCTCGCTCGACTTCCTCGCGGCTCACCTGTGAGCCTCTGGACGGATCTGCTGGGCGCCGAGCTGCGTGTCATCCCAGTGGCCGGGGTCGGCACCCGGGCCGTGCTCATCGGCGAGGGGCCACCGGTGGTCTTCCTGCACGGCAGGGGCGGTCACCTGGAGACCTTCGCCCGCAACCTGGCCGCGGTCGCCGCGGGCGGGTACCGGGCGATCGCCCTGGACCTGCTCGGCCACGGTCTGACGGAACGTCCGGCGGACGGCCGCTACACCATCGACACGCTCACCGCGCACGCGACGGCGGTCCTGGACCGGCTGCACCTCGACCGGGTCCACCTGGTCGGGCAGTCCCTCGGCGGCTGGGCGGCGGCGCTGCTCGCGCTGGCGACGCCCGATCGGGTGGCCGGACTGGTCCTGATCGAGCCCGCCGGGCTCCAGGACGAGGCCGAACGCCTGTCCGACACCAGGGTCCGCGCCGCCTACCGGTCCGGAGGGCAGGCCTACGAGCAGCCCACCGCGGCGGCCGTCGCGACGCGGCTGCGGGGGCTGCTGGCCGATCCCGAAGCGCTCGATCCGGAACTGGTGCTGGTGCGAGCCCGCCTGTACGCGCCGGACGAGGCACGCGCGGTGCACCGGTCGGTGCGGGCGGCCGATCACTCGCCCTGGCTGCTCACCCCCCAGCGGCTCGGCGAGCTCACCGTTCCCGCGCTGTTCGTGCGTGGTGAGCACGGGCACACCCCGCCGGCCGTCGTGCGGTCCGCCGCACAGGCGGCCCGCGCCCAGGTCGTGACCGTGCCAGGCGCGAAGCAATGGCCGCAGTTCGAACGGCCGGACACCGTCAACACCGCCATCCTCGACTTCCTTGGAGCACACCCGTGACCTTCTGGACCGACGCACTCGGCGCCGAGATCCGCTTCCGCGACGCCGCCGGCTGGCGTACCCGATCGATCGAGGCGGGTGCGGGAGAGCCCGTGATCCTCATGGGCGGCCTCACCGGGCACGCCGAGGCATTCCTGCGCAACCTCGGCCCGCTCGCCGACCGGGGCCTGCGCGTCTACGCGATCGATGCTCTCGGCCACGGTCTCACCGCCCGCCCCGAGGACGTCACCTACCACGCTCCGATCTTCACCGAGCACCTCATCGGCTTCCTCGACGCCATTGGGGCCGACCGGGCTCATCTGGTCGGTCAGTCGCTCGGCGGCTGGACCGCCTTCTACACCGCCCTGCACCACCCCGACCGCGTGGCCCGGCTGGTGTCGGTCACCGGCGCCGGAGTCCTGCTGTCCACGGCCGACCGGGCCGCCGAGAGTGAGCAGGTGCACGCCCGGGTCCAGGCCGTCACGGCCAAGGCCACCGCGACGCCCACGCGCGAGAGCGTCCGCGCCCGCCTGGAGTGGCTCATGGCAGACCCCGCGTCCGTGACCGACGAGCTGGTCGAGTGCCGGTACCGCTACTACACCCTCCCCGGCAGCGAGAAGGCGCAGGCCAAGCTGGTCGCCGAGCAGCCGAGCACGGAGAACCGGGCGCACATGTTCGACGAGGCGGCGCTCGCGCGGATCGAGAACCAGGCGCTCATCGTGTGGACCGACAACAACCCCACCACCCCTCCCGAGGTCGGCCGCCGGGCCAGCGAGATCATGCCCAACGCCCGTTTCGACATGATCACTGGCGCGGGTCACTGGCCGATGTACGAACAGCCCGAGCAGTTCAACCGGATCGTCGGTGACTTCCTCACTGAGGACCGGCCGTGACGGCCCCGGCGGTGGAGGTCGCGCTCGGCTGCCGCATCCTCGCGGCGAACGGGAACGCCGACATGATCTGGGGGCACCTGTCGCAGCGCGACCCGGTGGGTGACGGAGTGTGGATGAAGGCGGCAGGCTTCGGCCTGAAGGAGATCACCGCCGACCGCGTCATCCGCATCGACCGGTCGGGGCGGCGGATCGACGGTGACGGCAAGGTCCACCTGGAGTACCCGATCCACACCGAGATCATGGCCGTGCGACCCGATGTCGGAGCCGTCGTCCACAGCCACGCCGAGTCCGCGGTCGCCCTCGCGGCGACCGGGCAGACGCCACGGCCGATCGGGCACGAAGGCACCCTGTTCTGGCCCCCTGACCTGCCTGTCTTCACGGAGACCGGCGACCTCGTCCGTGACTCCGCCCTCGGCGCGTCGCTCGCGGGCGTGCTCGGCGACCGCAACGCCGTTCTGCTCCGGCAGCACGGGCTGGTGACCGTCGGGCCCGACGTCCCGACCGCGGTCATGACGGCGATCTTCCTGGAGAAGGCGTGCCGGATGCAGCTCGGACTGCTGGGCGCCGACTTCACCTGGTCCGACGAGCCCGAGGCCCTGGCCAAGCGCGACCGGTGCTACGGCCCCGACCAGCTCTCCCGCGCCTGGGAGTACCTGGTCCGCAGCGCCTGATCGCCCCGACACCCGCAACGCATCGCACCCCGACACCAACCCCCCGAAGGGCATCATCATGTTACGTTCGTCCGCCATCCGGCTCGCCGGAGCCTTCATCGCCTTCGGGCTCGTGTTAGCAGGCTGTAGCTCCGACGCGGGCTCCGAAGGAGCGTCCCCCACCTCCGCCCCGACGCTGTCCGCCTCCCTCACCAAGGCCATGGCCCCGGCAGCGGACAGCGCCTACAAGGAGCCGGGCCCCGCCGTCACCGGCGTCTCCAGCCTGGCCGGCAAGACCGTCTGGTACATCCCGCTGAGCTCGCAGATCACCACCACGCAACTCGTGCAGACCAGCCTGTCCGAGGCGCTCGGCACCGCCCACATCGGCGTCCACGCCTGCAGCGGAGACGCCAACCCCTCCACGATCGCGGGCTGCGTCACCAGCGCCATCAACGGCCAGGCGGCGGGTGTCGTCTTCGACTCGATCGTTGCCGGGTTCGTGGCGGAGGGCATCCGGCAGCTCAAGGCGGCGCACATCCCGGTCGTGATCGCCGACGAGCCCAACCCGGACGGTGACTCGCCGGGCGACGCCTCGCTCGCCTACGTCCCGGGCAACCCGATGCAGGCACTGCAGGTCCTCGCCCAGTGGATCGCCGCGGACAGCCACGGCAAGGCCGGGGTACTGATCAACGAGGTCACCGATGCGCCGCCGCCGATCGCCTACGTACAGAACGGCTTCATTCCGGCCCTCAAGAGCGCCTGCTCCTCCTGCACCGTCACGGTCAACAAGATCCAGTCCGCCAACTACTCGCTGATGCCCTCCTCCACCAGCGCCGCGCTGATCGCCAACCCCACGACCGACTACGTCGTCTCGGAGTTCGACGCGTTTGCCGCACCGACCCAGCAGGGCGTCCAGCAGACCGGGAAGCTCAACGCGGTCAAGGGCGCCTCCACCGGCGGCCTCCTCGCGCAGCTCCAGACGCTGAAGTCGGGGACGTTCCTGCGCGCCGACGTCGGCACGAACTTCGCCTACCAGGGCTGGGCGATGTCCGACCAACTGCTGCGCCTGCTGACCGGGGCCGCGCCCATCACCTACCAGGTGCCGCTGCGGCTGTTCACCGCCGCCAACATCGGGAGCCTGGACCTCACCAACCAGGCACAGACCTCCGGTGACTGGTACGGCAGCACCGCCTACAAGCAGATGTTCACCCGGCTGTGGGGACTGGGCAATTGAGCCCGCACCGCCTCAGCATCACCGGGCTGTCCAAGACGCACGGGTTCAGCCGGGTGCTCCACGACGCCGCCTTCGACGTCGCACCCGGCGAGGTCCACGCGCTCGTCGGGCAGAACGGCTCCGGCAAGTCCACCATCGTCAAGATCCTCACTGGCTACCAGGGCGCCGACGCCGGGGGAAAGGTGATGGTCGACGGCCGGCACCTGGCACTGCCCGCCCGCGCGGCGGATCTCCGTAGCCTCGGAGTCTCAGTCGTCCACCAGGACCTCGGGCTCAACCCGGGCGACTCCGTCGTCGACAACATCTGCGTCGGTTCATGGCCACGGCACAGGGTCACCCGCCTCATCAATCGGCGGCGCGCCACTCAGCAGGCCCGCGACGCGCTGGAGCGCGTCGGCGAGCAGGTCGCGCTCGACGCCCTGGTCGGTGACCTTCCGATCGCCGACCAGGTCAGCGTCGCGATCGCCCGCAGCGTGCGCAACCTGCCCAGCGGGGGAGGGTTGGCCATTTTCGACGAGTCCACGCGGGCGCTGCCACCGGACTCGCTCGGCCACTTCCACAACCTCACTCGGGCGCTCACGGAACAAGGCACGGCCGTACTGCTCGTCAGCCACAACCTCGACGAGGTGCTGACGCTCGCCGACCGCGTCACCGTGCTTCGCAGCGGCCGCGTCGTCGCCTCAGGCGCATCGACGGCCGGGCTCACCGCCCCTGACCTGACCCGGCTCATCCTCGGGCACGCGCTGGACACGGCCGCCGCCCACCCGAGCGCGAAGGCCGGAGGCCACGCTGAGCTGCAGCTGCGGGAGGTGGGCGGCGGACTGCTCACCGACCTGTCGGTGTCGCTGGCGGCCGGGGAGATCGTCGGTATCACCGGTCTGGCCGGTTCAGGTCACGAGGAGGTGCCCGCCTTACTGACCGGCACCCCGGGCAGCCGGGGAGAGCTCCGCCTCGGCGAGACCGTGCTGGACCTGCGCCGACTGACGCCTCGCAAGTCCATAGACGCGGGCATCCACGTCGTCCCGGCCGAACGAGCCCGCCGCGGCCTGGCACTGGAGTTGTCGATCGAGGACAACATCGCGCTGTCCCGGCTGCGCCGTGGCGGTATCCGGCCGCTGGTCGGGGCCGGGCAGCACGCGGACACGCGGGCGGTGATCGAGGGACTGGACGTCCGACCGCCCCGCCCCGACGCCCTGGTGCGCACGCTCAGCGGCGGTAATCAGCAGAAGGTCCTGGTCGGACGGGCCATGCTGGGCAGCCCGCGGCTCCTGGTCCTCCACGAGCCCACCCAAGCCGTCGACGTCGGCGCCCGGCGGGACATCCACTCCGCCATCCGTCGCCAGGCGGCGACCGGAACACCCGTCCTGGTCATCGCGAGCGACCCGGCCGAACTCATCGAGCTGTGCGACCGGATCCTCCTCGTCCACGGCGGCCGTGGACGCGAGCTGACCGCCGGCCACACCGTCGAGGCCTTACTCGACGGCATCTACTCCGAAGCGACACTCGAGGGGGCCACCCGCCATGGCAACTGAGACCAAGCAACTGAGCCTCGGCGCGCCGGCAGCTGTGCTCCGGTTCACCGAGCGGTGGACCATGGTCGGCCTCTGGATCCTGCTCGCACTGGTCTTCGCGGTTCTGGAGCCATCGAAGTTCGCCACGTCAGGCACCTTCAAGACGATCTTCGGGTCGCAGGCGCCGTTGCTGTTCCTCGCGATGGCCGTGCTGTGTACGATCATGGTCGGCGAGTTCGTGGACCTGTCCATCGCCTCAGTGCTCGGCCTGGCCGCCACACTGCTGCCAGTACTGGCCGTCCAGCACCATGTGCCCATCGCGGTGGCCTGCCTCGCGGCCCTGGCCGCCGGCGTTCTCGTTGGTGTCGTCAACGGTGCGCTGATCGTGTACCTCGGGGTGAACCCCATCGTGGTCACCCTCGGCATGTCCACGCTGCTCCTCGGGCTCGCCTTGTGGAGCACCGACCTCAACAGCGTCAGCGGCTTGGACCCGCACGTCTCCGCAATCGCGCTCACCGACGTATTCGGGCTGCCTATCTCGTTTTACTACGGCATCGCCCTCGTCCTCATCGTCGCCTACGTCACCGCGTTGACGCCCCTCGGCCGCCACATGCGCTTCGTTCACGCCAACCGCGAAGTCGGACGGCTGGCGGGAGTCCAGGTCAACCGCATCCGTTTCGGGGCCTTCGTCCTCGCGGGGCTGCTCAGCGCCGGGGGAGGGGTGCTGCTGGTCACCGGCGTAGGCGGGTTCGACCCCAACTCCTCGGGCACCTACCTCCTGCCCACCTACGCCGCAGTGTTCATCGGCACGGCCGTTGTCCGCCCGGGCAGCTTCAATCCGATCGGCACCTGGATCGGCACGTACTTCCTCGCCACCGGCGTCATCGGTCTCCAGGAGCTGGGGCTGGCCGCCTGGATCTCCAACGTCTTCTACGGCGGCGTACTGATCGTCGCGGTCGCCGTGTCCACCATCATCGGCCGGCGGCGACGTGGCTGACGCACTCGCGCACCAGCTCACCGATGGCGGTGAGCCGCCGCGACCCGCACCGCGACACCGGGGCGATGACGGCGACGGCGCCGGCGGCCCGCCCCTTGTCCAGCACCACCACACTCGCCCCCGCGACACCGGTGGCGAACTCACCGCTCTCCACGGAATAGCCGCGCTCCCTGGCCCGGTCGATCTCGGCCAGGAAGGCGTCGGTGTCGGTGATGCTCCGGTCGGTGCGCCGCGGCAGCCGCAGCGCGGGCATCAGCTCCACCACCTGGTCACGCGGCAGACTCGCCAGGGCGGCCTTCCCGATGCAGCCATTGGCGATCAGGGACCTGCGGCCGACCGGCGACAGGACGCCCAGCACGTGCTCGGCGTCCCGGCGCTGGATGATCACCAGGCTGCGGTCGCGCCAGTCGATCTCCGCGGCCAGGACGGTCTCGCCGGTGCGCTCGGCCAGCCGCGCCACGATCCGCTCGGTCACCGACGCCACGGGCGAACCCTTCGCGGCGACCGGCGCGAGCTCGAGCAGGCGGGTGCCGAGCCGGTAGCTGCCGTCCTCGTCACGCCGTAGGACGCCGTAGGCGAGCAGCGAACCGGCGATACGAAGAGTAGTCGCCTTCGACAGCCCCACTCCCTGCGCCAACTCGGTCAGCGTCAGGCGTGGGTGGGCACTGCTGAAGCACGTGAGGATCTCCAGAGCGCGGTCGACAGATCGCACATGGCTCACTGACAGTGACGAGCTTTTCGGGCCAACGTCGGACACCTCGTCTCCTCTCCGAGGTCAGAACGTGTGTGGTCCACGTCTCATGGGCCTAAGCCTGCGCCCAAGGTAACGCATGTGGACCTAAGTGTTTCGCCTGATGAAACCCCGCGATGGAGGGCATCATGATCGATAATGCTCGCGGCGAGCTGGCCGGACGTCGGATCCTCGTTATCGGAGCGGCCTCGGGCATAGGCGCCGCGACCGCCGAGCTCTGCCGCGGTCACGGAGCCATCGTGCACTCCGCGGATCTCCAGACGACCCCTGACGGGGACAACGTCGATCTCCTCGACGAAAGGTCGGTGGCGGCCCTCGTGGATCGGGTCCGGGCGCGCTGGTCGGCACTTGACGGCCTCGTCATCACGGCTGGAGCCTCCCACCGCGGGAGCATCGCGGACACCTCTCCCGAGACTCGCCGCGCGCTCCTCACACTCAACGCGGCGGCTCCCGCCGACGCGATCGCCCAGTTCCTTCCCCTGCTCGCGGAGGGAGACCGCCCGTCCGTTGTCACGGTCGCCTCCGCGACGGGCCTGCGTGCCTATCGCGACTTCGCCGCGTACGCCGCCTCCAAGGCCGCGCTCATCCACTGGTCGCGGGCCGCCGCCCACGAGCTCGCGTCCTCGGGCATCCGCGTGAACTGCGTCTGCCCTGGCCCCACCGATACGCCGATGCTCCGCGGCGACGTCTCCGACTCCGCCGACGCGCTCGACTTCATCGCGACTCTGACCGCACGGGGCCGACTAGGCGCCCCGGTCGAGGTCGCCGAACCGATATCCTTCCTCCTCTCGCCCCGAGCATCGTTCATCACCGGAGCGGTGCTGGCGGTGGACGGTGGAGAGACGGTCCATGATGGTCGATGAAAATCCGCTGGACTCGCCGACGAGGCGATGGATCGTCGTGAGCGGCAGTTCCGCCCGCCGCGCGACCTCCGACAGTGGCAGCCGGGTGTGGTGCGGCGTCGACGTCCCGAGGATCGCCATGATCCGTCCGACGACGGTCGCGCCCGGGCCGCTCGTGTTCCCCGCCACGCGGGTGATTCTTCCACTGAGCGGAACTAGGCCCCTTCGTGGTCGGTCGAGTCGCTTCTACGCTGCGTCCCATGAGTGGTCCCGCCGCACCGACGCTCGGATCGCAGACCGTGATCAGCGAGGAGGTCGGAGGCGGACCGGCCGACGACGACTACCTCGGCCTCGCCGACACGGTGATCATCCGATCGGACACCTGTACCCCTACCGACCACAGATCGTCCGGGAGGGCGCCCGGCGGCTGTCCTCGGGCGATTTCGTGCCCGCACTCGAACAGTTCCTCGGCTCGGGTGCCGGCCTGTCCGCCTCCACCGTGACTGACCGGCCACCTGGCAGGCCGACTACCGGACGCTCACCAACCGAGACGTCGTCGAACTTGCCCCGGCCCGGCCGGGCGAACGTGGCGGCAGGTCCAGCCTGGTGGAGGCCGAGGATGTTGAGGCCGAGGCGTCTGGTGCGGCGGATGATCGCCAGGAGTTGGGAGCCTGCAGGGACACGGTGCTGGGGAGGTGGGTGTTGGTCATCAGCGGGCCGTTTCTGTGACGCGGGGGTCGAGTCCGTACTGGTCGCGGGCTCCGAGGTGGTCGCGCAGGGTCGGGCCCTCGTAGTCGTGGTGGAAGAGGCCGCGTTCCTGCAGGAGGGGGACGACCTGGTCGACGAAGGCGTCGACGCCGTCGTGGTAACCGTCGATGGCCAGCGAGAAGCCGTCGCAGGCCCCGGCCTCGAACCATTCCTGCATGTGGTCGGCCACGTCGGTGGCGGTGCCGGCGACGACCGGGTGGTAGTCGATGACGCCGTGCGCCAGGACATCCCGCAGAGTCCAGCCCTCTCGCGCCACCTCAAGGGCGCGGGCTGAGCGAGCATCGTGCGGGCTGGGTACAGCATCGGCCAACTGGCGCGTGGTCAGCGGCTTGTCGAGCTGCTCGTGGCTCAGCGGCAGACCGATCATCGCGCCGAGGTAGCGGACGCGCTGGCGCAGGTCGACGGACTCGTCCAGGAAGCGGCGCCGCTCCAGGGCGGCGTCGCGGGAGGAGGCGATGGTCGGCATGAAGCCGGCGAACATCTTCACCTCGTCCGGGTCGCGCCCGGCCCGCTTGGCGGTGTCCCGCAGGGCGCCCCGCTGGGCGATGGCGTCGTCGATCGTCATCGGGTTGGCGTACACGCCGTCGGCGTACCGGCCCGCCAGCTCCAGGCCGTAACTGCCGCCGCCCGCCTGGAAGATGACCGGCTGCCCCTGCTCGGACGGCGGGATGGGCAGCGGGCCACGGGAGGCGACGTGGCGGCCCTGCAGGTTGACCGGCTGGATCTTGCCCATGTCGGCGAACCGCTTGCCCTCGACGTCGAGGACCCAGGCGTCCTTCTCCCAGCTGCCCCACAGCGCCTGCACGATCTGGACGAACTCGTGGGCGCGCTCGTACTTCTCCGCGCGGGGTGGAAGCTGCGAGCCGAAGTTCGCCGCGGCCGCCGGGTGGGAGGTGGCGACCGCGTTCCAGCCGGCCCGACCGCGGCTGATCACGTCGAGGGCCTTGTACTGGCGGGCGAGGTTGAAGGGCTCGTTGAAGGTGGTGGAGCCGGTGGCGACCAGGCCGATCCGCTCGGTCTCCCGCGCGATGGCGGTGAGGACGATGATCGGGTCGATGGGGTGGTGCGGGTGCGCGGTCTCCAGGTCCACGTCCAGGACCGGGGTGTCCGCGATGAACAGCAGCTGGATCTTGCCGCGCTCGGCGGCCTGTGCGTAGCGCACGAACTGGTCCATGTCCGTGTAGCTGGACAGGTTCGCCCCGGGCAGCCGCCATGCCCCGGGCTCGGATCCGTAGCCGCTGGTGAACTGCATGGCCAGGAGCATCTGTGAGCGGGTCATGGGGGTGTCAGCGGTGGGCGGCGCGGTTCATCCCGACGACGTCGTCCAGGGTGGGGTTGTCGGGGAGGGCGGCGAAGCGCTCGGGCAGATTTCCACCGATGGCTCCAGCTCCGATAACAGTTATTTTCATGATTTGTCCCTTCGAGGGTTGTGTCACGGATGTGATGACGGTGCGGCGGGATTGCCGGGCCTTGCCGGATCCCGTGGGGCGCCGGGGCCCTTCGGCGGCCCGGTCCTGGGCGAGTTGCCGACCGCTAGGTGCGGTCGTCCGGCTCGCGGTATCCGTGGGCGACGAGCGCCCGCAGCCGGTCGACCGATTCTCCGGTGGCGCCGGTGCCCTTGATCCAGGCGACCGAGCAGGCCGCGAGGAACAGGTGGTAGCCCGTCACCGATGGGCGTACGTACCCTGTGCGCTGTGCGGCTCGCACGTACTCGCCGGTCGTGGCGATGAGCTCGTCACAGGGGACGGTGAGCGGATTGTCCGGGTCCTGCGCCCGGGTCGCCGCCATGAGGGGTTCCGGCAGTCCGTTGTAGGCGCTGAGGTAGTCCTCCATCGCCCGCAGCCACTGCGTCAGCGCCGTGCTGGCGTCGTCGATGCCGGCGATGTCCGCCCGGCGGGTCACCAGTTCCTCGGTGCGGGACTGGAGTACGGCCGACAGCAGGGCCTCACGGGTGGGGAAGTGCCGGTACAGCGTTCCCGGCCCGACGCCCGCCTCCTTGGCGACCGCCTCCAGTGACGTGCCGACCCCGTCCCGCAGGAAGTGGCGCTGGGCCGCGTCCAGGAGGGTCGCGCGATTGCGCTGGACGTCGGCGCGGGGCTTGCGGCCCTGCTGCTCCTTGGCGCTCATACGCTCTCCCGCACTCTTCCCGTAAGGTGGCCGATCGAAAACGGAGGCTATCTCCGAAGTACCTCAACGGTAAATCGGAGGCACCCTCCGGTTAAATTTGGCGTGGCTGCCCCGCTCGTGAGCGCGGATGGTGCAGGCGCCTGCCGGAAGCGCCCGGCCAGTGGCAGACCAGAACCGGCCGGCCGGCCGAACCGGATCGCCCGGCCGGACGAGGACCGGTGCGCCAGCGAGGGCGGCCACCGGCCCGGCGTGCAGGCCGCCCATGGCGGCGAAGCGTCCCGAGGGTGGCAGTCGTGCGCTGCGCGTCATCGCGGCGAGCAGCACGCGCGCCGTGCCCGCCTCAGTCCTCGTACAGGGCGATGAGGCGACTCGTGACTCCGCCTTTGCGAAGCCGGTCCAGTCCCTCCGGGATGCCCTCCGGCGTGATCCGGTAGTCCACGATCAGTTGCAGGTCCTTGTCCGCGAACTCGGTGATGGACTCGGCCACGCCGGTCAGCCCGATCTCGGCGGCCCGCGCGCGGGTTTCCGGGTTCAGCTCGGCCGCGTAGACCTCGGCCCCCTTGAATACGGCGATGCGCGCGCCGATGTATCCGAGGCCACCAAGGCCGATGATCCCGACCCGCATACCCTTCTTCGCCCCGCCGCGCGCAACCATGGCGTGATACGAAGTGAGGCCCGCGTCGGTCGCCATCGCCCCCACTTCAAAGGAGAGTTCATCCGGCAGTCGCCCACCCGTTCTGTGACGGGTCTTTCCTGACCTCTCCCGGGGGATCGATGCTCGGCCTCCGCGCGCCTGGCTGCGCCGTGGCTGTAGTAGGCCGTCCCCATTGCCTACCTCCTTCTCGCCCCCTGAACAGATGAAACGGAGGATGCCTCCGATCGCAACCGAGAGTAAATCGGAGGATGCCTCCGGTCAAGTGGCCTCCGCCTCCGCCCCAGGGCAGGCCGCATGGCCGCCACGCGCGGCGACGGGGTCCGGGAGCCAGCCCCCGAGCCGGCGGAGATCGACCGAACCCTCCGGGAGGATCTTGATGCTCCGCGCAGGCAGCGCCACAGCAGGAACCGGATCTGCGACCGGATCACGGCTGAGCAGGCACTGTTGCATTGACGAAGTCGGCCATCGCGGGGCGTCCGATCGGCCATGATCGGGTGATGCGTCGACGTCGTGTCCGTCCCAGAACATCCGCTGCGGCCACTACGAACTCGCCGTCAACACCAACCCACAGCTGAGGCTGGCAGTCGCATTCACCGAACTCGCCGCCGCCGTCTGGCCGCCGATCACCGAGGCCGCTGGCCTGCCCCGCCTCCCCGGAACGCAACAGCGCCGATCAGATCTATTTTTACAGACGCCGAAATAGCGGTCAGTTGGACCTGAAAAGCGGAAGGTCTCCGGTTCGACACCGCGCCCGGATAAATGCCGACACGGTGCGTACAGGAACTGTGCTACCCTGGCCAGCAGGCCGGTATTTCGCGAATGTCGACACTCGATCGATGTCGTCGCCGGTCGTGGTCATCCGGCGGTCTTCATCGCCGGGGTTAGGCGGCCGTCATGACGGCGGGCCAGATGATTGCTGTTCTCGACGATGTCGATTTCGCGCGCTTTGACGACGATGGCGGCGCGCCCATCCGGCTTCGCGTAGCCCCGGTGGGCAGGCCGGAGACACTGCCGCCGGAGGCGGCGGGCGGGGTGGGGGAGGGCGACGTCGTCGCCCGGCCGGCATCTTCTCGGTGATCGCCAGAGCGGGCCCCGCGGAACGGGTCGTGCTGTGAGGGTGGCGATGCTCGCGCCGGTCGCCTGGCGTACCCCGCCCCGGCACTACGGCCCCTGGGAGCAGATCGCCGGCCTTCTCACGGAGGGCCTGCTCGGGCACGGGGTGGACGTCACGTTGTTCGCGACGCTCGATTCGGTGACGGCCGGCCGGCTGGACGGCGTGTGCCCGCGGGGGTACGCCGAGGCCCCGTCCCTCGACGGCCGGGTGTGGGAGGCCCTGCACGTGGCCCACGTGTTGGCCCGCTCGGGTGAGTTCGACATCGTGCACAACCATCTCGACTGGCTGCCGCTCGCCTTCGCGCCGAGTTTCCGGGCTCCGATGGTCACGACGGTGCATGGTTTCTCCGATCCGCGGATTGTGCCCGCCTATGCGCGGGCGGCCTCCGCGTACGTGTCGATCTCCGACGCCGATCGCAGTCCGGAGTTGGACTATGTCGCGACCGTGTACCACGGCGTCGACCTGGACACGCTCCCGTTCTCGGCGGCGGGCGGAGACGACCTTGTCGTGCTCGGCCGGATCCATCCCGACAAGGGCACCGCGGTCGCCGTCGACATCGCCCGACGCGCGGGTCGGCGCCTGGTGATCTGCGGAATCGTCCAGGACGAGCGTTACTTCGCCGAGCAGGTGCTTCCGCACGTCGACGGGGACCGGGTCCGCTATCTGGGCGCTGTGGGGCCGGCCGCACGGGCGGAGGTGCTGGGATCAGCGGCCGTGCTGCTGCATCCGATCGCGTTCGACGAGCCGTTCGGATTGGCGGTCGTCGAGGCGATGGCCTGCGGTACCCCGGTCGTCACCCACCCGCGCGGAGCCATGCCGGAGGTGGTCGACGAGGGGGTGACCGGCTTCCTGGTGGATGGACCGGTGGCCGCGGCGGCCGCGGTGGATCGCGCCGCGGCACTGGACCGCGCCGCCTGCGGGGCGACGGCGCGACGGCGGTTCTCCAGCGCGCGGATGGTCGCCGACTACCTCGCCGTCTACGCGGGCGTTCTGGGTCGTCCCGTCTCCTGAGCCCGCTCGAGGGTCACACCGGGTGCGGAACCATGCGCGCGAGGAGACGGTCGACGGGCACGCTGGCCATCCCGATCCGGCTGTCGCCGATCCCGTACGGCAGCCACAGCAGTCCGCTGTGGATCACGTTTCCGCACGAGTAGACGACATTGGGGACGTAGCCCGCGTTCTCCTGCCCGGCCGGGGCGAGCAGCGGTTCGGGCAGCGCCGCGATCACCCGTCCCGGATCGTCGAGAGCGAGCAGGATCGCGCCGATGGTGTACGTCCGCATCGGCCCGACGCCGTGGGTGAGCACGAGCCAGCCCGCCGGCGTCTCCACCGGGGAGCCGCAGTTGCCCACCTGGAGCAGCTCGAAGGCGACCCGCGGCCCGTGGAGTGGACGCGCGGGCTCCCACACCTGGCCGTCCCCGGAGGCTGTCAGACCGGTCGACTCACCGTCGGAACGGCACAGCGCGAGGTGGCGACCATCGATCAGTCGTGGGAACAGTGCCATGCCCTTGTTCCGGGCGGCCCGGCCCGCAAGCGGTGCGGTGGTGAAGACCCGCAGGTCGGGGCTGGTGAGCAGGCGCGGGGAGATGTCCGTGCCGTCGAAGGCTGTGTAGGTGGCCCGGTAGTCGACCGTCCCGTCCGGTGCGGTGAACCGGACGAATCGGGCATCCTCCATGCCGTTGCTCTCGCTGGCGACGGTGGGCCACAACACCCGCTGCGTCAGAGTGCTGTCCGGAGGGAAGGCGACCCGCCGCAGCGATCCGGCGATCGAACGGATGCCGGCGAGGATCCCGGGTGCCTGGGGGCGACGGAGCAGGTCGGGGGGAACCGCGGCGAAGGCGCGGGAGAGATCGGGGTCGGGTTCGCTCTCGGACTCGCCCTCGGGTGACGGCGAGTCCAGTCCCCCCAGGACGGCCCGGGTGACCTCGTCGTCGAGTCCGTGTTCGGTGAGCACGGCGCGCAGGCGGGTGGCGTCCCACTCGACGGATGCGGTGACGCCGGTGGTGAGCGGTCCGGTCCGCGGTTCCAGGCGCACCGTCGGGCCTGGGCCGATCACACCGACGGCGAAGCCGATCGACGACAGATGGCCCTCTCCGACGGCACGCAGGCTCAACGCCAGCCGCAGGGCTCCGGACGGCAGCCCGGACTGGTCGGGGTGCGGCACCGCCGAGGGGTTGGTGACCGCCGCCCCCTCCACCGCGTACTCGGCGGTGAAACACGCGCCGAGCAGCAGAGCCCGCGCCGGGGAGAGCTCCGCGGGCGCCGGAACCCGCGAAGCCACCACCGCGGCGTGCCGCGCCAGAATGCCCCGGTAGTCCCGGTGGCGGGGCTCGAACCGTTCGAGCAGGTCGGCGACCAGGCTGTCGACCTCCGGCTCGGGCAGGGCAAGCACACGGTCCACGATGCCAGCGGCGCGGGAGTGCGGCTGGCTGCCTTCCTCCCCGGGCAGGAAGAGCCGCGCGATGACCCGGCCGCTGTCCGGCGTAAGTAGCAGCGGATGCCGCGTGACCAGCTCGTTCTCGGTCGTCCGGGCACCCGTGGGCCTCCGGGTGCTCCCAGTCACGGCGTCACGGCGTCACGGCGGTCACGGCGCGTCGCGGCGGTCACGGGGTCGCGGCCAGGAGGCGGCGGGCGTGCTGAGCGGTGGAGAGCAGGGCGAGCGCCGATTCGGCGCCCTGGTTGAGATTGCGGCCAGCACGCTCGAGCCCGTCGTAGCAGCCGCCGGTGTCCGGGTTGAGCAACGGCGTCGCGCCGTCGTTATCCCCCAGGAACCAGCCGCGGGCGCGGCCGAGGCCGGCCAGCCATCTTCTGCGTCCGGTGGCCGCGTGGGCGCGGGCGCAGGCGTCCGCGATAGCCGCGGCCTCGATGGGCTGCTGGTCGAAAGCGGGCCCGCGATCCGCCCCCGGCTGGCGGCCGGCGACAGGGGTCAGCGACAGGCTCCCGCCACGGGTCTCCACCTGGAGTAGCCAGGCCAACAGCCGCAGTCCGTCCGCGAGCAGCGCCTTGTCGGGCAGGCACATGCCGGCGAGGATCAGTGCTTCCGGCACGGCGCCGTTGGCGTACCGCAGAGTGGGCTCCGGCCACGGCCAACCCGGGTCGGCGCCGACCGGTCCGATCATCGCGACGGCCGCGGTGAGCAGCGCGCGCGCCGGTTCGTCGTTCGGATGGGCAAGCAGCACCTCCCCGGCGCCGAGCGCGGCGAACGTCATCGCCCGCGGCCAGGGCGAGCGGCCCCCCGCGCTGGCGAGGAAGCCGTCCCGGGCCCGGGCCCGCAACCGGCGGGTCGGCCCGGTGGCGGCCGCCGTGCCCAGCCCCCACAGGGCCCGGCCCCAGCAGTCACCGAGACCGGGATCGTCCATCCACCGTCCGTCGCTGTCGCGTCGGTTGCGGACGGTGCCGTCCGCCGCCTGCGCCGCCAGCACGAAGTCGAGGTAGAGCTCGAACAGCCGTACGAGGTCGAGCCCGGGTGACGGCTCGCGGGCGAGGACGACCAGCCCGCGCGCGACGTCGTCCACGCAGTAGCCGTGCTCCCGGCGCGGCACCGAACCGAGGGCGTGCTCGAACAGGCCGATGTCGTCGGTGAGCCGGAACAGGTGGTCGAACGAGACCGCGGGCGCGGCGTTCACCGGGCCGCCGACACGGGCGCGGCCGACGGCCGGCTCCCACGGCGGGCGACCAGCCCGGCGGCCATCTGCCGATACTGGGCGGCGACCGCCGGCCACAGCAGGTCAGGGGCCTTGGCGTCGACGGCGGCCGCCAGATCGGCGCGCACCGTCTCGTCCGTCGTGATGCGGCGCACCGCGGCCGCGATCGCGTCCGGGTCCCGGTGTGGCACGAGCAGGCCGCTGCCGTCGCCGAGTAGCTCGACCGCGTGCGGGAACCGGGTGGCGACAATCGGCCGCAGCGCGGCGAACGCCTCGATGAGCACGCCGGATGTCACCTGGTCAACCGAGTCGTAGGGAAGCAGCACGACATCGGCCCGGCGCACGAGCTCCGCCAGTGACACCGGGTCGAGGTAGCGGTCGACGAAGCTGACCGAGTCGGTCAGGCCGAGATCGCGGGCTCGCGCGGCCAGCCGCTCCCGGTAGGCCTCGCCCTCCCGGGCGAGGACCTTCGGATGGGTCTGGCCCGCGACGATGTAGTGCGGGGCAGGGTCGAGGTCGGCGAGCCGCGCCATCGCGGTGATGCCCCACTCGATGCCCTTCCCCGGTCCGAGCAGCCCCCAGGACAGGACGGTCGGCCTGCCGCCGCGGTCCGTGGGCCCCCGGCGGCCACCCGTCGCGCCGTGCGGAATGACGAACACCCGGCGTGGGTGGACCCGGAAACCCTCGACGAGCCGGACCTGTGCGGTCTCGGTCATCACGACCACCGCATCCGCGGACGCGGCCATGGACTCCAGGATGTGCCGCTGATGCGGCGTTGGTTCCTGCGGCACGGTGTGCAGGACGACGATCACCGGGACGTCGAGGGCATCGAGCACCGCGAGCACCTCGTCGCCGTCCGGGCCTCCGTACACGCCGTACTCGTGCTGCACCACGGCGACGTCGAAACCGTTCAGCAGGCGCGCGGCCTCACGCGGACCGCCCGGTGTCCCGGCAACGAGATCTCCGACCACGACCGATCGGCCGGGCGGACCAGGTCGGCCGGGCGACCGGGCCAGCGGCGCGGACGCGGCACCGGCGAAATCGTGCGCGGCACCAGCGGCACCAGCGGCACCAGCGGCGCCGTGCGCTACGCCGGCCACCTCAGTCGCGTCCACGAGGCGCACCACCCCGCTGGACGCGCCGGGTGCCGAACTGTTCAGTTCCTCGAACATAGCGGCCGTGAAGGTCGCGAGACCGCACTGAGTCGGTGGATAGGTACTGAGGAAGCCAAAGCGCAGGGGCACGAGACCCACCTTCTGGTTGGCGCCGGCGAGTGGACCGACCGGCACGGCGCGGGGTTCGCCGGCACCCACCGTGCCGGCGAGCGGACCCGTGTTGTCCTCCGGCGACTGGCCACGCGACGGTGTCGGCGCGAGACACGGCGACACCGCCGCCAGACCGGAGGAGTGAAGCTGGCGCGAAGTCCGGCGGCCGGGACGACTGCGCCGGCTCAGAAGTCCGTGCGGCTCAGAAGTCATCCGGCTCAGAAGCCCATGCCGGCCATGCCGCCCGGGTCGCCCCCGCCCCCGGCCGCCCCCGGCGTCGGCCTGTCCGCGACGACGACGTCGATGGTGAGGAAGAGGCCGGCGATCGACGCGGCGTTCCGCAGCGCCGAACGGGTGACCTTCGCGGGGTCGATGATCCCGGCGGCGACCATGTCGACGTACTCGCCGGTGGCCGCGTTCAGGCCCTGGCCGGCCGGCAGGCCGCGCACCCTCTCGACCACCACCCCGCCCTCGAATCCGGCGTTGCTCGCGATCTGGCGCAGTGGGGCAGCAAGAGCCCGCTCCACGATCAGAGCGCCGGTGGCCTCGTCGCCGGAGAGGTCGAGCTTCTCGAAGGCGCTGGTGGCGGCCTGCAGGAGCGCGACGCCACCGCCGGCGACGATGCCTTCCTCGACGGCGGCCTTGGCGTTGGAGACGGCGTCCTCGATGCGGTGCTTCTTCTCCTTGAGCTCGACCTCGG
>NZ_JALKFZ020000178.1 GCF_023243075.1 Frankia sp. AiPa1 | reverse complement strand
CCCGCGCCCTGGCCGCCGCCCGCGCGGCCGCCGCGGTCGGCGTCACCCCGCGCGAGCTCGACGCCGCCGCCCACGCGGTGATCCGCGACGCCGGGGCCACCCCGGTGTTCCTGCACTACCACCCCGGCTTCGCCCCCACCCCGTTCCCGGCCGTCAGCTGCGTGTCGGTCAACGACGTGATCGTGCACGGCATCCCCGACGACACCCCGCTGCGCGGCGGCGACCTGGTCAGCGTCGACTGCGGCGCCACCCTGCACGGCTGGACCGGCGACGCGGCGATCAGCTTCACCATCGGCGCCCCCCGCCACGACGACACCGCCCTCATCGCCACCGCCACCGCCGCCCTGCACGCCGGGATCGCCGCCGCCGTGCCCGGCGGGCGCCTCGGCGACATCGCCGCGGCCATCGGCGCCGTCGCCCGCGCCGGCGGCTACGGCATCCCGGCGGGCTTCGGCGGGCACGGCATCGGCCGGCGCATGCACGAGGACCCGCACGTCCCCAACGAGGGCCGCCCCGGGCGCGGCCTGCCCCTGCGCCCCGGACTCGTCCTCGCCCTCGAACCGATGCTGCTCGCCGGCGGCGACGACGCCTTTCGCACCGACCCCGACGGCTGGTCGCTGCGCACCGTCGACGGCAGCCGCGCCGCCCACGTCGAGCACACGGTGGCCATCACCGCCGACGGCCCCCGCGTCCTCACCATCGGATAGCGACCGAGACACCCTCCCACCCACCGCCCCCCACGAACGGGTCACCCCGGCGGCGTACACGCCCCGCGTATTGTCCACAAGAGGAACAATGTCCCCGATGGACACCGTGGGGGCGAGAGAGTTTTCACCAAAGCCCTGTACAGACCCCCCCGCCCGCGCGGTAGCGTGCCGTCCGTCACGCTGTCGACCGCTTCCGCGACGCTCCCGAACGGCCCGTCGCCCGGCGGGCAGCGCCTCACCCGATGCCGGCCGCCGCCGTCCGCGGCCACCGGCACCCACGCGGCGTCGCCCGGCCCCGGCCCCCGTCCCGGCTCGCCGCACGGCCGCGGCATGGCGCGCACACCCGGGGGCGGGCGATCCGCGTCACCAGGCCGGCGCGGACCCCCGCGCCCCGGCCGCGGCGGCGTGGCCCACAGCACCGCCCGGAACGTGAGCGGAGGCTGGGGATGGATCCCATCGAGCTGCCAGGCACACACACCCCGGACCGGCACGGACTGGCCGCCGCCGCCCGCGCCGCCGCGATGATCTCCCGGGAGATCGCCCACGCCGATCCCGACCCGCTCACCCTCAGCGAGATCGACGAACGGCTCTACCGCTACGCCACCACCCTGATGAGCGCCTCGCACACCGCGCTGCTCGGCACCGTCGTCGGCGACTGGCGCCGGGTGAGCGCCGCCCTCGGGCGCAGACTGTCCCCCTCGGTGCAGTGCGAGCTCACCCGCGCCGCCGGCTACCTGTCCTTCTACCTGGGCTACCTGGCCGCCGACACCGGCGACGACACCAGCGCCCGCCGTTTCGCCACCCTCGCCGCCCAGTACGCCGAGCATCTCGACGACCGGCTGCTCGCCGGCACCGTCCACAGCCTCGACGCGTTCATCGCCTTCGTCGACGGCCGCCTGGACGCCTCCCGGATCGCCGCGGACCGCGCCGCCGCGGTGCGACATCCCGCCCTGCACGGCTGGGCATGCGCCCAACAGGTCCAGATCGCCGCGGCCACCCGCGACGAACCCGCCCTCGAGGCAGCCCTGCTCGCCCTGCGCGACCGTCCCGGCGCGCCGGCGCTACGCACCCCGGGCTGGCCACCTTACGACGAGACCCGCGAGGCCTGCGTCGTCGCCGACGCCATGTCCCGGCTGCGCGTGCCCGGCGCCCGCTCGGCCGCCCGCCGCGCCATCGCCCTGACGGGTCCCAGCACCCTGGAACGCGGCTGGGCACTGGGATCCCTGGCCGCGACCCTCGTGCACGACGACCCCACCGCCACCGCCATCGCCCTCGACGAGATGGTCGCCATCCTCGACCTTCGCCCCTCGCGGATGCTCGCCAGCCTCGTCCACGAGGTCCTGCTGCTCATCTCCGCCCCACCTCTCGCCCACACCTCCCGCCCCGCCGCCGCCAGCTGAGCACCACCGCACCCAGCCCCCCCTCACGGCCCCGGCTGCGGCCCTGGGTTGCCTCTCGTGGATCTCCGGGGCGCGGCCGGGTTCACCCGCGAGTCTCGCTGTCCGTGATGGTTTTCGGGGGTGGTGGCGCCGCTGATGCGCAGGATGTCGCCTCTACCGGGTAATCTGTCCGGTTTGCCCCTTCGTAACCCGGTAGAAGCGACACGGGGGGTTTTCCGGGGCCGGTCCGTCGTCACGCGCGGCGGCGAGCAGGGCGGTGGCGGGTTGTTGGCGGCGGGGGGAGAGGGCTCGCTGGTGACGACCGGGGCTGACGGTGACGGCGGGGCGCCGTGCACCACCGGCACCGGCCACCGGTCGCGAGGTATGCCGGCCACGCGGTGCGCCGGACGTGCGCGTGTCGCCGAGGACGTCGCACATGGCCCGAGCCCGGCCGGGGATCGGGCGGGAACCGGCCGGGCTGCTGTGCGGGACCATCATGATCCGCGAGAAAAACCCTAGTCGGCGAGGTCGCGGACCGCGACGATCGAGGTGGGAGTCAGCCGCACCAGCAGCTCACCGGGCACACCGTTGCGCGCCCCATAGGTCTCGGCGCGCGCCTCACCCATGTAACGGGCGGCGATCCGGGTCGCCCACGCGCGGACCTCGCCAAGATCCTCGCTGATCCGCACCGTCCCGGACAGCGTCACGAACGAGAACGGCGGCGTCTCGTCATCCACGCACAACGACGCCACCCCGCCGCGCGCCAACGCCCGCCCCTTCACCGTGGCCGCGCCGGTGTTGAACACCACGTCATCGCCGTCGAGCACGAACCAGACCGGCGCCACATGCGGACGCCCGTCGGCACGCACCGTGGCAAGCTTGCCCGTCCGGGTGCCCACCGACACGAACTCCCGCCACTGCCCGTCGTCCATCGCCACCATGCCCGTACCCTACGCACCCCCACCCCACCCCGCCCGTCGACCAGGCGCCGACCGGGAAGCCGGGCAGGATCCGCGCTCAGGGAACTCCCCATGGCGGACCACCCTGGACGCCCTCCTTCGGCGCACGCATGGCCGCCCGTGTCACGCCGGCACCCGACCATCGGCTGTTCCCCGAGGCCGCCCGGGGCGCCGCGCTCAGGCGGCCGAGGCGGCACCACCCGAGGCACGCAGCCGGTGGCCCCGGCGCACCAGCAGGCGTTCGGCGAGCGCGTCGGCCCGTTCGATGTCGTCGAGGGTGGCGTGGGAACGCCGCTCGACCTCGAGGATCGCGGCCAGCAGCTCGGCGGACAGCCGGGTCCGCGCCGCCACCCGGGCGACGCTCGGGGGCAGCACCCCCGCCGCCGAGCTCACCCGCGGGGGAGCGGGCCGGGCGGCACCCGGGTGAGGGGAGTCCGGGCGAGAGGCACCCGGGCGAGAGGCACCCGGGTGCAGAGCCACCGGGCGAGGCGCGGACGTGGACGGCTCGGGATGCGGGCGGGGTCGGGCGGTCAGGTGCGGCGAGGCCATGTGTCTGTGATACCGCGGCAGAGACGCACCGCCACCCCTTGACTTCCCGCCGCGGCGCGGGATCAGCCCTTTCCCACACACCGTCCACAGCCTCACACCACGTTACCCACCGCCCCGTCGACAACCTTATCCACATGTTGATCTTAATGTGAGGGGAATCACATCGGGCGGTCGACGTCCGCGATCACCGTTTGCCGGCTCCGACTTCTCGCAGACGTCGCACCGGACAGTGATCATGCGAGTCCCGATCGCCGGGATTGGCCGCGCCAGTGCCCTGCGGTGCCGCGGCGCGTTCGTCCGTCGTCTGGCTGCCAGCTCCAGGCAGCCGGCCTGGCCGCCGGATCAGCGTGCCGAGGACGGTCGGGACGACAGAGCCAGGGCCGCGTCGATCAGGCGGTGCGCGTCGGAGCTTTCCAGCGGCGCCGCGGCGAACAGGACACTGTAGGTGATCGGCGCCATCACCGCCTCGACGATCCGCTCCACCGGCGGCGCCGGCTCGCCACGCCGCGCCGCCCGCTCGATGATGATCCGCAGCTGGGTGCGGATGAAGGCGTCACAGCGACCCGCCGGCAACTGCGGGGTGGACGAGGCGGCCACCACCTCGCGCAACACCGTGCGGCCCGTAGGGGAGGACACCTCCTCCCGGTAGCCCTCGACGTAGGCGACCAGATCGCCCTGCAGATCCCCGGTGTCGTGCGGCGGACGGTCCGGGCGCAACCGCTCGGCGGCGACGTCAGCCAGAAGCTCGGTGAGATCCCCCCAGCGCCGGTAGACCGTCGAGGGCGTCACCCCCGCCCGCGCCGCGACCAGCGGCACGGTGATCTCCCCACGGGGACGCTCGGCCTGCAGCGCCCGCACGGCCTCGTGCACCGCGGCCTGCACCCGCGCGCTGCGCCCGCCCGGACGCGGACCCTCGGCACTCACGGCCCCGAGCCTAATACACAACCCCCAAGGCCACGCAAAATCTTTGCGTTAGCGGGACGGGCGGGCTATCGTCCCCACCATCGCGAATCCTTAGCTTTAGGCGTCGTCAGCTTTAAGCGTCGTCGGGTGTCACACCGGCGACGGCCCCACGAGTCAGCCACCGGTGGAAGGGAACCCGATGCCCGCGCCGCGTGCCACCCGCACCTCGCCTACCCCACCCGCCAGCCCGCCCGCCGCAGCCGGCGCCGCGGCACCCACCCGGACGCCGCCCGCCACGACGGTGTCCTCGACAGCGATTCCCGCGGGCCGGACACCCGAACCCGAACCCGCGCGGCCGGCCACGGTGTCCCGCCAGCCGGGGCGGCTCGCGGGACGGCTCGGGCCAGGCGCGAGTTTCGTCCTGCAGGCCTCGATGCTCACCTCCTTCCTCGCCTCCTCGGCCGCCCCCACCCCGATCTACGCCCTCTACCAGCACGCCTGGGGGTTCTCCCCGATCACCCTGACCGTCGTGTTCGGTGTCTACGCCCTGGCCGTGCTCGCCGCCCTGCTCGTCGTCGGCGGCCTGTCCGACCATCTCGGGCGTCGCCCCGTGCTGCTCGCCGCCTGTACCGTGCAGGCGGCGGCCATGGTCGTCTTCCTGCGGGCCGACTCCGTCGGCGGGCTGCTGGCCGCCCGCACCGGGCAGGGCCTGGCCACCGGCGCCGCCATCGGCGCCCTGGGCGCCGGCCTGCTCGATCTGCATCACGCCCGCGGCACCCTGCTCAACGCCGCCGGCTCCTTCGCCGGCATCGCGTTCGGCGCGTTCGGCTCGGCGCTGTGCGTCGCCTTCCTACCCAGCCCCACCCGGCTCGTCTACCTGATCCTGCTCGCCGTCGTCATCGCCCAGGCGGCGGGCGTGCTGGTCATGCGCGAGACGTCCACGCGCGTCCCCGGCGCGCTCGCCTCCCTGCGCCCCCACCTGGACATCCCCGCCCCGGTGCGCCGCGTCCTGCCCGCCGCCGGGCCCTGCCTCGTCGCCACCTGGGCGCTGTCCGGCTTCTACTTCTCCCTCGGCCCGGGCCTCGCCCGCCTCGTCGCCGACACCCCGGACGCCACCGGGCACCAGGCGGTCGTGCTCGGCGGCCTGGCCGTGCTCAGCCTCGCCGGCACCGCGGCCGCCGTCGTGGTGGCCGCCCGCGGCGTCCCCGCCAGCACGATGATGCTCATCGGCCTGGTCATGCTGATCGTCGGCGTCACCCTGACCCTGCTCGCCGTCGTCGTCGCCGCCGGCGCGCAGGCGCTGTTGTTCACCGGCAGCGTGCTGGCCGGCGCTGGCATCGGCGCCGGGGTCCAGGGCAGCCTGCGTGTCGTGCTGCCCCTGGCCGCCGCCCACCAGCGCGCCGGAGTGCTCGCCACCCTCTACGTGCTGTGCTATCTCGCCCTCGGCGTCCCGGCCGTCGCCGCCGGCTGGCGGGTCACCCACACCGGCCTCGAGCAGACCAGCCGCGAATACGGCCTCGCCGTCATCGCGCTGGCCGTCATCGCCCTGCTCGCCCTGCTACGCCTGCGCCGTCCCCGAACCCCGCCGACCCGCGGCGGCGCGCACCGCCCGAACCACCCGACTGCGCTGCGCCTCAAAGCATGACCGTCGGCGCACGGCCCCCTGCGGGCATCCTCCCTTGGCCCGGTCCCGGGCATCTCCACGTCGGCCAGATCGGCGTCGGTGTCGCCCTGATCTGCGCCGAGCTGGTTCCCCCACGTGGGGCGCCGCGCCGTCAACCGAGAGGGACGCGGACGGAGGTGATGTCGTGGCCCCGGTCGTCGCTCAGGTACAGCGCGACCTGGGAGTCGGCGACGGCGTCCGGGACGTTCTCCAGGGCGCCGAGCAGCACGTAGGCACTCCCGCCAGCGGGAATCTGCTTGTCGCCCAGGTATGTCTGCGCGTCGACCTGCAGGACGCCCATCGCGCACTGGTCGTCGCCGCCGGCCGCGAGACTGTGGAACGGATCGTCGCAGCCGCCGGATGCATCGCTCACCAGGGTCCGTGCCACGTCGATCTCCGCTCCGACCGCGACGGGTTGTGGAGCCGGACGGTCGGTCTGGACGTTCAGTATCTCGGTGAGGAACACCAGCTTGTGGTGGGCGGGAGGCGCGCTGTTCCCCGCGACGGCAAGCGTATGGATCATGACTGCTCGCGCCCGGTAGGAGAAGCCCTGGAGGGAGAAGGGAACCCACGTGGCGTTCCCGAGCCTGCGGGTGGCCGTGTCCGAGACCGTGGGGTCGGCGAGGTCGCCGACGACCGGACCCGTTCCGACCGGAGCGCGGCTCGAGGGCGTGGCCGTGGCGGTGCCGCCAACAGATCCGGGCCCAGGCCGCGCTGAGGCGGAGACCGGCCGCCGCCCGTTCGTGGCCGACACGGCCGGGTCCTTCGCCCCGCCGGTGGACAGCGTGACCGCGACGATGACCGCGGTCACGAGCACCACGACCCCGGCGCCGATCAGCAGGCCACGGGGCCGGCGCCGGGCGTGGGCCGTGTGCGCCGCCTGGATCAGGTTGTCCGCGCCGTACCAGGCGATGAGCGCGGCCACCGGCGGCGGCGGGGCATCAGCCAGCAGCGCCCGCAGGGAACTCAGCCCGCCGGCCCGATCGGAGCGCAGCTGGGCCAGGACCGCGCGTCCCTGCCAGCTGCCGTTCAGGGCGTCCCGAAGTGCTGCCCACAGCTGCCCAGCGTCTGGACCTGCGGCCGCGTCAGCCATAACCCGCCAATCCGTAATGCAGCGAAACGATTCGGGAGGGTTTATAGCACTCACGGCTTTTGCCTGTACTCGTTCCGTCAACGAGGCGACGTGTCTTTCGGCATGCCGACGGCACGCCGACGGCGCGCGATCGCGGGATGTCACGGCCTGCGAGTGGTACTCGGCGCGCAGAGGGCACCGTTCACCCCGCGGCGGCCAGTACGGCGAGCAGCGAGAGGGTCATCGTGGGCCCGAACGGCAGGGGTCTGCCTCGTTGCCCCGGGCCGCGTGGACGACCGTGCCCATCCATCTCGACCGAGGAACCCAGACAGGTCAGGTAGGGCCGGGCCCTGTGCGACTCCCGCAACATGGGGTGTCGGTAAGAAACGTGTCACCGCCGCAAACGCGGATGATCTTGCGTCGTGTCTCTCTGTGGGTGTGGGGTGTTGATGCCTGCGCACCGGGGTGATGATGTTGGGCCGTGGCCCGGTCGCTTTCGGTGGGTTGGTGTAGATCCGGACGGTTTCGAGGCGGGTGTGGCCGAGGAGTTCGGCGACGGTGACGAGGTCGGTGCCGGCGCGTACGAGGCTGGTGGCGCAGGGTGTGGGCGGTGGTCTTCTCGTCAAGGCCGGCGGCTGCGGCGATGGTGGTGATGATGGTGTGGGCGCTGGCGGTGGACAGCCGGCCGCCTCGCTGGTTGAGGAACAGCGCGGGGCCCTCGGCGCCGGGCCAGTCCGCGCGTTCGCTGAGCCAGCCGGTGAACGCGGCGCGCAGCGGCGGGTGAATCGGGACTAGGCGGACCTGGTCGCCTTTGCCGTGGATACGCAGGCTGCCTCTGCGGGCGGACAGGGCGGCGCAGTGGCTGGCAGGCGGCCCGGACCCGTGAACCGCCGCCATTGCCGGATCAGGGATCGAGGTGCCGGGGCCCAGGGCCGACCTCGCGGACGACGGTGTAGGTGGGCAGCCCCGCCATCCGCGGTTCCGCCTTGCCTGACAGGCCCTCCAACGCCTTGCCGATGGCGGCCATCCGGCCGTCGGTGTCGGAGGTCTCCACGAAGTGGCGGTAGTCCGCCTCGCTCGCCCAGTGCACGATGTTGTACACCCGCGTGCCATCCGTGCTGACGTGGAAACGGGCCGAACGGTAGCCAGGATAGAAACGTACCCACCGTTCCTGGATCTCCGCGAACGCCTCCACCAGCTCACGCTGTGTGGCGACACCGTCAACGGTGTAGTCGATGATCGAATAGAAGCCCGGCTCTGTGCTCACCAGCACCCTCCTCCACGAGTCGGATCCGCGGCAGGTCCTTGGCTGGCAATCGTGCAACCTCAACCGAGGTTGAGGTCAATGCCTGCCGCGCAGGGTGAGCTGGCGGTGGCCTCACCACCATGTCGCGGCGTGCTCGGGCGGGCCCGGCGGGCCGCCGACCCTCACCGGACCGCCCGTCTTTACGGGCGGTCCGGTGAGGGTGGGGTTTCGGGTCAGGTGGTGTCGCCGTCGGGGCGGGGTGACGAGCTCCTGTTCGTCGAACAGGAGCTGGGTCTGGCCGTCGGCGAGCACTTCATGCGCGGCCTCGCGGATCATGTCTCCTCGGTGCGCGAGGCCATCCGCCAAATACTGGCACTATCAAGAACTGTCATCGGGCCGTTTGCTGAGATGATCGCGGTCGTGACCGCAGCCATCGAGCCCACCGAGCTCCTCGTCGCCGAGCCGGCAGTGCTCACCTACATCCGCATCGGCTACGCCCGAGTGTCGACCGGCGGGCAGAAGCTCGAGCGCCAGATCGACGCGCTCACCGCCGCCGGCTGCCGGCGGATCTTCGCCGAGAAACAGTCCGGCCGCGACACCGACCGCCCCGAGCTCGCCGCCTGCCTGGACTTCACGCAGCCCGGCGACACCCTCGTCGTCCCCGCACTCGACCGGCTCTCCCGCTCCCTGCAGGACCTGATCGCCACCGTGGGCGACCTGCGCCGCCGCGGCGTCGGGTTCACCTCCCTGCACGAGAACCTCGACACCACCACCCCGGGCGGGCGGCTCGTCTTCCACGTCTTCGCCGCGCTGGCCGAGTTCATCCGCGAACTCATCGTCACCGGCACCCGCGAGGGCCTGGCCGCCGCCCGCGAACGCGGCCGCGTCGGCGGACGTCCCACCGTCGCCACCCCCGAGATCATCCGCGCCGCCCGCGACATGCTCCCCAACCCCGACGCCAGCGTCACCTCGATCGCGAAGCTCCTCGGCGTCAGCCCCGGCACCCTCTACAACCACATCCCCGACCTACGCGAACTACGCGCCACCGGCCGGGCCCGCCACGAACTCACCGCCGCTTCGCCAGCAACCAGCTAGATCATCGCCGTTTGCGGCTGGTGACACGTTTCTTACCGACACCCCAACATGAGCCAGCAGCAGGAGCCGTCCGGCTTCGCTGCGGTGACTGGCCGGTGACGGCCACTAGCTGTCGGTGCAGGTAGGCCAGTGCTCGGCCGCCCACTGTGCCCAGTCCGGCCAGCCGGGCGGTGGGCCGGGGATGTCGCCGCCGTCGAGCTCGGCGGCGTCCGGTACCTGGAACTGCTCACGCCATCGGTCCACGTCGGCGGCGCTCATCGGGAACGTCCGGTGCGGTGCCGTGGCCTGACGGTGCGCGATCCGGGCGAGCTGGGTGTCGGTGTCCACGGGAAGATAGACCACCTGGCTGGCGGCCCCGGCCGACCGCGCCAGCCAGCGCAGCGCCGAGCGTTCGTCGCGGCCCCACAGCCCGTAGTCGAGCACGACGCTGGTCCCCAGCCGCAGCGCCTGCAGGGCGATCGAGACAAGCCGCCCCTCGAGCACGAAACGCCTGCCGTCGGCCATCGGTTCGCCGAACAGCGGGATCATCCAGTGATCCGGGGTCAGCCGCAGTGCCCGGTGCGCCGCGGCGAGCTGCCTGGCTCGGGTGGTCTTCCCGGCTCCGGGAAGACCGACCATCAGGATCATCGTGGCGGCGCGCGGATCGGGCTCCGCGAACAGGCCAAGCCGCCGCTCGGCGGGAACGGCCACGGACAGGGGTGGGAAGGGCTCCTGGCGCTGTGCCTGTGCGTCGGATCGCTGCGGCGCTGACATGACTTCCCCTGATCAGGCAGGACGAGCCGACAACACGGCGCTGGACGCGTACGCGGCTGCCGGCGGAACACCGATCGGGCGGTACGCCAAAGTGATGCCTGCCCGGCTCGGGGCAGGCATCGGGACCGCGGTGACCGCGGCCCTGGTACCGCCGCTAGGCGGCGGTCCGGGTGGTCATGGCAGCGCAGCAGCACATGCGTTCACCGTAGCCGACACGGCGCGCAGCCGTGCAGGGCCCCGACCACAGACGCTGGCGCTGGCTCAGCGGCGCCAGGGGGAGCGGGAGGTGTTCCGCGGCAACGGCTCCGTCGCCGCCCAGATCCGCCGCCAGGGGGCACCGGGCGTGCCCGGCGCCCCCCGCAGCCGCGCGTTGACCGGCACCGGGCTGCCCGGCGCGCCCGGACCCGACCGCCCCGCCGCGCGGTGCCGGGCACGATCGAGCGCACGGGCCGCCGGGACCACCGGTTCGCCGGCGGGGGAGGCGTCCCCCGAACCCACGGCCGCATCAGAAGAGGCCGCACCAGAAGGGACAGCCGAGGGGGAAAGACCCTCCACCCCGGCAGCGCCACCAGGACCACCAGCGCCGGCCGAACCAGACAGGTCCGCGGGCTCGACGGATCCGCCGGGGGAGTCCACCGCGCCCGTCACCGATCCGTCGGCCGGCGACACGGCAGCCGACGGACCGGCGGGGGAGGACACAGCCGTGGGCGACTCGGCCAGAGCCATCCGGGTGGAATCCCACCACGAACCCGCGTCCTCCGCGCACAACCGATCCACCTCGGCGGCCAGACGCGCCGTGAACGTGCGCACATCCTCACCGTCCACCGGACGCATCGGCGCGCCGAAACGCACCGTCACCTGCGGACGGCCCGCAAGCGGCCAGTTACGGCCCCGCGGCATCGCCGCGAACGCCCCCCGCACCCCCACCGGCACCACCGGCACCCCGGCGTTGATCGCCAGATAGCCGGCCCCCAGCCGGAACCGGCCCCGCGCCCCGTCCTTCGACCGCGTCCCCTCCGGAAAGATCACCAGGTTCCAGCCGTCGCGCAGCAGATCCAGCGGTGTCGTCGAGGGCACCCCGCCGCTGCGGTCGATCGGCACCGTCGAGAACGCCAGCGCACTGGACGCCCCCCGCCACACACTGTCGAAGAAATAGTCGGCCGCCGCCGTCACCGCCGTACGGGAACGCACCCGCCACGGCAACGCGCACAGCAGCAGAGGCGCGTCCAGATGACTGCTGTGGTTCGACACGATGATCACCGGGGTGTCCCGGACAGTGTCGAACACCTGCGCGCCGAACGTGTCCGCCGTGAGGGTGACCTGCAGCAGCGGATTCATCACCCCCGACAGGAACGTCGCGCGCGCCAGGCGGGCCGCTGCCGTGCGCGCCCAGTCCGTCGGGAACTCCCGCGACGCCGAGCGCCCCGCCGGCGCCACCCGCACCGGCCCCGACACCGATCGCGCCGACACCGACCCGTCGACGACCGACCCGTCGACCGGGTCGGAGGACACCGAGGACACCGAAGTACCGGAGCCACCCGCGGCACCCGGAGCGCCGGCCGGCAGACGCACACCCGCCGCCGCGCGCAGTCCCCGCGCCGCCTCCCGCAACCCCACACCCCGCGCTGGCCTACCCATGCCGATCACCCCTGCCCTGCCGATCCCATCCGTCCCGCCGACACCACCCGTCCCGCCGAGACATGCCCTCCCACGGCGCATCCGCCGGACACCGACGGCCCCCGCGCGCGGCGCACTCACCGCACATCGGCGACGATCCTCGGCGGACTGTGCAGATAGGTGATCGACGGATCCCGACCCACCGACCCCGACACGATCTCCAACGCGTCCGACAGCGTCGAGGCGGCCCGCAGACCCAGCCGCGCGCACACCGCCCGATCCCCGCCGACCACCACCACCTCACCCAGATAGGCCCGCGCCGGCGCCGTCTCATACCAGCGGTGAAACGGATGCAACCCCGGGAACGCCAACGACGACCGGTACAGCGACTCGTACCACGGATCGGTGGCGTACTGCCGCTCGAACTTCGCCTCGATCGTCGCCGGCTCACTCGACTCCGCGAGCACCTCCTCATAGAAGTCCACATACGACGGCTGATGCACCTGAGAAAACCGTGCCGCCATCGGATGGTAGATGATCATCGCGCCGTGTTCACGGACCACCGGCCGACCCGTGTGCCGGCCCAGCACATCACCGAGCGCCCCATGCGTGCCCAGCACCGGGTCCGACGGACCCGACCCGTGATGCACCCCGAACGGCGCCGAACCCACCACCAGCACATCCGACTGGCCGTCGACCGAAACCCGCTGCCCGCCATCCACCCGCGCCCACGCCGCCGCCGTGACCGCCCGCACCTCCCCGGCCCCCACCGAGGTGACCGCATAGTCGCCAGGCGCGGCCTGCCCCCAGGCCCGCCGCCGCGCCCAGCCACCCAGACGTTCCAGGCCCCGCACGGCACCCAGCGCCATCGCCTGATCGGACAGCGACCACTCCCACTCACGCCGCGTCAGGAACCGTGCCGCCGCCGGACCCACCGCGCCGCCCACCGTCGCGGTCACCGCGAACACCGGCAACGTCCCGGTCAGCACCGCACCCAGACGCCCCAACACCGCCCGCCCGCCCCCCGCGTCCTCGCCCCCGCCGCCCAGACCACCAGCCCCGTCAACCACGTCAGGCCCGTCAGCCCCGGCCGGCGCGACGACACCCGACTCGGCATCCGGCGCCGGCGCCGGGCGGGCGAACCAACCGGCCGCATCCCGCATCGCCGCGCTCACACTGTGCGCCGGGCGCAGCGACATGTGCCCGGCCACCCCCGCCGCGAGCCCCGCCGGCCCACCGACACCGCGATCCCGCACCACCTCCACCGACACCACGAGATCCGCCTCGGCGACCACGCGGGTCACCCGCAGCACCTCACCGGCGCCACTGGTCCCCACCTCCACCAGATTGGCCTCGTCGAACGCGTCATGACAGCACAGCCGCGCCGGCCAGAACGACCGGAACACCCGTTCACCCACCAGAGCCGCGACCTCCGCCGCCGACCGGCGCCGGCCCAGCCCCGTGGCCACCACCAGCCGCACATCATCGACCCCGGCCGCCGCCACCACCGACAGCACCCGCTCCAGGACACGGGCCCGCACGTCCACCCCACGCCTGCACGGCGCGGGCAGCCCACCATCCGAGACGACCAGGACCAGACGCATCCCCGGACGCAGCAACGACACCAACGGCGCGGACCCCGTCGGCGCCGCCAACGCCGCGTCCACCGCCGCCTCCACCGCCCCGATCCCCGGCCGCGGCAACGGCGGATACACCACCCGCGCCCCGGACGGAAAACGCTCCAGCAGCACCCCGTCGCCCTGGTGCACCAGCAGCGGGGGAGTCCGCTCGTCAACCTCGAGCACGAACCCCGGTCTCACCGACGCGATCCCTTCCACACACGCCGTGCGAAGCCACCCTCCACACGGACCCGGTCACCACGGACCCCGACGAAACGGAACCCGACGAACTGCACCACCACCCACCGGAACACCCACCGCCCGGCCGCCACCAGCACGACCGCCACGGGCGGCCCACCCGTCACGAGCTCACCGAAGGATCGAACGCCACCCGCACCACCCCGGCCCGCCAGCCCCGCAGCGCATGGTCCACCGCCTCCCGCCACCGCGACAGCGGATACACCACCCCCACCACCTCATCGAGACGCGGATCACCCGCAAGCTCCCACACCCGCGCCGCCGCCACGCCCCCCACCCGCACCCGGCCAGCATCCCCGACCCCACCCGTCCACACGTCCCCAGCCACACCGACCATGCCGTCGGACACCCCCGTGCCGTCGGACACCCCCGTGCCGTCGGACACCCCCGTGCCGTCGGACACCTCGGTGCCAGCGGCCATGTCCTGGCCCATCCCCGCACCCACCAGCGCAAGCCCCCGCGCCCACACCGGCGTCAGATCCACCCGCCCCGAAGGCACCCCCGCCAGCACCACGCGACCCCCCGCCCGCGTCGCGCGCACCGCAAGCCCCACACCCGACGCCCGACCCGACGCCTCAAACGCCACATCCACCCCACCCAGCAGAAAATCATCCCCGCCGCGCCCGGCCACCCGCACCGCCCGCGTCACCCGGCGCACCCCCGCCAGCGCCCCCGCCGGCTCCACCACCGTCTGCGCGCCGAACCGGCGAGCCAACGCCGCCGCCCGCCCCCCAGCCGCCACCACCGCCACCGGCCCCGCCGCACTGAACGCCCGCAACGCCAACACCGTCGCAAGCCCCACCGCCCCCGCACCCACCACCAGCACCCGCGCCCCCGGCGCCACCCGCGCCCGAGCCACCGCCGCCACCGCCCGCGACAACGGATCGAACAGCACCGCCCGCCCATCGGGCACCGACTCCGGCACCACCAGCAACGCCGCCCCCGGCGCCACCATCACCCGACTCCACCCGCCACCAGCCACCCCCACCGACGCCCCGACCTCACCGGCCACCCCACCGCAGGACACGCCGCGACGCGCCGCGAACACCGCCAGCCGCGCCGGATCGACCACCACCCGACCACCCGCCGGCACCACCACACCCCCCGCGGCCGACGACCCGGGCAGCACCACCTGCTCCTGCACCCGGCCGACCACCTCCCGGCCCGGCACGAACGGCAACGCCACCGCCCCACCCAGATAGCCCGACACCCCACCCGTCACCAGCGCGAGATCCGCCCCGCCGATCCCCGACAACGACGGACGCACCCGCACCCACGACCCATCCGGCGGCACCGGATCCGCACCATCGACATACCGCAACGCCACCAACCGTCCCAACGCCGCGGGCCTCAACCCCGAAGACCCCCACGCCAGCACATCCGCCGCCGCGCCGCCCACCCCACCCCCAGCGCCAGCGACCCTGGCCGCCTGACGCGCCACCCGCCCCGCCGCCAGCCGCGCGGGGGAGGCATACAACTCCACACCCCGCGTCACCGCACACCCCCCGCCCCCGACGCCCCCACCCGCGCCCGACCCGCCGCCGCCAGCACACGTCGCTCCCGCCGCGAACCCACCACCAGCCGCGACCCGCCCGCCACCGCCCACTCCTCGATCGGCCAGCTCGCCCCCCGCGCCACCTGATGCAACGCCACATCCGGATTCACCGCCACCGGATGACCCACCGACCGCAGCAACGGCAGATCCGACTGGCTGTCCGCATACGCCCACGACACCGAAAGATCCGCCCCGACCGTCCGCGCATGATGCTCCACGAACGCCGCCCGCGCATCCCCCACCAGCGGCGACGACGCCAACCGGCCCGTGTACAGACCGTCCGCCCCCACCTCCAACCGGGCCGCCACCACATCGTCGAACAACGGCGCAAGCGGCGCCGTCAACACCTCCAACGCCCCCGTCAACAACACCGTGCGATGCCCCGCCGCCCGATGCTCCCGCACCCGACGAATCCCCGCCGGCCGCACCCGACCCAGCAGAACATCCCCCGCCACCTCCGCCACCAGACGCTCCAACTCACCCGGATCCACCCCCGCATACCGCGCGTACACCGCCCGCATCAGATGACCCCGATCACGACGCTCCGCCCGCGCATACCCCGGCAACGCCGCCGCCAGCCCCGCAAGCTCCCGCACCCGCCCGAACACACCCTCATCGGCCAGCCGCATCCACAGATACGACTCGATCACCGACGCCGCCGCCACCGCCCCATCCAGATCGAACACCGCCAGCGTGCCCGACCCGGCCGGCAGATGACCCGACAGCCGCCGCGGCACCGCCGCCGCCCGCGGCCGACGCAGCACCGCCGTCACCGCCGGGCAGTGCACCCGACGCAGATAGTGCTCCCAGTCGAAACACCGCGGATCAAACCCGAAATCCACCTGATCGGCGGCATCCATCGACTCGTGCAACACCCGCGTCGCATCATCGACATACACCAGCTCCGCCTTCGTGTACGCCCGGTACACATCCGAATAGCGCCGCAGAAACGCCACCCGCGACTGCGCCCGCTCCAACTGACCCGCCCAGCCCCGCACCCGCTGCGACGCCGGCACCTGCGAAAGCACCCTGCCGGCCACCCCCACCACCAGCTCACTGCGCCGCAACCGCGCCTCCGCCGCCGCCGCCCCCGCGAACGGCCACTGCGGCACCCCGATCGCCCCCCGCCCCGGCGCCGGCAACGGATCGGCCAGAAAGTACTCCCGCACATGCTCATACAGCTCCCAGAACCGCAACGGATTCCGAAAACCCGAACACACCGTGTAATAAGCCGGCTGATCCACCGGGGGGACCGTCGCCGCCGCCGCCAACGTCGCGTTCACCACCAGATCAACCGGGATGATATCCACCACCGCGTCCGGCGACGCCGGGAAGTCCGGCAGCTCACCCCGGCCATAGGCCAGGATCAGCGGCTCGGCCATCTTGAACCCCTCGATCCACCCCGGAAACGGCCGCGACAGCGCACTTTCGATAATCGAAGGCCGCACCACCGTCAACGGCAGATCCCCGTGATGCTCCTCCAACCAGCGTTCCCCCAACGCCTTGGTGAACGTGTACGCATCGGTCCACCCCAGCACCTGCGCCCGCTCACCACCAGCCGCCACCAGCCGACGCGCCACCCACTCCCGGCGCAACCGCTCCGCCTCCGACGACACCGTCCGCGCCCCGGCCGCGGCGAACCGCTTACGCGCCGCCCCGTGGAACCGCTCGGAGTTCTCCGGCGCACGCGAGGCGTCCTCGATCTGCTCGCGTGCCCGGCCCGCGAACGCCTGCTCCACCCGCCAGTCCACCTCATGCGCCAACGGACCCTCGGCGATGTGCCCCGAGCGCAGCCCCGCCACATACGCCGTCGACACATGCACCAGATGCGGACACGCCCCACCGGCACGCAACGCCCGCACCAGCTCCTGCAACCCACCCACATTGATCCGGAACGCATCATCGATCGGCGGGTCGAACGACACCTCCCCGGCGCAGTGCACCACCACGTCGATGTCCCCCGGCAGATCCGGCACCGACGCCAGATCCCCCTCGATCACCTCCACCCGGCGCGACACCAGCTCCACCAACCCCGCCGCGCCGTACTGCTCACGCAACCCGCGAAACGCGGGCTTACGCATCATCCGCGTCAGCCGCGCCGCCCCCGAATGGCTGCCCCGTGGCCGCACCAACGCCACCACCGAGGTATCCGGAAAATCCGACAGCAACCGCTCCAGCAGCGCCTCGCCCATGAACCCGGTCAACCCGGTCACCAGCACCCGCCGACCCGCGAGCCGCTCACGCAGCCCCACCCTGACCTCCGCAGCCCACATCCCCGGACACCCCCTCGGGCACCCGCACCGCACCGCCCGGACCGGCGGCGCCCATCCGGCGGGCACCCGAGAAGACGGCGCGAACCCGCCCCGCCCCGCGACGCCAGCCGCACCTGCCGGCCGACCGATGCCCAGTCGCGGTACGCACGGAAACCTACCCCCCGGGCCGCCGGCCGGTGCACCCCGCCACCTGACGCCCCGACCGCGGGCGCGCCCCCCCGCCCGGCGCCGACCGTCCCACCCCACCCCAGACCGGCCCCACCCCACCCCAGACGCTGGCCCTGTTCCGCCCCAAACCCGCCCCCCGCACCAGCCACCCGGCAACCCGCACCAGACCCCCCACCCGGACGCACGCCGACGGACCCCCGCACACCCGCCGGCCGCCCGCGCGGCCCGGCCGCTCAGCCGCCCGCCTCACCCGCGACCGTGCGCAGCGCCGCGCTCAACCGGCCGCACGCCGCCCCCAGACCGAACCGTCGCGCAAGCTCCGCCACCACTGCCGGATCCCGCGGCGCGCCCGGCAGCCGCGCCGCCACCGCCCCCACCGGAACATCACGCACCACCGCCACGACCGGCACCGCCGCCGCGAGATACTCCCGCGCCCCGCCCAGACGCCGCCCCACCGACGCCGACACCCCATCCACCACCCCCACCCCCGCGCTCTGCGCCTCATCCAACGCCAACAGCAAAGCCCGCAACGACCCGAAACGGCCCAGCAACGCCGCCGCCGTCTTCGCCCCGATCCCCACCACCCCCGGCAACCCATCACTGGGATCACCCCGCAACACCGCGAAATCCGCATACGCCCGACCCGGAATGCCATACCGGGCCGTCACCGACGCCTCATCCACCACCGCGAACCGCTCCACCGCATACCGCACCCGCACCCCGGCCGCATCGTCCACCAGCTGAAACAGATCCCGGTCCCCGGTAAGAATGTCCACACCGCCCGGACCATCCCAGCCCGTCGCCAGCGTGCCGATCACATCGTCCGCCTCGAACCCCGCCGCCTGCGCCCGAGCGATCCCGAACGCGTCCAGCACCGCGTCGATGACCGGAAGCTGCACCCGCAGCTCCTCCTCCACCTCCTCCACCTCTCCCTCGCCGGCCCCGCCAGCAACCCGGTGCGCCTTGTACGACGCCAGCAACGCCACCCGGAACGCCGGACGCCAGTCCGCGTCGAAACAGGCCACCAGCGCCCGCGGACGCACCTCCAGAACAAGACGGGCCAGCACATCAAGCAGACCCCGCACCGCGTTCACCGGCGTCCCGTCCGGCGCCCGCACCGAACGCGGCACACCATAGAACGACCGGAAATACAGCGACGGAGTGTCCGCGAGCAACAACCCGCCGCCACCATCCGCACCCATCTCTCACCTCACGTCGTCACACCCGGACCCACCGCCCGCACCCCCCACCACCACACACACACCGACCGACCGTAGCGGAGGTCCCACCGGGACCAGGCAACGGACCAGAAACCCCCGCCAATCCGCCGCCGCACCTGCGTACGCTCCGGATCGTGCTGGAAGATCTCGACCGACGAATCGTGCAGATGCTGTGCCGAGATGGGCGTATGAGTTTCACCGACCTCGGCCGGGCCACCGGCCTGTCGGTCTCCGCCGTCCATCAGCGCGTCCGCCGCCTGGAACAACGCGGAGTCATCACCTCCTACACGGCGCTGGTCGACCCCACCCAGGTCGGCCTGCCCCTCACCGCGTTCGTCTCGATCACCCCGATCGACCCGAGCCAACCCGACGACGCCGCCGAACGCCTCGCCCACATCGTCGAGATCGAGGCCTGCCACAGCGTCGCCGGCGACGAAAGCTACCTGCTCAAGGTGCGCGTCGCCAGCCCCGCCGACCTCGAGACCCTCCTACAACGCATCCGCGCCGCCGCCGGGGTCTCCACCCGCACCATGGTCGTCCTGTCCACCCCCTACGAAGGCCGCCCACCCGCCCTGTAACCACCCCCACCGCACACCGCACCCCCTGCCCGACGACCCACCCGCCGCCGCCACACCACCCCGCCCCGGCACCGAACACCCGGCAGACTCAACCCCCGTGCCCACACCCAGCCCCCGCACCGTGCTCTACCAGGGCGGCCACCTCCACACCGCCACCCACCACCCCCACAGCACCACCGGCGGCCCCGGCCACACCACCCCCACCGCGGACCCCGCCGCCACCGCCATGCTCACCATCGGCGACACCATCACCTGGCTCGGCACCGACGACCAGGCCGCCACCCTCACCGACACCGCCGACACCGTCCACACCCTCCACGGCGAACTGATCACCCCCGCCTTCGTCGACGCCCACCTGCACACCACCGCCACCGGCCTCGCCCTGACCGGCCTCGACCTCACCGGCAGCCCCACCCGCACCGCAGCCCTCGACGCCCTGGCCGCCCACGCCCGCAGCCACCGGCACACCACCGTGTACGGCACCGGCTGGGACGAAACAGCCTGGCCCGACCACACACCCCCCACCGCGGCCGAACTCGACCGCGCCACCGGCGGCGCCCCCGTCTACCTCGCCCGCGTCGACGGACACACCGCCGTCATCTCCACCACCCTCGCCCACGCCGCCGACGCCGCCACCCACCCCGGCTGGCACCCCGACGGCCTGGTCACCGGCGCCGCCCACCACCAGGCCCGCCGCCACGCCGACACCACCCTGCCCGCACACCAGCGCCGCGCCGCCTGGAACGCCGTACGCACCCGCGCCGCCGAACTCGGCATCGCCGCCCTGCACGAGATGGCCGGCCCCCACGTCTCCAGCGCCGACGACCTCGCCGGCCTGCTCGCGCACGCGCAGGCCACCCCCGGCCCGCTCGTCCTCGGCTACTGGGCCGGCGACAAACCCACCGCCGCCGCCCTCGGCGCCCACTGGGGCGGAGACATCTTCGTCGACGGCTCACTCGGCTCCCACACCGCCGCCCTGCACCACCCCTACACCGACACCCCCCACCACGGAACCCTGCACCTCGACGCCGACACCATCCGCGACATCGCCCTGACCTGCGCCGACACCGGCGCCCAGACCGGATTCCACGCCATCGGCGACGCCGCCATCACCACCGTCCTCGACGGCCTCAACGCCGCGGCCGCCCACCTCGGACGCCACCGCCTCGCCGCCGCCCGCCACCGCCTCGAACACGCCGAGATGATCAACGAAGCGCATCTGGCGCGCATCGCCGCCCTCGGACTCGTCATCTCCACCCAACCCGCCTTCGACGCCCGCTGGGGCGGCACCACCGGCATGTACGCCACCCGGCTGGGCCCCGACCGCGCCGCCACCCTCAACCCCTACGCCGCCCTCGCCCACGCCGGCATCCCCCTCGCCTTCGGCTCCGACGCCCCCGTCACCCCCCTGGACCCCTGGGGCGCCATCCACGCCGCCACCGCCCACCACACCCACACCGCCCGCCTGCCCGCCCACACCGCCCTACGCGCCGCCACCCACGGCGGCTGGTACGCCGCCCACGCCGAACACGACGGGCACGGCACCCTCGCCCCCGGCCACCCCGCCACCTACGCCATCTGGACCCACACCGGCCTGCACCCCACCACCGGCCTGCCCCATCCCGACACCGCCCAGCCCCTCTGCCGGCGCACCGTCCTACGCGGCCAGATCCTGCACGACACCCTCACCTGAACCCATCCACCCATCCGCCACCATCCGCACCCCCCGATCCCCACCATCCGCCACCATCCGCAGTCGGCGGCCGAGCAAGATCCGGTTAACCAGGTCCCCGTGGGGGGCAAATCGGACACGAACACCCCCACAACGACCTGTTAGGATCTTGGGCCGCGCCAGGGTCGGGTTTTCCGTCACGGAACGTGACTGCGAGGCCGGGTGGCGGCGGGGGAGTGAGCCCGCAGCCGACACGCACGACACGAACGGCGACAGTCAGGCAGAACACCAAGCACCCCGAGGTCTCGCACACGAGGCGGGAGCCGACGTGGCCAGTACGCCCGGCGTGACCGAGACTGGACCGGTGACTGCGACTCCGGCCCGCCACCGTCCCGCGGCCCCCCGGACCGGGGAACCCGCCGACCTGCCACCCACCGACAGCATCCCCATCCAGCAGAACACCCCCGCCGCCACAGCGCCACCCGCCGCGGCGGGGGAGCAGCGCGCCACCAGCCCGCACCCGGCAGCCGTACACGGCGACACAGCCGGGACGCAGCCAGCGGGGGAGAACCACCAACCCCACCGCAACCGAACGCGACACACCCACCCCAGCCGCGCCACCCTGCGCCGACGCACCCCACCCGCCCTGGCCGCCCTCACCGGCGGCCTCCTGCTCTACCTGGCCACCCCACCCGTCGGCGCCTGGCCACTGGCACCCCTGGCCGTCACCCTGCTCACCCTCACCGTCCGCGGCCGGCGCCTACGCGCCTCCTACACCCTGGGCCTCCTGTTCGGCCTCGGCTTCTTCCTACCCCTCCTGCGCTTCGTCTCCTTCGTCGGCGCCGACGCCTGGATCGTCCTCGCCCTCGCCGAAGCCGCCATCCTCGCCCTCACCGCCCCCGCCACCACCCTCGCCTGGCGCCTACCCGCCCCCTGGCTGTGGACCGGCGCCGTCTGGGTCGCCGACGAAGCCCTCCGCGACCGCGCCCCCTTCGGCGGCTTCCCCTGGGGACGACTCGCCTTCACCCAGTCCGCAACCCCCCTCACCCCCCTGATAGCCCTCGGCGGCGCACCCCTGCTCACCGCCACCGTCGCCACCCTCGGCGGCCTGCTCACCCTCACCGCCCTCACCCTGCGCCCCACCCTCACCCCCCACATCCACACCCTGCTCCACCGCCCACCCCCCACCACGACCAGCCCAGGCAGGAGAACAACCGCCCGCCAGCTCACCCCACCCCTACTCGGCGCCCTCACCCTCACCCTCATCGGCCAAGCCGTCCCCCTGCCCACCACCGCCGAACACGGCACCCGCACCATCGCCGCCATCCAGGGAAACGTCCCCGCCGACGGCGGCATCCACGCCCTCGGCCGCGCCTCCCAGGTCACCACCAACCACCTCACCGAAACCCGCCGCCTCGCCGCCGACATCGCCGCCGGCCACACCCGCCAACCCGACCTCGTCCTGTGGCCCGAAAACTCCTCCGACCTCGACCCCCTCCAGAACCCCACCGTCGCCGCCGCCCTACGCGACGCCGCCCGCACCGCCCGCGCCCCCCTGCTCGTCGGCGCCGTCCTCGACGGACCCGGACCCGGCCACGTCCGCAACGCCGGCATGATCTGGACCGCCGACGGCTACACCGGCCACATGTACGTCAAACGCCACCCCGTCCCCTTCGCCGAATACCTCCCCGGCCGAGCCCTGCTCACCACCCTCATCCACCGCTTCGCCGACGAGATGCCCAGCGACTTCGTCCACGGCACCACCATCGGCACCCTGCCCGCCGCCGGCACCACCATCGGCGACGTCATCTGCTTCGAAGTCGCCTACGACTCCCTCGTCCGCGACACCGTCAACCACGGCGCCGAACTCCTCGTCATCCAGACCAACAACGCCTCCTTCGGCCGCCACGGCGAAAGCCAGCAGCAACTCGCCATGTCCCGCCTACGCGCCATCGAACACGCCCGCGCCACCATCCAGGTCTCCACCAGCGGACAGAGCGCCCTCATCGCCCCCAACGGCACCATCCTCGCCGAAAGCGGCCTATACCAGCCCGCCGCGCTCAGCGCCACCCTCCCGCTGCGCACCAGCCGCACCCTCGCCGACCGCGCCGGCGACCTCCCCGAGGCGGTGCTGCTCGCCCTCGCCCTGGGCGCCATGATGGCGGGAGCACTACGCCGCACCACCCATACGGCCCACACCACCGACAGCAGCACCCCCAGGCCAGGCCAGCCACACCCGGACGCCTAGCCGCCCACCGACCAGGCCAGGGAGAACACCGCACCACCGGGCACTCGGACATGGCCCCCGAAACGGAAGGAACCGCGTGGATCGCCACCGCGTCGTCGTCTGCATCCCCACCTACAACGAGCGGGACAACCTCCCCGACACCGCCCGCCGGCTGCGCCGCGCGAACCCGACGGTCGACCTGCTCGTCATCGACGACGCCAGCCCCGACGGCACCGGTCAGATCGCCGACAAGCTCGCCGCCGACGACGACCACATCCACGTCCTGCACCGCACCGAAAAATCCGGACTCGGCACCGCCTACATAGCCGGCTTCACCTGGGCCCTGCAACACGACTACACCGTCATCGTCGAAATGGACGCCGACGGCTCCCACCAGCCCGAACAGCTACCCCGCCTGCTCACCGCCCTCGAACACGCCGACCTCGTCATCGGCGCCCGCTGGATACCCGGGGGAGAGGTCCGCAACTGGCCACGGCGCCGCCTGCTGCTCTCCCGCGGCGCCAACCTGTACGTCCGCGCCGCCCTCGGCATGCCGCTGCGAGACGCCACCGCCGGCTACCGCGCCTACCGCGCCGACGTCCTACGCGCCCGCGACCTCACCCGCATCGCCAGCCAGGGCTACTGCTTCCAGGTCGACCTCGCCTGGCAGGCCTGGCGCGCCGGCTACCGCGTCACCGAAGTCCCCATCACCTTCGTCGAACGCGCCCGCGGCACCTCCAAGATGAGCAACACCATCGTCGCCGAAGCATTCTGGCGCGTCGGCTGGTGGGCCCTCACCCACCCCCGCCGCACACCCACCCCCCGCACCCACACCCAGCCCCACACCACCAGCGACCCCGACACCACCCACAGCAACATCACCCACAGCAACGTCACCACATCCAGCAGCTAACCCGCCCCGCGAACCCCACCCACAACCAGAGCACACCAAAGGGTCGGGCACGCACCCCCCCCGTGCCCGACCCGCACCCCACACACGGCAGCGCCCCCGACGCCACCCACACCCGCTCAGGCGCTACGCCGCCCCTCACCGGTACCCCGCAGCACCGCCAACCGCTCCGCCAGAACCTCCTCCAGATCATCCGTGGTCCGACGCTCCATCAGCATGTCCCAATGCGTACGCGGCGGCTTCGCCTTCTTCGGCTCCGGCCGCTCACCATCGACAATCACCGACGCGCCCCCACACACCCGGCACTCCCACACCGACGGCACCTCCGCCTCCGCGGCGAACGGCATCGTGAACTGGTGCCCGTTCGGACAGTCGTAGGACGCCGACTGACGCGGGGCAAGCTCGGTACTGCGGTCAGTCTCGTAGGACACCGCACCGAGACGGCTTCCCCGCAGGATGCGCTCGCCCATATAACTCCTCCGAGCGTCGAGTCGTATGCAACTACCCCCCGACAACGTTCCAGCCAGCCGAGACGTTCCCACCGCGGAAGGACCCGTATCACAATCATGAACACAGCACGCCAGCGACCCGTCGCGAAACACCCCAACCACCCCCTGCGCGCCCTGCACACCACCACCCTCGGCATCCTGCGCACCGCCGTCGGAACCCTCGCCCTCACCCGCGCCGTCGACACCCTGCGGATCACCGGCGTCGACCGCGTCACCGCCACCCAACTCGCCTGGACCGCCCGCCTCGCCGGCATCCGCGACATCGCCCTCGGCGCCGGCCTGCTCACCGCCCAGGCCACCGGCCGCGACACCCACACCTGGATCACCGCCGGAATGCTCGCCGACACCGCCGACGTTTCCGTCTTCGCCACCGCCACCGCCCGCGGCCACCTCCCACCCGCCCTCGGCGCCGCCATGACCACCCTCGCCCTCGCCGGCGCCGCCACCGCCACACCCCTGCTGCGCACACCCAAGACGGGGGAGTAACACCCCACCCAGCCACACCCCACCACGAAAGGACCCGCCACCCATGACCACCAGCAACCCCAACAACCCACCACCCACCACCCACAAGATCACCAAAACCGACGAGCAGTGGCGCACCGAACTCGACCCCGAGCGCTACGCCATCCTGCGCCAGGCCGCCACCGAACGCGCCTTCAGCGGCACCTACACCTACAACAAGGAAACCGGCACCTACCGCTGCGGCGCCTGCGACACGCCCCTGTTCACCTCCGACACCAAATACGACTCCGGCAGCGGCTGGCCCAGCTTCACCGAACCCACCACCCGCGATGCCGTCACCCTCATCGACGACCACTCCCACGGCATGACCCGCACCGAAGTCCGCTGCGCCCGCTGCGACAGCCACCTCGGCCACGTCTTCCCCGACGGCCCCGGCCCCACCGGCGAGCGCTACTGCATGAACAGCCTCGCCCTCAACCTCGACACCGACTGAACCCGCCAGACCCAAACCCACACCAGACCACCACCCACACAACCCTGTGGTCGTTCTGACCCCACCAGAACGACCACAGAGCAGCCCACACCAGCGCCAACCCCCCATCCCCCAAGCGCCGATAATGCACATTATGTCAAGTAGCGGGACCGCAGGCGGGTCAAGATCATCTCTACATGATCGCCCGGCCGCCCCCGACAAATGTGATGATCATGGTGGGTGGCCTCGGGTGACAGTCCGCCGAAGGGCGCCACCCGAGGCCGAGAAGCGTTACCAGGGGCGCGACAGTCGGGCTGGAACACCGCCGCCGGCGCATGCTGGAGCGCAAAAAGATTTTCAGGCCCGACTCCCCCAGGTGCTGGTCTTTGTGGTGGTAGTTGATCAAGGTGGTGCGACATCGTCAACAGTGTTGATTATCTTGGATGGAGTCGATGGTCGGAGCGGCAGGCGCGTTCCGGCAGGCCGATACTGACCCGCATGAGCGATGGCGATCCGGCCCCCCTTGCCGCGGACGACAACGGGAACCTCCTCGTGGCGTTCCACCAGGCCGGCGAGGACGCCGAACCGCGCGACGCTGCGCTGCCGGCGTCCTTGGTCGCGCTCTGGACCGACGACGGCCGCCTGCTGCTGGTGTTCGACCGCCGTCGGCAGCGCTGGGAGCTGCCCGGCGGGATGATCGACGCGGGTGAGACACCGCGGCAGGCGGCGATACGTGAGCTGCGCGAGGAATCCGGCTATCAGGTGGATGACCTGATCTTCGAGGTGGGGTGCGGTACCGGTCAGGCGACCCGCGGGCTGGCGGCGCTGGGCTGCCCGGTGACCGCCGTCGAACCCGGCGCGGGATTGGCCGCACTCGCCCGCCGGCGGTCACCACCTTCCGCAACGTTGAGCTCGAGACGTCGACGTTCGAGGACTGGGATGACCGTGGTCGGCGCTTCGACGTTCTCGTGGCCGCGTCGTCATGGCACTGGGTCGACCCGTCGATCGGCTGGCGGCGCGCGCACGAGGTGCTCCATCCCCGAGGGTGGATGGCGCTGGCCGGCAACGTCGTCGTCCGCCGGCGCGGACAGCCGGAGGTGTACGCCGAGACCGCCGACCTCCACGAACGGCTGTCCCCCGGGAACCCCGACTGGGGGCTTCCGCCGCTGGAGAGCGATGTCGGGGGGTCAGTGGGGGGCGTCGGACCAGCGGTGCAGGACCGAGACCTCGGCGACGAGGCGCACCCCGCTGCCGGCCGCCCAGTAGCCGGCGGTCGCCGCCAGGGTGCGGTGGAGCAGGTCCACGGCCGGTTGGGCGCTGTCGCGAGGAACGTGCAGCAGCAGCTCGTCGTGCAGGCACAGGACGATCTGGCCGCCGAGGGGGGACAGTTCAGCGCGCACCGTCGCCGCCCAGGCTTTGAACAGCTCGGCGGCGGGTCCTTGGACCACGGCGTTGCGGGCGAATCGGCCGCGGGCCGTGCGGGCTGCCACCGAGGAGGAAAGCTCGCCGGACCGTGGCGGGGCGGGCGGCTCATCCGGCGCGGTGGTGGCACCGGGGGCGGGTGGGGTGGGCTCGTCCCATGCCGGTTCGGTGAGGCCGCGGCCCGAACCGGGGGAACCGGGTGGGGAGGCGAGTGGCGCCGTGCTGGTCGGTGCCAGGGTCAGGCGGAGCAGCCGCCCGCCGAAGGTGCGCAGGTCGCGTCCGTCGCGGCCGGCGGCGTCGGCGGCGTCGAGGAAGTCCAGCGCCGTGGGGTATGCGCGGCGCATGCGGCGCAGCGCCTCGCCCGCGGAGCCGGTGGTCTGGCCGTACATGGCGGCGAGCATCGCGACCTTGGCCTCGGCACGGGGCCGGCCCAGGTGCGCGGCGACGGGGGCGTACATGTCGTCGGCCTGGGTGGCCCGGGCCAGCGCCGGGTCGCCGGAGACGACGGCGAGCACCCGGGGTTCGATCTGGCCGAGGTCGGCGCGGACGAACACCCGGCCCGGTTCGGCCACGACGGCCACGCGCAGGTCGGCGGGCAGGTTGTGCAGGCCCGCCTGGGCGGTCATCCGCCCGGCACCTCCGTCGCTGCCGTGCCAGGTGCCGCGCAGCCGCCCGTCGGGGCCGACATGGTCGTCCAGCCAGCGGTGGCCGTAGGTGGTGGCGATCCGCTCGGCGCGCCGCCATGCCAGCAACGCGCCGACGACGGGATGCGCGGCGCGCAGCGGTTCGAGCCGTCCGGAACGGGTGTCGGGAACGTCGATGCCCACGCTGCGCAGCGCCATGCGGACCGCGGCGGGGTTGCGCAGGTCCACGGGGCGGGGCAGGTGGGTGAGGACGGGGGCGTCGCGGTCGCGGCGGGCGGCGAGCTCGTCGGCGCCGGAGCGGGGTGCCGGGCCGATCAGCTCGGTGAGCAGCGCCGCGGCGACCGGCCTGGCCAGCGGCAGGCCGTCGCGTTCGAGCTCGCGGGCGAGCAGCTCGGCGGCCGACTCCGACCGGGCGGTGAGCACGGCCAGCGGTGTGGGCCCGGGCCGGGGCCGGGGATCGTCGAACCGGCGCAGCTCGCGCTCCTGGTGTTCCTGCACCCGCACGGCGCGGCGGGCCAGTTCCCCTGCCCGGCGCAGTGCTTCGGCCGGTGACGCCGCCCGTTGGGGCCACCCGTCGTCGAGTGGCTGGTCCGCCACCAGCTCGGCCGGGCGCTCGCCGTCCCGAATCCGGGCGGCCCCGGCGCCGACCCCGCGGATCGGAGCGCGGGCCGGGGGGTCGCTCGCATCCGGGGTGCCCGTGGTGGGGTCGACGTCCGCGTCGGCGGCGTCCCACAGGTCAAGCTGGCCGGCCACGACGGGGCGGGTGGGACGGACCGGCGGCGGGGGCGCGGGCCGCCCGGTGAACGCCGCCCACACCGCGCCCTGGTCGCCACGGCGTCCGCCGTGCAACAGCCGGTGCACGGCGGACAGGTCCCAGCAGGCCACCCGGTGCAGGCCCGCGGCCAGCAGCGGCCCGGCCGACGGCCGCGTCGACCACCACACCCACCGCGGCGCGACCCGTCGCTCGATCTCGGCCACCCATCCGGCGGCCCGCTCGTCGCCGGCCGCCACGAGGACCTCACCCACCGACCCGGCGGCCGCCGGGTCCTGCCACGCGAGCGCGAAGCCGACCGCCGGCACGGCCACCATGGCCAGCGGATACCGGGGCGGCAACCCGGCCGCGTACAGCCGCGCGCAGACGTCGGCCCCCTCGGCGGGCAGCGCGGCCGTGACCATGACTCGATTCTCCCCGGCGGCTCCGACAGTTTCCGTTCCCGTCGCCGCTCCCCCGGGCGGCGACACCCACCGTCCTGGCATCCACCGTCCTGACACCCACAGCCCTGGCGACCCGCACAGAGCCTCGCGGCGTGCAGCCGCTCCTTCGCCCCCCGCCAGGCCGACCCGCGCGGCCACCCCACTATGATCTTCGTATCTCGGATGCTGGTGTGGAGGCTGGGTTCGTGTTCCTGATGAAGATTCGATGATCGTGAACGCCGAGTGGCGTCAACACTGTTGATTATCTTGGTTTACGATGCGGGCGGATGGTGCCGGTCCCGGTGTGGTCCTGGCGCGGGACAAAATCCGCGTGCCGGGGAAATGCCGACGTCCGAATCCCGAACCGGTGAGAATCCCGGTCTACGGGTCTGGGGCGACTGCGGCTCTGGGGCGACTGCGGCTCTGCTGTGACTACGGCTCTGGTGCGACTACGGGGGGAAGGGTGGATTCATGGCCGGGCGGGACAGCGAGTACGACCGTCCCATCCTGCTGGCGTGCGGCGGCTGCGATGCCCGTTGGACCGCGCTTACCGCGGCGCACTGCCCGACCTGCCATGCGACGTTCGCCGGTGCCACCACCGGTTTCGACGCCCACCGGGTGGGCGGAACGTGTCAGCCACCGCCGCAGGTGGGGCTGCGCGAGGACCGTGGTTACTGGCTGTTCGGCGACGAACGGCCGCCCGGGCGCGTCCTGCAGGCCGAACCACCGACCGCGGTGGCCCGGATGGCCGGTTGACCGGCATCGGCCCACAGCGTGGGCGCGGTGTCCGGTGATGGTGGCATCAGGCACGATCGAGGGACCATGACACTCGCCGACCGCCTTCCGCCGCGCTCCCCCGCCGCTTCGACCGCCCCCGCTGTGCTGACGGCGTCCGGTGCCACCGCCACGGGCCCGGCCGCCGCCCCGCCGGATCCCGACGCCCTGTACGACGCGTTCACCGCCTGGGCGTCCGAGCAGGGCCTCGAGCTGTATCCGGCGCAGTCCGAGGCGCTGATCGAGATCGTGTCGGGGTCGAACGTGATCCTGGCGACGCCGACCGGGTCGGGCAAGAGCCTGGTGGCGGCGGGGGCGCACTTCGCGGCGATGGCGGCGGGGCGGCGCACGTTCTACACGGCGCCGATCAAGGCGCTGGTGAGCGAGAAGTTCTTCGCGCTGTGCGCGATGTTCGGGGCGTCGAACGTCGGGATGATGACGGGCGACGCGAGCGTCAACGACAGCGCGCCGATCATCTGCTGCACCGCGGAGGTGCTGGCGAACATCGCGCTGCGCGACGGGGTGGACGCGGATGTCGGCCAGGTCGTGATGGACGAGTTCCACTACTACGCCGACCCCGATCGGGGCTGGGCCTGGCAGGTTCCGCTGCTGGAACTGCCGCGCACCCAGTTCGTGCTGATGTCGGCGACACTCGGCGACGTCTCGAGGTTCGAGGCGGACCTGACCCGGCGGACCGGGCGGCCGACGGCGGTGGTGAGTTCGGCGCAGCGTCCGGTGCCGTTGTTCTACCGGTTCGTGACGACTCCGTTGCACGAGACGATCGGCGAGCTGTTGGAGACCCGGCAGGCGCCGGTGTACGTCGTGCACTTCACCCAGGCGCAGGCGTTGGAGCGGGCGCAGGCGCTGATGAGCGTGAACGTGTCGTCACGGGCGGAGAAGGACGCGATCGCGGCGGCGATCGGCGGGTTCCGGTTCGCCGCCGGGTTCGGGAAGGTGCTCTCCCGGCTGGTGCGTCACGGAATCGGGGTGCACCACGCCGGGATGCTGCCGAAGTACCGTCGGCTGGTGGAACAGCTCGCGCAGGCGGGGCTGCTGAAGGTGATCTGCGGGACGGACACCCTCGGGGTGGGCATCAACGTGCCGATCCGCACGGTGGTGTTCACCGCGCTGTCGAAGTACGACGGGTCGAAGGTGCGGCTGCTCACCGCGCGGGAGTTCCACCAGATCGCCGGGCGGGCGGGGCGGGCCGGGTTCGACACGGTCGGCAACGTGGTGGTGCAGGCCCCCGAGCATGTGATCGACAACCTGAAGGCGCTGGCGAAGGCCGGGGACGACCCGAAGAAGCGGCGCAAGGTGGTGCGCAAGAAGCCGCCCGAGGGCAGTGTCGGCTACGGCGAGCCGACGTTCGAACGTCTGGTCTCCGCCGAGCCGGAGCCGCTGACCAGCCAGTTCACCGTGTCGCACGCGATGCTGCTCAACGTCGTCAACCGGCCCGGGGACGCGTTCGCGTCCATGCGCCATCTGCTCACCGACAACCATTCCGATGCCGCGACCCAGCGTCGTCTCATCCGCCGGGCGATCGCGATCTACCGGGCGCTGCTGGCCGCGGGGGTGGTGGAGAAGCTCGACTCCCCCGACGAGCTGGGCCGAAACGTGCGGGTGACCGTCGACCTGCAGCTCGACTTCGCGCTCAACCAGCCGCTGTCGCCGTTCGCGCTGGCCGCGCTCGAACTGCTCGACCCCGCCTCCCCCGGCTACGCCCTCGACGTGCTCTCGGTTCTGGAGTCGACGCTGGACAATCCGCGTCAGGTGCTGCACGCCCAGCTGTCCAAGGCCAAGGGCGAGGCGGTGGCGGCGATGAAGGCGGAGGGCGTCGAGTACGACCGGCGCATGGAGCTGCTGGAGGAGGTCAGCTATCCCAGGCCGCTCGCCGAGCTGCTGGAGCCCGCGTTCGAGACCTACCGGCGGGGGCATCCATGGGTCGGTGACTACGAGCTCGCGCCCAAGTCGGTGGCGCGCGAGCTGTACGAGCGGGCGATGACGTTCGCCGAGTACGTCTCGTTCTACGGCCTGGCCCGCTCGGAGGGGCTGCTGTTGCGCTATCTGGCCGACGCCTACCGGGCGCTGCGCCAGACGGTGCCCGAGGACGTCCGCACCGAAGAGCTCGCGGATCTCACCGAATGGCTCGGCGAGCTGGTGCGCCAGACCGACTCGAGCCTGCTCGACGAGTGGGAGCGCCTGAGCGATCCGGACGCGGATGGCGCCGGGGGTGCGGCTGATCATCTGAGCGTCGCGGCGGCGGACGAGCGGCCGCCGGCGGTCACCCGCAACGCCCGGGCGTTTCGGGTGCTGGTCCGCAACGCGCTGTTCCGGCGGGTGGAGCTCGCGGCGCTGCGCCGCTACGACGCCCTCGGCGAGCTCGACGGGCCCCCGCCGGTCGGCGCCGGTGGCGTCGGGTCGACCTTCGACGCGGATGGCTGGCGGGAGGCGCTCTCGACCTACTACGACGAGCATGACGAGATCGGCACGGGCGCCGACGCCCGCGGCCCGAAGATGCTGCTGCTGTCCGAGGACGGGCCGCGCTGGACGGCCCGGCAGATCTTCGACGACCCGGCGGGCGACCATGACTGGGGCATCAGCGCCGAGATCGACCTGGCCGCCTCCGACGAGGCCGGGGTGGCCGTCGTGCGGGTCACCGCCGTCGACCGCCTGTGATCACAGGCTGGCGTGCTCCTGATCACGGGCTGGCGTGCACCGTCGGCGCACGGCTGGCCGGGTCCGCCCTCCGGCCGCTGCGGCTGCGGCTGCGGCGGCCGGTGGGAAGCGGCCCCGCGCGACGGCACGGACGGGCCTGCTGCCGCCCGGGTCACCCGCCTGTCATGACCGGGACGACCGGATGGGGCGGTATCGTCACCCTGTGAGTACCGTACGGGTTTTCCTCCTGGATGACCATGAAATCGTCCGCCGGGGGATCCGGGAGATGCTGTCCGAGTCCGAGGACATCGATGTGGTCGGTGAGGCGTCGACGGCCGCCGAGGCCCTGCGCCGCATCCCGGCCACCCGCCCGGGTGTGGCCGTGCTCGACGCCCGCCTGGAGGACGGCAACGGCATCGACGTCTGCCGGGATCTGCGCAGCGCACATCCGGAGATCGGCTGCCTGATCCTCACCTCCTATGACGACGACGACGCGCTGTTCGCGGCGATCATGGCCGGTGCCGCCGGCTACCTGCTCAAACAGATCAAGGGCACCGATCTGGTCGGGGCGATCCGCACGATCGCCTCGGGCCGGTCGTTGCTGGATCCCGCGGTCACCCAGCGGGTGCTGACCCGGCTGCGCGAGGGCCCGGCGGAGGACCGCAAGCTTGCCGCCCTCGGCGAGCGGGAACGGCAGATCCTCGTCCTGATCGCCGAGGGCCTGACCAACCGGCAGATCGCCGGGCGCATCCATCTGTCCGAGAAGACCGTGAAGAACTACGTCTCGGCGATCCTGGAGAAGCTGGAGCTGTCCAGTCGTACCCAGGCCGCCGTCTACGCCACCCGCGTCGAAAAGTAACCGCGGCCAGAACCGCCTCGGACTCGGTGCCACGCACCATGCCGGGGCGGCTGGTCGCGGTTGTCTAGTCGAGATGGTTCAGCACGGCCTGCAGCGCCTCGGCGACGGACACGGCGGTGCGGATGACCGTCGCGGACGGCCACGGGTCGGATCGGGCCGCCATCGCCGCCCCGATCGCCTGGGTCGCCTCCCGCGCCCCGGGGCCGGCCCCGATCCGGCGGGCGATGCGCGCGGCGGCGACCTCCGGGGCCGTCACGCAGTGCAGTTCCACCAGGTCGGCGCTCACCTCGTCGGCGAGGTCGGCGGCCTCGGCCCGCAGCCGGGCGCTGGACCAGGACGCGTCCAGCACGACGTTCTCGCCGCGGCACAGGGCCGCGCGGGCCCGGCGCAGCATCTCGGCATAGGTGGCCTCGGTGACCGCGGGGGCGTACCGGCCGACCCCGAATCCGCCATCGCTCGTGGTTCGGTCACCCGCACGAGCCCTGGCCGTATCCGCCCCGAAGGCCCCTGTCGCGGTCGCGGTCGTGGGTGTGGGTGTGGGTGTGGCAGTCGCGGTGGGCGGGGTGTTCTCGGTGGTGGGATCGCCGGCGAGCTCACGGCGGATGATGTCGCTGCGCAGCAGGACCCAGCCGTCACCGGTCTCGGCCAGCCGGCTGGCCAGCGTCGTCTTGCCGGTGCCGGGCAGGCCACCGACCACGACGAGACGCACCCGCCCCGCCCGCAGGTGACGGTGGGCGACGGCGAGCAGCCGGCGGGCCCGTTCCGGGGCGTCCTGGTCGCCCTGGCCGTGTACACAGGCCGTGCGCGCGTGGGTGAACGCGCGGTAGGCGACGTAGAAGTGCTGCAGGGAGCGGGGGTGAACCTCGCCGCTGAACTCCCGGTAGGCCTCGAGGAAGTCGGCGGCCTCCTCAGCGGCACCGAGCCGTTCGAGGTCCATCGCGAGCGAGGCCACGTCGCCGAGGACGTCCCCGGAGCGCAGCAGCGGGTCGAACTCGACGCAGTCCAGGATCCGCGGGCCGTCATCGAGGCAGAAGATGTCCTCGGCGAGCAGGTCGCCGTGGCCGTCGCGGATCCACCCGGCCCGGGTGCGTTCGGCGAGCAGCTCGCCGCGCCCGGCCAGGTACCGCAGGGCGAGGTGACCGATGTCGTCGACGACGGCGGCGTCGAGCTGGCTGCCCCGGTAGGCGACGATCCCGGCCATCGCCTCGCGCCACAGCGCCGCGAGCGCCGCCGGCTCCCCGGCCGCGGCGATCCGCGCCGACGTCTCACACCGCTGGTGGAAGACCGCGAGCGCCCGGGCCACCGAGCGCAGGAACGGCGCGACCCGGTGCCCGCGGCGCACCAGGGTGGACAGCTGACGGTTCGCGGGCATCCGACGCATCACCACGAGATGGTCGACGAGCGCACCGCCGTCGTCGTAGAGGTCGGCGACGCCCAGGTAGACGTCGGGGGCCAGGCGCCGGTTGAGCATCACCTCGGCCAGACACAGCGCCTCCCGAGCCCGCCGATCGGGACCCGGACCCACTCCCGTCGCGACCGGCTTGCGCCGCTTGTAGACATGGTCACCGATCAGGTGGAGCACCGCGCCGTGGGTCTCGTAGGTCTGCCCGGCGGTCAGCTCGGCAAGTGCCGGTGCACGCATCCGTGGCGGACCGGCATGCGCCCGCGTCACCTCCGTAGGCGCCGGCGTGGTCATCGCAACGGCCGAGACGCTCGACGTCGCCGGCACCCTCGGACTGGTCGTCGGACTGGTCGTCGGAGTCGAACCGGACGTCGGAGCGGTCGTGCCGGTGTTTCCCTGGCTGTCGCCGGCACCTGCGCCGGGTAGCGCATCCCGCACGTACTGGACGGTCATCGCCTCTCCCGGGGGTTGCGTGAAACTCTCGCGGACGACGCCCGTTCCAGCGTCGAACAGTCGAACAGCGGCGTTCGATGGTTCTCACTGGTCATGCTCGCCGCCCGGGCGCATGCTCACGACCGCCAGAGGTTGCCTCCCCGAAGGACGTTCGGACCACCGCCGCCGGTCATCCGACCCAGGCCACGGCCCTGCCGCCGCACCATCGCGCGGTACGGGACGCCGTCCGCCCGCCTCCGGCGGCCGCCTCCCGGATTCCGGCGCGCCACCACGGTGGACGTTCCGTGCTACGCGCGGTCCTGTGCGCGGGGACGATCCGTGCTCCGCATGGACCGTCCCCGCGCACCCGCCCTGACCTCAGGTGCTACTCAGTGCTGCTCAGTGCTCCTCGAACTCGCGCAGAAACGTACGCCGTTCCGCGGTTGCCCGCAGCACCAGGCGCTCGGCTCGGGCAAACGCCTCATCGTCCAGGAACAGCTCAGCGCAGTATCGGTCGAGCAGCACCGCGAGGGTGCGCAGTATCTGGCGCAGCTCGACCGAGTCCGCGGCAATCCACGGCCAGGCGTTCTCGCGCATTCCGTGTACTGCATGCAGTACGTCCTGAACGCTCAACGCCCGGAGTCCGTCGCCGGGACCACCGGGAACATGGCCGCCGTCGACCAGCGAGCCGGGTCCGTCCGGATCGCGCATACCGACGCGGGCGCCGAGCGCCCAACAGGTCCACGGGTCACAGGCCACGTCAAGAATACGCCGCCCGCTGGCGAACAAAAGATGCCAACAGGTCCTTTCCGCCAGGAAGAGCCCGTACTTCTCCGCGAGCGGTTCGAGGACCTCCATCGCGGCCAGCGCGAACTCCGCCGTGGACGCCCCGCCAGCGTCCGCCCCCGCCGCTCCGTCGCGCATCCGCGCCCACCTGCCTTCCGGACCGTTCCCACCACGCCGCCGCCGGCCAGCACCCACGTCCCGGCACCGCATATGGACTCACGGTGAACTGTAGAAGACGACCCGGGGGCGTGGTACGGAATCCGCGCGGTTGTTCCTCCCGATGCCGATTGTTGACGCCGCACTTGTGGCCGGCCGTCCCGGCCGCACACGAGATTTCCGGAACAGCCCCGCAAAAGCACCATCCGCCGCCATCCGGCATTCTGTCGAGCTCGACCGGAAAACACGAGGTCACCATGGACGTGCCGCCCGGACGACCCGCCGCGCCGCCGCCTGGCGCCACCCGGGCAGACCCCCCGCGCCGCGTCGGCAGGCCCGGATCGCACCCCGCGAGGAACGGCCTTGGCGGCCGGCGGGTCGCCGGGCACCGCGGCCCGCGACCCTCGGCGGGTGGGCACCTTCGGGTCGTTCTGCCGCCGAAGGGTGCCGCGGTGAGGACGGTCGCGCGGCAGGTCTGGTGATCGCGGCGCGGACGTGGCGCGATCACCGCGGCGGACCTCGACGACGGTGACGGGTGGCCGCACCCTTTGTCACGGTGTGCTACGGGTCGTCCAGGCGACAACCGCTGGGCGAGGAAGGGCGGCCGAGCCTGGGCGTGCCCCGGTAGCATCGCTTCGATCTCCGCGCCGGGGGTACCGCGGCAGGTAGGCCGACCAGGGCGAACCGCCCTCGAGGTGGCTGTCCGGGCGCCACGCACCGTGCTGCGGGCAGCGCAATTCTGGGAGCACACGATGACCTCGCCATGGCAACCGCACGACTCACAGGGCAGACTGGGCCCCGGCGATCAACAGCCCGGATACGCAGAGCACGGCGGTGGCTACCCTGGCCAAGGCCAGGGGCAACCTGGATACCAGGGTCAAGGCCAAGGGCAACCTGGATACCAGGGCCAGGGGCAACCCGGATACCCGGGCGGCCCCGGCTACGGCGGTCAGCCAGGCTATCCCGGTCAGCCCGGTTACCAGGGCGGTTATCCGGGGCCGGGCGGTCCCGGTGGCCCCGGATACGGCGCTCCCCCCGGCTACGGCCCGCCGGCGCCCTTCGACGCCAGCGCGCCCTTCGGCCGCCACCCGCTCACCGGTGAGGCCTATTCGGAAAAGCAGAAGCTCACCGCGGGGCTGCTGCAGATCCTGCTCGGAAGCTTCGGCGCCGGCCGCTGGTACCTGGGTGACACCGGTATCGCGCTGGCGCAGCTGTTCACCTGCGGTGGGCTCGGCGTCTGGGCACTCATCGACGGGATCATGATGCTCACCGGCAACGTCCGCGACAAGCACGGCCGGCCCCTGCGTGACTGACCCGGCCATCCCGGTTCCGGTGTCGGCTCCGAGTCCGGAACCGACACCGGACAGCACGTCGACACCGACGTCGGCGTCGACGCCGGTCGATGCGGACCCGGCCACGCGGTCCCGGCGGGTGACACCGACGCCGACCGGCCTGGCCCCACCCGTGCGGCCGGAGCAGGTGACCCCGGAGCAGGCGCGGCGCCGTCGCGGGATCGGCGTCGCCGTGGCCGCCGGCGCCGTGGCCGGGCTCGGCTACCTGGTCGGCCACGACCCGCACGACCCCCGGGTGGCAATGCCGCTGTGCCCGGTGCGGCACCTCACCAGGCTGGACTGCCCGGCCTGCGGCTCGCTGCGCGCCACCTACGATCTGCTGCACGGCCACTGGGCCCACGCGGCGCACGACAACGTGTTCGCCCTGGCCTGCGCGCCCCTGCTGGCGGTGCTGCTCACCCGCCAGGCCCGCGCCGTGTGGCAGGGCCGCCGTGCCCCGCTGCCAGCCGCGCCCGCCTACGGTCTGGGCGCCGCGGCGGCGGTCTGGATGCTGGTCCGCAACATCTGCGGCTAATCCTCAGATGACCGTGACATTGTTCCAGCCTCCGACGGTGGATGTCCGCCGGCCGGCTCGATGACGACGAGAAGCGCCGGGCCGGGATGCGCGGCTCCCGCCGGATGACCGTCACTCCTGTGAGGCCGCACGGCTGATGCCCGCACGGTGCCCCCGCCGTCACCGTCAACTCCGGTTGTCACGACCGGCGAGCCCTCTCCCCACCGCCGACCCACCACCACCACCCTCCTCACCGCCGCGCGTGACGACGGATCAGCCCCGGAAAACCTCCGTGTCGCTTCTACCGGGTTACGAAGGGACAAATCGGCACACAAAGCCCGGTAGAAGCGACATCCCCGCGCACCAGCAACGCCACCACCCCGAAAACCATCACGGACAGTGAGATTCACCAGGTGAAACCAGCCGCGAGCCGGAGATCCACGACAAGCAACCTAGGCCAAGGCCGCGTGGATGGGGACGCCGGCGACGAGCGTGAGGCGCACCCACGCGGCCGACGGCTCGGCCAGCAGATCGGCCAGCCCACAGGAGGTCAGGCACAGGTCCGCCGGCGCGCCGGGCCGCACCGTGCGTAGCCGCGCGGGATCGCCGGGATGCCCGAGAAACAGGCAGAGCGCCGCGGCCGAGCCCAGACGTTCATGCCCGCCGAGGGTCCTGCCCGCGGCGGTGCGGCGGTGCACCGCCGCGTACACCGCCGCCCAGGGGTCGGACCCGCCGAACGGGCCGTCAGTGCCCGCGGCCAGCCGCACCCCGGCACGCACCAGCGATGCCGCCGGGTAGAGCGACGCCGGATCCTCGTCCGTGACCTCCGCGAGGTAGTGATCGCCCCGCTCGGCGACGAAGTTCGGCTGGGTCACCACGGTCAGCCCGGCGCCGCGCAGCTCACCGTAGAGCTCGGCCGGAATCACCGCCCCGTGTTCGATGCGATCACCGCTCCCGGCAGCGTGCCGGCCGACGAGCCGATGCCGCCCGACGGACGGGGGCTGCCCGGCGAACCGGCGCTGGTCGACGGGGCCGGCCGCGGTAAGGGCGGCGAGCGTCAGCACGGTCTGCACCCGTGTCACGCAGTGCACGGCGACCGGATGTCCCCGCTGGTGGGCAGCGTCAACCCGGCAGATGAGCCGGTCCAGGCCGGGCAGCCGGTCGTCATCCAGGATGATCTTGACGGGCCCGTCGGTCACCCGTGCGGTGCCGTCGGCCGCCTCCATCGCCGGCACGCCGTCGCGCGACGGCGACGCATCCGGTTCGGCCCGCGCATCCCGCGCGGCGCCCGCACCCCGGTCGTCGCGCCTACCCACCCCGGCCCGCGGACCGGGACCGGCGGGCCGGCCGGTGTCACTGCGGTCGCCGGTGTCACTGCGGTCGCCGGTGTCACTGCGGTCGCCGGTGTCACTGCGGTCGCGGGCGGGATGCGAGCCGGGCTCGGGACGCATGAGGTCGAGTCGCTGGGGCAGCGCACCGCTGGCCGCCGCCGCGACAAGCAGCGCACGCTCACCGGCGCCGCGTCCCGGGGTGGCATCGGTGAACCCGGTGACGCCACGCGCCGCGGCCTGCCGTCCCACCCGCGCGAGATCCAGCGACACCGATGGGACCGCGGGATTCTCGCGCAGCCAGTCGTCCATCCGCCACAACCGGCCGGTCGGAAGCCCGGCGCCGTCGCGTTCCACTCCAGGCAGCCGGCATGAGTCCACCCCGGCACGCTCGATCGCCGCCGAGTTCAGCACCCACAACGCTCCCCCGCGGTGCTGCACCCTCACGGGACGCCGTGCACACAGCTCGTCCAGGACGTACCGGTCAAGGTCACCAGCGACCGACGGGTGGTATCCCACCGCCCGCACCCAGCCGCCTTCAACCCCGCCCATCCCCGGCTTCGGGGCGATCCCGGGATCCTGGTCGGCCGCGGCCACCGGGTCGGCCGCGAGCACCGAACCCGCCGCGGGTGCGGTGCGTAGAGCGGCCTGGAGCCCGCTACGATCGACAACCGTGGGTGGCCCCGCCCACACCGAGCGCGCGGCCGCGGCCAGCGACATCAGATGCACATGATGATCGTGCAGGCCCGGTATCAGCGCGCCGCCGCCGGCGTCGATCACCCATTCCCCGGGCAGCGGGTCCAACGGCCGCCCGCTGAGCGTGATGATCCGCCCGCCGGCTATCCGCACGTCCATGAGCGGCACGTCCAGCGCCGCATCAGGCGGCGGCACATCGCTGGGCGGCAGGTACGCCGACGGGGCGACGCCCAGGAACCTCGCGGCCCGCGCCGCGGTCGGAAACACCTGCGCCCGCCGAATCAACAGCCTGCCGGTACCGCGTGCGGTGTCCTGCGTCCGGCCCATCTCAGCCACCCTACGAGTTTCCGTCACCGTGCGGACCGCCGGCCTGGTGCCGGGCGGCGCAGCCCACTCGATAGGCGGAACTGTCAGCGCGGCTGTCCCGCGAACGCGGTCCGAGTGGACGGGACCTGCTCAGATCAACCTGCGCCCTCGTCACCCCGAGCCCCCTCCCCGAGAACCCCGCGTCCCCGAGATCGCCACCTTCCGCACTGGTCCGCCGAGCAAGATCCGGCTAACCAGGTCGCAGTGGGGGGCAAATCGGACACGAACACCCCCACAGCGACCTGCTTGGATCTTCCGCCCGCCTGACGCCGGGATGCGGTTTCGGAGCGTGACCTTCGCCGTGTGGTGGCCTCAGGCCGACCCTGAATCAGGCAGATCCGATCAGCCGCCTACGGATACGACTCTCGCGGTGGGGATGGTGGGGATGGTGGGGATGGCCTCCCCTGCCGCTTCGGAGGTGGAGATGGCGGGCAAGGGGACGGACGCGGCGGCGGGTGTGGCGGCCGAGGTGAGGACAGGCGCTGCGGCACGGCGGCGGGGTGGGGTCCAGCGGGCGCGGTGGCGGGCACGGACGGGGGCGAGGACGGCGGCGACCGTCGCGTACACCGCGGCGAGGCCTGCGATGGCGAAGACGATGCGAAAGGCGCCGAGAGTCGGGACCGGGCCCTGCGCGGTCGCCACCGACAGATGGCCGAGGATCCCGGCGACGGCGGCACTGCAGGCCGCCTGCCCCACCATCCGCGCGAGGACCGTGAGGCCGCCGGCGGCGGCGGTCTGGGCGCGGGGCACCGCCTGCACGGTGAGCATCGCCACCCCGGAGTAGGCCAGTGCCGTGCCGGCGGCGACGACCGTCCCACCTAGGATGATCATGAAAAGGTCGTGGCTGTTGGCCAGGCGGAGCAGGTAGCCGACGGTGAGGGTGTTCGTGCCCAGCAGCAGGGTGGTGCGCGGACCGCGGGTCGCGGTGATCCACGCCGACAGCGGGGACAGGGCGACCATCGCAAGCCCGCCGGGCAGCAGGCACAGACCGCCGGCGAGCACCGACAGGCCCAGGCCGTAGCCGGTCTCGCGGGGTACCTGGACGAGCAGTGCGGTGCACATCGCGTTCGCGTAGAACGCGAAGCCGACGCCGAGGGCGGCCGCGTTGGCCATGAGGACCGGACGACGGGCGGCCAGGCGCAGGTCGACGAGCGGATCGGTGAGGCGCGTCTGCCGGCGCGCCCAGCCGCCGAGGATCACGAGTGCGGCGAGCGCGAGTGCGCCGACGTGGAGGCTGAAGGGTCCCCGGCCGGCGGCTCGGGACACGGCCAGCAGCCCGCAGAGCAGGCCGGCGGCGAGCCCGATGGCGCCGGGGGTGTCGAAGCGGGCGGGGGCGCGCACCGGGGACTCTCGCACGACCATGCGGGCCGCGACCATCAGGGTGACGCCGAGGGCCGCGATCACCCAGAACATCATGTGCCAGTCGGTGTATTGGACGATCAGTGCGCCGAACGGGACACCGATGACGGCGCCCACGCCCACCGTCGCGCTCATCATCGCCACTGCCGGTCCCACCCGGTCGCCTGGCAGCTCGTCGCGCAGGATGCTGATCGACAGCGGCACCACCGCGAGGCATGCCCCCTGCATGCCTCGCCCGGGGATCAGCAGCCACAGCCGCGAGGTGACCGCGCACAGCAGGGAACCGGCGACCAGCACCCCGAGCGCGAGCAGCAGCATGCGCCGTTTACCGACGATGTCCCCGGCCCGGCCGAACAGCGGCGTCACCACCGCTGCGACCAGCAGGCCGACGGTGATCAGCCAGCTTGCGTCGGCCGTGGAGGCGCCGGTCAGCCGCGGGAGGTCGGGCAGCAGCGGGACGAGCCAGACCTGGGCGACCGCGGTCAGCACCCCGCCGGCGCCGAGGACGACGGCGAGCCGCCGCCCGCGGACGGTGCCCACCGCGGCCAGCGGCACGGTGGGGGCGGCGTCGAGCGGGTGCAGGGCAGGTACGTCCACATGGCTCCTCGGGATGGTCCTCGCGGCCATCGGGTCAGCCGCGAGACCGGCGACGCGCTCTGCGCCGCCCGCGCCGGTAGCGGTCTACGCCGGTCGCGGACCCGGCCGGTCGCGGTCTCTGTCGGCACAGTCAACGTCCCGTGACTTTCGGCGGTCAACGCCACCCCGATCGGCGCACCCCCGCCTCTCGCCGACATCGATGCAGGTCACAGGCCCGATGAGGGCATATGAGGGTAGGCGGGGCAGCCCCGGAGCGCGGACCACCCCGGTGCGCCCCCACCCCCGCCCGCCCCCCGCGCTCCGGCTCGTCCGACCGAATCCGCCGCGAGTGCCAACCGGGCCAGACACGGGTGCCAACCGGGCCAGATCAGCGACACCGAGCCTCGCCGGTGGCACTGGGTCTCGCCGGTGAGACCCGGGCCTGGTCGGTGGCGACCTGGTCGGTGGCGACCTGGTCGGTGGGGGTGTGGTCAGTGGCGGCGTGGTCCCGTGGGGGGTGCGGGTGCGACGTTGGGGTCGGGTGCGGCGTACGGGTCGGGTGCGGCGTGGATGGCGCCCCGGGTGACGCGCAGGGGGCGGCCGCTGCCACCTCGGCGGCTGGCGATGATCTCCGCGGCGATGGACACCGCCGTCTCCTGCGGGGTGTGCGCGCCGAGGTCGAGACCGATCGGCGCGTGCAGGCGGGCAAGCTCCGCCTCGGTCATACCGTTCGCCCGCAGCCGGTCCAGCCGGTCCGCGTGAGTCCGCCGCGATCCCATCGCGCCGACATACCCCGCCGGGGTGCGCAACGCCACCTGCAGCAGCGGGAGGTCGAACTTCGGGTCATGGGTGAGTACGCAGATCGCCGTACGGGCATCCAGGGCGGACCGGGCGAGGTAGGCGGCGGGCTGGGCGCAGACCACCTCGTCGGCGTCGGGGAACCGCCGGGCCGTCGCGAACACCGGCCGGGCATCACACACCGTGACACGGAAGCCGAGGAACCGGCCCATCCGTGCCATGGCCGCGGCGTGGTCGGCGGCGCCGAACACCAGCATCCGCGGTGCCGGGAGGAAGGTCTGGACGAACGCGGGCGCCCGGCCGGGCCGCTGGCGTCGGACCGGAGCGGCCCCGGCGGCCAGCAGCCGGCGGGCGTCGTCGAGGTCGGTGGCGTCCAGGCCCGGGGAGCGCAGTGCGCCCACCGCCCGGGTGGGCCAGACCGCGGCCTGGTCGCCGGCACCGGCGCCGCCGAGCACGGTGATCAACGCCACCGCCTCGTCGGTGGCGAGCGCCGCCAGCACACCGTCGAGCGCCTCGCCGTCGGTTGCCTCGCCGCCGGGCGGCACCCGGCCGGGCACGTCCGCGGATCGACCACCGGCACCCGCGTCCGCGGGCGACCGCGCGGGTGTCGGATACGGGATGACGCCGATGTCGAGGTCGCCGCCGCAGGTCAGGCCGACCGCGAAGGCGTCCGCGTCGGTGAAGCCGAAGTGTTCCAGGCGAGGCCCGCCCTGACGCAGCGCCTCCAGCGCCGAGTCATGGACAGCCCCTTCGACGCAGCCGCCGGACACCGAGCCGACCACCTCGCCGTCGGCGGCGACGGCCATCGCCGCACCGGGCGGGCGGGGGGCGCTGCCGCGTACGGCGACGACGGTGGCGATCGCGAACGTCCGCCCGACCGCCCGCCATTCCCGCAGCGCCTCGGCGATCTCCCGCATCGCGCGCCCCTCACCCCGTGGCCGCTGCCACCGCTGCCACCAGGGACCACGATAGGACGACGGCCCGGACCCACGCTCGACGAGAGGGGCTCAGGAAGCCACGCGGGGGGCGGGGGGAGCCGCGGGGTGCAGCTCGGTGCGCAGTTCGTGGGCGCCATCGGGCAGGGCGACCTCGTAGTAGAGCCGGCGGGCGCCATCCGGCAACGTCACCACGCTCACGTAACGCAGCGCGCCATCGCCGACGGGCGAGGACGCGACCGGTTCGGTCCCCACGGCGTGGAACCGCTGCGGGGTGCGGCCGACGGCAAGCCCGGTACGTTCGGCCCAGTTCTGCGCGGCGCTGGCCCGACCGTCGTAGAAGGCGACGGGCTGGGGGCCGTCGGTGAGGACGGCGGTGATGCGCACGCCGCGGGCGTCCCAGTGGCCGGGGCGCGGGGCGAGCGCCGAGCCGGTGAACGTCCAGTGGACGCCGTCGTCGCTGGTGGCGTGGCGGCTGTCCATCCGGTCGGTGGCGTCCGGGTCGTCCAGCGGATGGCAGGAGGCCCACAGCTGCCAGCGGCCGTCGAGCCAGGCGACCACCGGGTCCTTCACCGCGAGGGCGGCCGGGTCGCCGGGCAGCACAGTACGCCGGCTGGACGGGTCGAAGGCCTCCGGCGAGTCGGCCTCGAGCAGGTCCACCCACCAGTGCGGGCTACCCGGGGCCGCGCAGCTGACGTAGAGCCGGAACCGGCCCTGGGGGGTGACGACAAGCGCCGGGCGCTCCAGGCTCTCGGCGCCGAAGGGCTCGCGGGCAACGACGGCGAGCTCGGTGAACGTCTCGCCGTCGGTGGACCGCGCGATCACCACGCCGAAACCACGCCCGGATCCGATCGGACGGCGCAGCCGGTAGGCCAGGTAGTACACCCCGTCGACGAGCAGAGCGCTCGGCGCCCCGGCCCAGAAACCCGGCCCCACACCGGGCGCCGGGGCAACGGCCACGCTGGGCTGACATCCGGGCACCGCGATGGCGTCCACTCCGGCCGCCGGGGCCGTCTCCACCCGGGTCGCCGTCTTCATCGCGATGGTTTGCTGCCGGACTGTTGCCATCGGGCAACCCTACCGTTGCCAAGCTGGGGAGGTATGCCCAAGGACGCTCCGCCGGCCGGCGGGCACGGCTACCATCCTGATTTCACCGATCGACTTACTCGGTTATTCCCTCAGCAAACCTACCGCCACCCGCGACCGGCCCGTCCCGGCTTTCCGTCCTGAATCCGGAGCCCGCCCATGGCCCTGCCCGACTTTCTCGTGATCGGAGTGCCCAAGGCGGGCACGACCGCCCTGCACGCGGCGCTCACCCGTCACCCGCAGCTGTTCCTGCCCGCGGTGAAGGAACCCAAGTTCTTCCTGACCGCGGGTCCCCCGCCGGCGCGGGGCGGTCCCGGGGACGCGCAGACGTACCAGGAGCACGTCTGGCGCCAGCAGGACTACGAGGCGCTGTTCGACCCGGCACCGGTAGGGACCCTGCGGGGCGAGGCCACACCGTTCTACCTGTACGACCTGGACGCGCAGAACCGGATATGCCGGCTCGCGCCCAAGGCGCGTCTGGTGGTGCTGCTGCGCAACCCGGTCGACCGGGCCCATTCGAACTGGACGCATCTGTGGGCGGCGGGGCTCGAGCCCGAACGGGACTTCGTGCGAGCGTGCGCGCTGGAGGAATCCCGCCGGGACGCCGGCTGGGCGGCGTTCTGGCACTATGTCTCGCTCGGCCGCTACGGCGAGCAGCTCGCCCACCTGTTCGGCCTGTTCCCCCGCGAGCAGGTGCTGGTGCTGCGCTACCGGGACCTGCGCGACTCCCCTGAGGAGACGCTGGACCGGGTGTGCGCGTTCCTCGGGGTGGCGACCGGCACGATCGGGGCGGTGCCCTCGGAGAACGTGACGCCGTTCGTCGCCGACTCGCCGGTGAACACCGTGCTGCGGGCGGCGCTGCGCACCGGCGGGCGCATCGGGGCGCATTTCCCGGTGCCGGTACGCCGCGCGGTGCGCGGACCGCTGCTCACGGCGCTGCAGCGCCAGTCCGGGGGCCGTCCGAGGCTCACTCCGGCACAGCGCAGCGCGGTGCTTCCCTACTTCACCGCCGACATCGCCCGCCTCGAGGAGGTCACCGGCCTGCCCTACGGCGACTGGCTGACCGTGGGCGTCGAGCCCGATGTGATCGACTAGCCGATCGGTCGCCTAGCCGAGCGAGCGCGGGTCGGCGGGAACGTCGACGGCGTGGGCGCGCAGCGCCTCGAGCGGGATGACCTCCAGGGCCCGCTCGTGGGTGCTGGCCAGCACCACCGGTGCGGCGGCGCCCGCGTGGTAGGCCTGCAGCCAGCGCACCGCGACGACGCACCAGCGGTCGCCCGGGCGCAGCCCGGGGAAGGTGTACTCCGGGCGAGGGGTCGACAGGTCGTTGCCCACCTGCCGCTGGTGCTGCAGGAACTCGGCCGTCATCACCGCGCACACGGTGTGACTGCCCAGGTCCTCCGGGCCGGTGCTGCAGCACCCGTCACGGTAGAACCCGGTCACCGGATCGGTGCCGCAGGGCTCCAACTCGCTGCCGAGGACGTTTCTTTCCGCTGCCACCTCGCCATTTTCACCCACGCCCACGCCGCCCACACAGCGACCTGCCAGATCGGGCCGGCCCGGTCATCTCGCCGTGGCCGCCAGCGGCCGCCACCCGCTGGCCCGGCGCCGTGCGCCGGATTCGCCGGCGCCTGCCCACGGATGCGCCGGGCTGGTCCCCACGGCCGCATCCGTGGGGCCCGGCGTGGCCGCGATCCGCGACGATCGTACGTGGGCAGATCGTCCCGGCCGGGCGGCCCGGCCCAGCTCCGGCCCCTGCCTGCCGGCCCGCCTGCCGTGTCGGGAGTGGTTCGGCCCGGGATCTCGACCGGATCCTGACGGGTGATCATGGCCATTGCGGCCGACACCGCGCGGACCGGTTCAGCCTGCCGGGACGGGATCGCGCAGCGCCTCGGGCAGGGCGTCGGCGTGCACGACGGTCAGCGCGCTGACCGCCCGGGTGAGCGCCACATACAGGCGGCGTTCACCGAGCAGCGGCTCGGTCTCGGCCGCCACGATCGAGGCCGGCTCCACCGCGATCACATGGTCGAACTCGAGCCCCTTGGCCAGGGAGGCCGGCACCAGGCTCGCCCGAGTGGACGCGGGCACCCCCTCGTCATCACCGAGCGTGGCCACCGGTAGGCCAGCGGCCCGCAGGGCCGGGAGGAGGCCGGCGACGTCCCCATCGGCCGCGATCACGGCGAGGGAGCCCTCGCGGGTGAGCGCCACCCGGGCCGCCTCGGCCACGGTGCCCGGCACATCCGCGGTGGCGAGCACTGCCAGCGCCCCGGGTGCCGTGCGGACCGAGACCGCCGGCGGCAGGTCGGGGGCGATGCGGGCCAGCAGCCGGTTGGCGAAGGCGAGGATCTCCGCCGGAACCCGATAGCCGCGGGTCAGGACCTCCAGATGGGCGTCCCGCCGGCCCAGATGGCCCAGTTGGGCCGGCCAGGACGTCGCGGCCCACGGCGTCGTGCCCTGGGCCAGGTCCCCGAGGACGGTGAGCGACCCGTCGAGGCAGCGGCGGGCGAGTGCCCGGCACTGCATCGCCGAGAGGTCCTGTGCCTCATCGACGATGAGGTGCCCGACTCCCTCCGTGCCTTCGAGCAGGTCCCGAGCCTCGTCGACGAGGAACGCCTCGGCCCGTGACCAGCGCGGCCGGCGCGCCGGGCCCGGCGGCGCCGTGGCGAGCAGCAGCGCCTGCTCGTCCGGATGGAGGATGCCCTGGCCCGCGCGGGCCAGCAGGTCCGGGTCGGTGAGCAGCCGGTGGACCAGGCCCGGGGCGTCGAGTGCCGGCCAGACGGCATCCACCGCGTCACGGATCGGCCGGCTGCGGGCCAGCGTGCGCAGCGCCCCGTCGGTGAAGAAGTGGCCGCCGAGCTCGGCCCGGCGGCGCACCGCGTTCGCGAGCTGCCCGGCGAGCCGCTCGCGCGCCGGGACGTAGCGCACCGTCCCTGCGCGCAGGGCCGCGGCGGCGGCGGTGAACAGGTCGGCGAAGTCCTGCTCGCCCACCGTCCAACGCCCCACCCGGGTGGTGACCGAAACCTGCCCGTCCGGGGGACGCAGCCCGCCGTGCGCGGCGGCCCGCAGCACGGCGGCGAGGCGCGCGTCTCCCTTGAGCACCGCCGACGCCACCGGCTCCCCACGGCCAGCCTCCCCGCCGACGGCGCTGTCGGTGCCGTCGGTGCCGACGGTGCCCACCAGCTCGTCGACGGTGACATGGCGCACCGCGTTCTCGCCCAGCGCCGGCAGGACCGCGGCGATGTAGCGCAGGAACGCCTGGTTGGGCCCCACGACCAGCACCCCCGCGCGGGCCAGGCGCTCCCGGTGGGCGAACAACAGATAGGCCGCCCGGTGCAGCCCGACCGCGGTCTTCCCGGTTCCTGGGGCGCCCTGCACGCACAGGCTCACGCTCAGATCGGCCCGGACGATCTCGTCCTGCTCCGGCGCGATCGTCGCGACGATGTCGCGCATCGGCCCCGACCGCGGCCGTTCGATCTCCCGCTCGACAAGGCTCCCCGCGCGGACCACCCCCTGCGCCGGCACCGCCTGGGCGGTGGTGGGTGGACCGGGCGTGCCGGCCGGATCGGCCATCGCCACCGAGGGGGACGTACCACCCGACGGGGCCGGTGGGTCCGTGGTCATCACCGGTTCGTCCTCGTAGGCGGTGAGGATCCCGGCGTCGTAGCCGAACCGGCGCCGGGTGCGGACGCCCATCGGGTCGCCTCGGTGCGCCCGGTAGAACGGCCGGGCCACGTCCGCCCGCCAGTCCACGACCAGCGGATCGTCCCCGGCGGACTCGCGCACGTAGCGCCGCCCCAGATAGAACCGTCGTCCGGCGACTGCGGCGTTCCCGCCACCAGCGCCACCGGGCCTGCCGTGGCCACCGGATCCGCCGTCGTTCCCGGCCCCGTCGTCGTTCCCGGCCCCGGCGCCGCTGCGGGCCACGCCACCGGCGCCGGGCGCGTCCCCGGCATCCGGGCCGTGGGCGGCATAGTCCAGCCGGGCGAAGAACAGGGGGGTGTCGCCGCCGTCGGCGAGGCTGGCGATCCGACGCTTGCGGGCCTGCCGGAGGAACTCGTTGGTCGCCTTGTCGCCGACGGGATCACCCTCGGCCATCCGGGTGTTCCGCGCCTCGTCGCGCATCCCGTGCAACGCCCGGCGCCCCCGTTGCAGGTACGCACGCTCGGCTGCCAGCTCGGCCGCGCCCTCGGCCCGCGGGTCCGCCCTGTCGCCGGAGCGCCCGCGTGCGGCTGTCGGTTCATGCGCCGCTCCGCTGCGGGTCGGAACGGCGCGGGCACCGTCCGGCCCGCGGGGATCCTCGAAGTCCGGGCCGGTCCCGCCGTCGTTCTCGATGCTCCGCATGCCAGCGCTCCGCGTCATCGCCACTCCCCAATTTTTACCCGGTAAAGTTTACCGAAGGGGCCAGGGCCGCCATGCGATCGGCCCGCGCCACCGAGGCGTCCCGAGCGCACGTCCGCGCCCATGGCGACCTGCTCGGATCTCCGACCGGTCTGGCCCCAGGACATCCGTTGCGGAACGTGACCCTGGTCGGGGGCTGGGCGCGGGGGGCCGGGGGGGCGCGGCGTCCGGGGTCAGGCGTAGTCGGGTAGGCCGCGGCGCAGGCTGGTGAACGCGCGGTGGGCGGCGCAGACGGCCTCGGCGTGGCGGGCGGCGGCGGGCTCGCCCGCGGACAGGTGGGTCCAGTTCTCCCGGGCCAGGACCCGCTGCACGACGACGACCTGCGCGGCGGCAAGGCGGGCCGCGAGCTCTCCGGCGCCCGGGACGGCCTCGGCAAGGGCGGTGGCAAGGGCGCGCTCGTCGACGTCGGCGTAGTGGGCGACCCGCCCGAGCAGGCTCGGGGTACCGAACACCATCGCGTGGAAGGCAAGGACTTCGGGAACGTCGTTCAGACCGGTCACCGGCTCGCGGCGGTCCAGACCGGCCACCAGGTGGGCTTCCAGTGCGTCCAGGGGCGCCACGCCGTCCGTCCGGGCGTGCACCACCCGCGCCGCCTCGCCACGATGGTCGAGGATGCGGTGCAGGACCAGGTCCTCCTTGGCCGGGAAATGGGCGAACAGGGTCGGTTTGGTCACCTGGGCCGCCGCGGCGATCTCGGCGACCGGCACCTCGTCGAACCCGCGTTCGAGGAACAGTGCGATCGCCGCTGCCGACAGCGCGTCATGAGTCCGTTGCCAGCGCCTGGCCCGACCATGTTCGGCGACGCCATCCTCGGCCCGACCCTCCCGGGCCCGGCCGTGAGCGGGTGTGCCCCTCACCTGGCCGATCCCTCAGCCGAGCCGCCCACCTGCCCGCGCCCGGCCCATCCAACTCGTCGAATACGTCCGCGCCTCGGCCATGTTCATGGTGCGACTATGGCAGAGGGCGACCGCGACCAGCCCGCGTCGTCGACGCCGGCATCCGCCCGGCGGCCACCCGCCACCGCCCGACATCCGTTGTCCAGGGGCAGGTACGACGAGCGACCTGCCGACCGGATCGGACCTGCCGGCCGGCAGGTCCGTCAGGCGACGTGGACGAAGGGACGCCGCGCCGGGTCGGGTTCGGCCTCGCGCAGCACCTCGCGGGTGACGGTGGCGACCTCGCCCACGCCGAAGAACAGGAAACGCAGGAAGTTGACCAGGGGATTGCCCTCCGTCCACTCGAAGTAGACGTGCGGGCGGACGTCGGCGGTGTCGCGCAGGTGCAGCAGCAGCGCGGCGATCGCGTTGGGCACCGAGGTGCTGGTCGCGCACAGTATCCGGTAGCCGGCGCGCTCGACACCGTGCACGTCCAGCTCGCCCTCGAACTCGGACGAGTCAGGCACGCTGACCTCAAGGAAGAGCAACGGCACGGCCTCGGGCACGTACAGCTCATCACGGGCCTTGCGAACCTTGTCGGCGTATTCGGCGGCGTCGCCGACATCGAGCTCGTTGGCGACGAGGTGGAGCCCGCCGGTCGCCGCGGCCTGCCCCACCCACGTGGTGGTGACGTCGTCCAGGCGCACGCCGGTGACCCGCAGCTCGAAGGCACGCTGTGCGCGTGAGCCGAACGAGACCAGCATGATCGCCACGATGAAGATCGAGCCGATGATGAGGCCGTCGGGGCGTTCGATGATGTTGGCGATGGTGGTGTACACGAACACCGCGGCGATCACGCCATAGGCGACGGCGGCCCGGCGCCGGCCGCCGCGCAGCGCCGAGAGGGTCACCGCGAGGGCCGCCGAGGTGATGAGCACCAGCACGCCGGTGGCGTAGGCGCCGCCCTGTTTGTCCACGCTGGCATCGAAGACCACCGTCACGGCGAACCCGATGGCGGTGAACACCAGCACCAGCGGTCGCACCGCACGCGCCCAGCTCGGGGCCATGCCGTAGCGGGGCAGGTAGCGCGGGACGAGGTTGAGCAGCCCGGCCAGCGCCGAGGCGCCGGCGAACCACAGGATGAGAATGGTGCTCGCGTCGTAGACGGTGCCGAACACCGAGCCGAGGCGCTCATGGGCCAGGTAGGCCAGCGCGCGCCCGTTGGCCTGCCCGCCCGGCTCGAACTCGCGCTCGGGGATGAGCAGGGTCGTCGCCAGGCTTGAGGTGATCAGATAGACAGCCATGATCACCGCGGCGGTGGTGAGCAGTGTGCGCGCCCCGCGGATCCGCCCAGCGGGATGATCCTCCGTGTCGTCGTCGTCCCCGCGCACCAGCGGCATCACCGCCACGCCGGTCTCGAATCCGGACAGGCCGAGCGCGAGCTTGGGGAACACGATCAGCGCGAAGCCGACCAGCGCGATCGGGTCTGGATGCTCGCGCACCAGCAGCGCATGCCAGTCGTCGAACAGGTGCGGATGGCCGACGATCTCGACCAGCGCGTCGACGACGACCACCGCGTTCAGCCCGAGGTAGAGCGCGACCAGTACGACGGCGATCCCGACCGCCTCGGTGAAGCCCAGCAGGAACACCCCGCCGAGCGCGGTCAGCAGCACCAGGGTGACGCCGACCTGGTGTCCCTCGAGCGCATGCGGCGCGTAGGGGTTCTCCAGGATGTGCGCGGTCGCGTCGGCGGCGGACAGGGTGATCGTGATGAGAAAATCCGTGCAGGCGAAGCCCAGCAGCGCGAGCACCAGGATCTTGCCGCTCCACCAGGGCAGTTCCTTTTCCAGCATGGCGATGGAGCCCTCGCCGTGCGGTGAGTCGTGTGCCACCCGCCGGTACACCGGCAGGGCACCGGCAAGGGTCACCAGCACCAGCACCGCGGTGGCGATCGGGCTGACCGCGCCCGCGGCGAGCGCGGCGATACCCGGCTGGTAGCCGAGGGTGGAGAAGTAGTCGACGCCGGTCAGGCACATGACCCGCCACCACGGGTGCAGCCTGTGCTCGGCGGCGGGTTGGGCGTGCGGACCGGCATGCTGGGTGGTCTGTTCGGTCCCGGACAGCAGCCAGGCCGCTACCCGGCCCCCACTCGGGCCCGTCCGCCCCGCAGGGATCCCAGCCGGCCCGGCCTCCTCACGCGGCCCGTGCGGACCAGACTGGCCTTGGTGGAGCGGATGATCTGGCATGGGGTGCATCCTGCCCTGTCGCCCGGTCACCGCGCGGACCAGGCGCCCTCCCCGCACCGGCGCGACGGCCGGCGGGCGGCGAGAATGGTCGGGTGGAGGTCCTCAGCAGCCGCATCCTGATCAGGCCGGTGAATCCGGCGCGCAGCCACACGTTTTACCGGGACACGTTAGGGCTCGCGGTGTTCCGCGAGTTCGGCGCGCCGGACGAGCCGGGCGTCGTGTACTTCCTCGGCCAGGGCCTGCTGGAGGTCGCCGGCCGCGCCAGCGCCCCGGCCGGCGCCGCGGGCGACGGCGTGGCTGACAGCGCTTCCCGGTGGCCGGGAATCTGGCTACAGGTCCGCGACCTGGCCATCGAGCACCGCCGGCTCGCCAAGGCGGGGGCGACGATCCGCCGCCCGCCGCGTCGCGAGCCCTGGGGCCTCGACGAGATGTGGATCGAGGATCCCGACGGCATCCCGCTTGTTCTCGTCGAGGTACCCGCCGATCATCCGCTGCGCCGCGACCAGCGTTCCTGAGGCCCGGTCTCGCGCGGCCCGGCCGCGGGCAGCACCATGGTGACGACGGCGCCGCCCTGCGGATGGTTGGCCGCGCTCACCACGCCGCCGTGCGCGGCGACGATCGCGGCCACAATGGACAGGCCGAGGCCCGCCCCGCCGTCGCGGCGGCGTCGGGCGGCATCGGCCCGACGGAACCGTTCGAACGCATGGGGCAGGAACGCCTCGGGAAACCCCGCTCCCCGGTCGCGGACCGTCACCCGAACCACCTCCCCCTCCCCTGTCGGGCCGTCCCACGCATGCTCACCGCTGTGGCTCGGGCCGGCCGGCGGGCGGGGCCGAGTAGCCCCGCCGGGCCGGGCGGGCTCGTCACGATGGGCGGTGAGGATGAGGTCGACGGTGCTGCCGGGTGGTGCGTGGCGTAGGGCGTTGGCGAGCAGGTTGTCGACGCACTGGCGCAGCAGATCGGAATCACCGGGCACCCGCGGTCGTCCGCCGCGAGTGCCGGGATCCAGCGCGGCGATGCCGCCGGCAACGTTCGCCTCAACCACGATGGTCGCCTCAACCTCGACGGTCGCCTCGGCCGCGTCGTGAACCGCAGCCGCGTCGTGAACGTCAGCCGCGGGGCTCGCCTCGGCCGCGGGAGGCACCTCGACGGCAAGGCGTATGCCGCGTGCGGCGGCGAGGCCCGCGGCGGCCCGGGCGGCGCGGATGAGCAGGTCGTCGAGGTCGACCGGTTCGCGGCACAGCCGGCCACCGTCCATGCGGGCCAGGGTGAGCAGGGACTCGGCCAGGCGGATCAGCCGCTCGGTCTCCTCCGCGGCGCCGGAGATCGCCGTCCGAAGCTCCGCGACCGTACGTCCGGGCCGGGCGGCCAGCTCCAGTTCGGCGCGTAGCACGGTCAGGGGGGTACGCAGCTCATGGCCCGCGTCGGCGATGAACGCCCGGTCGCGCAGGCGGGCGGCATGCAGCCGGGCGAGCAGATCGTTCATCGTCCGGGCCAGCGCGGCGATCTCGTCCCGGGTCCCCGGTACGGCGAGCTCGGGTGCCGGCCCCGGCGCGTCCCCACCGGATGGCCCGCCTCGCGGTGGAAACAGCGACGGCGACGGCCTGGTGGGGTGGGCCGCGGCTGGGCGGGGGGCGGGGTGTGTCCGGTCTTCGGCGGCGGCGAGGCTGGCGGCGTCCCGGCGCATCCGCTCGACCGGGCGAAGCGCCGCGCCCGACAGCAGCCAGGCGGCGAGACCGGACAGGGCCACCAGCGGCGCCGTCGCGACGATCATGACGTCGCGGACACGGTCCTCGGCCCGGTCGGTGAGCCAGGTGGGGGTGCCGACGACGGCGACGAGGGTCGTGCGGCCCGCCGTCCCGGACACGGTCACCGGGTCGGCGTACAGGCGCACCCGCCCATCGGACTGCATGCCTGGACGCGCCCGGACGGTGGTCAGCACGGGCCGCGCGCGGGCCACGGCCAGGGTGGTGGCGTCCAGTACGGAGGTCTGGCCCGCATCCGCGGTGGATGCCAGCGGGCGGCCGTCCGCGGCCAGGACCTGGGCGATCGGCCCACCTCCGGCGAGTAGTCCGGGCAGGCCAGCCGGCGTCCCCGTGCCTGTCCGCGTCGGGGTCTGGGCCGGCGTGCGCGTGGCAGCCGATTCCGGCGCCGCGGCCGGTGCCGGAACCGCCCCGGTGGGAAAGCGGTCGGCGATGCGGACGGTCAGCACATCCGCGCGGGTACGCAGGTCGGAGTCGACCGCGTCGCGCAGGTTCGCCCGCAGCAGCAGGTAGAACAGGAGGCCGGCCAGGAACAACGCGAGCGCGGTCCCGAGCGCGAACAGCAGGGTCAGCCGGACCCGCAGCGGCACCCCGCTACCCCACAGCCGTGGTCGGACCGAGGTCCAGTCCCACGGACCCGGACCCGGACCCGGACGTGGACCCGGACGGCGGCCCCGGCATCGGTGCGGACTCGGTCGTCCGCGTCGGTCCGGCGACGCGATCGGCGGCATCAGGCTCATCCGATCGGGTGTGCGTGCGCAGGCGGTAGCCGACCCCGCGGACGGTGTCGACGAGCGACTCTCCGCCCGGTTCGTCGATCTTGCGTCGCAGGTAGCGGACGTACTGGTCGACGATGTTGGAGCTGGCGTCGAAGGCGTTGTCCCACACGTGGTCGATGATGAAGGTGCGGCTGAGGACCTCGTCCGGATGGCGCAGCAGCAGGTGCAGCAGCGCGAACTCCTTCGCCGAGAGCTCCACCGGCGTGTCCCGGTGCCAGACGCGGTGCGCGGCCGGGTCGAGGCGTACGGGCCCGGCGGCGAGGATGACCGGGCGCGGGTCGGATCCGCGGCGCACCAGCGCGCGCAGCCGGGCGGTCAGCTCGCCGAAGCTGAACGGCTTGGGCAGGTAGTCGTCGGCACCGGCGTCCAGGCCGCGGATGCGGTCGTCGACGTCCACGCGGGCGGTGAGCATCAGCACCGGCGCCCACCGGCCCCGGGCCCGCAGTCGGGCACAGACCTCGAACCCGTCGAGTCCGGGCAGCATGAGGTCGAGCACGATCGCGTCGTAGTCGACCTCGCTGCCGCGCCAGAGCGCCTCGACGCCGTCGCCGGCGAGATCGACGCCGTAGCCCTCCTCGATCAGCCCGCGGCGCAGCAGCTCCGCGGTCCGCTCGTCATCCTCGACCACCAGCACCCGCACGACGCGGATCGTACGGGCACCGGCATGTGAGCACCATGTGCCGGCACCGGCGACCCCGTCCGTCAGACCACGGCGGGGGCGATGCGCCGCCACTGCTCAAGCGGGAACGCCTGCATGTCGGCGGCCAGGACCTGCAGGCAGACATGGTCGGCGCCGGCCTCGCGTGCTCGCGCACCCGGCGGGCGATCGCCTCCTCGTCCCCCCAGGCGATCATGGCGTCGAAGACCCGGTCGCTGACCTCGGCGACCTCCTCGGCGGGGAAGCCGAGCCGGATGAGGCTGTTGGCGTAGTTCGGCAGCGACCGGCCACACCACACCGGATCAGGAGTCTTCCACCGGACGCCATGCGCGTTCAACGGGAACCGGCCCCCTGCGGGCCGGCCGGATGGCCTCCATTCCGGCTAAGCCACGGCGCACTGTCGGGCGGCGCCCTGGACCATCGCGGGTTCGGGGCCCGGTAGTGCCAGGTGGGTCACAAGACCCCCATCTTCCGGTGGCACAGATGCGGCACTATCATGCAGCAAGTTTCGTATCCGAGGAGCTCCACCTGGGGGGGCATCCGCAGATGCGGGCGGGGGGCGTCGGCCGGCGGCTGTCGGTCGGGCCGGCGATCGGGGTGACGACGGTGTCGCCGTGGACCAACTCACCGCTCTGGGATGGATGCCATCCGCAGGCGGTCTCGAGCTGGCCGACCGTCAGGGAACAGTGCGTATCGGGTGAGACGGTCGACCGTGCCTGGGTGTACGGGCGACCCGTCATGGGCGAAGGATCGGGAACACGTGAAATTTGTCAGGGTGAGAACCGCACTGGCGGTCATGGCCGGTGCCGGTCTGTTCCTTGCCGGATGTGGCGGCAGCGGCAGCGACGGTGCGACGACGAGCACCCCGTCACCGTCGGCGAGCGCCTCCTCCAGCGGCGTCACCGGCACGGTGACGGTGTTCGCCGCGGCGTCGCTGACCGGCACGTTCACCACGCTCGGCAAGCAGTTCGAGGCGGCCAACCCCGGCTCGACCGTGAAGTTCTCCTTCGGGGGAAGCTCGACGCTGGCCACGCAGCTCACCGCCGGGGCGCCGGCGGACGTGTTCGCCGCGGCGAGCCCGGCCACCATGAAGACGGTCACCGACAAGGGCCTGAACAGCTCGGCGACGAAGGTGTTCGTGCGCAACCAGCTGGTCATCGCGGTGCCCGCGGCCAACCCCAAGGGCATCACCGACCTGGATGACCTGGTCAAGCCCGACGTGAAGGTCGCCGAGTGCGCCGAGGCGGTGCCCTGTGGCGCGGCGGCGAAGAAGGCCCTGACGGCTGCCGGGGTGAAGCTCACGCCCGTCACCCTCGAGCAGGATGTCAAGTCCGCCCTGTCCAAGGTCACCCTCGGCGAGGTGGACGCGGCCCTCGTGTACCGCACCGACGCGATCGCCGCCGGCGGAAAGGTGAAGGGCATCGAGTTCCCCGAGTCGGCGAAGGCTATCAACGACTACCCGATCGCCACGCTCAAGGGCGGCAAGAACGCTGCCGGCGGCACGGCGTTCGTGCACTACGTGACCTCCAGCACCGGCGAGGCGGTCCTGTCCAAGGCCGGTTTCCAGGCACCCTGACCGGCACCGCACGCGGGCGGGTCCGCCCGGGAGTCTCCCCGGGCGGACCCGCCCGTTCAGGGCGTCGGCGGCGACGGGATCACACGTCGCCCGTGCGGGACTGGCCGATGCGGTGGCAGCTGGCACTGTCCTGCAGATAGCCGAAGGCAAAGGCCTGCGCCCGCTGGGTGGGGCTGCCGTGGGCGTCGGGGGCGGTGGCGGGCTCCTGGTTGAACCAGCCGCCGCGGGTGTCGCCGAGGGAGAAGAACAGCATCGCGCCGTTGAACGCGTCGGACATCTGGACCAGGCCGGCGGTCTGTGCGGCGTCGGTCTGCCTGCCGGCGAAACAGTCGGCCTGGTTCTCCTCCGCCCGGGGGACGACACCGAGGGTGCGTCCGATCTTGTCGCCGCGGTGGGACAGCTCGTGCATGAGGACGAACAGCGGATAGGTGGGGCCACCGGATTTCGCCAGCTCGTTCATGAACTCGACGCTGTAGGCCACCGTGTCGTCGAGCGTGCAGTACAGGGCGTTGTCGGAGAACTGGTCCGGGTCGGCCTGGGCCCCGCAGGCATCACCGGGCGCCTGTCCGTTGTGATATTCGATGATCTTCGGGATGGTCCAGGCCGCGCCGAGTTCACCCCGCCAGAAGGTGTTGACGCCGCCCGGGCAGCCGGCCGGTTCGCTGACCACCCGCAGGGCGTCGTCGACGCTGCGCACGCTGGTCGTGCAACCCGTCGCCGTCGCCGTCGCCGTGGCCGGCGTCGGGGTCGGGGTCGCTCCGGCGGCCTGCGACGAGGAGGTGCCCGCGGGCAGGATGGCGCGGGACAGCGCCGCTCCATCCGTCGCGTTGCACCCGGCGGTGAGCAGGCCGACGACGATCACGATCGCGGCCGCAGCCGCCCGAAAGACCCGCACGACGATGAACGCTAGGGGCCGGCGGGGCTTCCGCGACGGCGGGCGCAGGCCCGTATGGGCCGGGCCGGAAACAGTCCGAGGGTCCCGGACAGCCACCGTCCGACGGCACCGGCACCCGGGTCACGGCCCGGCCTCGACCGTCGGGCGTTGCCCGGCCGCTCCTCCCTTGACGGCGAGAATGTCTATCGCCGCAGATCAGGGGCACTCTCGCCGAGCCGTCGGGGCGAGCATCCCGATGTCCGCGGGCGCGGGCGGGCGGCCCGCTGCCCGTCTGTTGGTTCGACGGCGGGCCGCGGGAGCGGACCGGGCGAGCCACCGTTGGTGGTGACGCCCGTGAGCCGCGTCACGCCGAGGACCAGCCACAACGGGTCACTACTGACGTGGCCCGATCAGGGGAGGTCGAACCTACCCACGAACCCACCATCCGCGGCGCCCGCTGCTCGGCCGGCCTGCTGGCCGGTGGCGAGCGAGGTGGTGGTGACGGTGAAGACCTGGGCGACCCGGGCGGGCAGCCAGCCGTCGTGCGGCCGGGACGGCACCACCCGCCAGCCCAGACCCGGGGTGAGCATGGTCAGTTCGCCGGTGCCGGCCCGGCGGGCGATCGGGATGCGCTCCTCCCACCGGGCGGTACCGTCCGGTCCGGGCACGGCAAGCCCCACGACCACCTCGCCCGGCAGGTCATCCGCGACGGGGATCTCCCCGCCCGCCCCCGGCTCTGACCCCGACGTGGACCCCGGTGCGGACTTCGACGTGAGCACCACCGACAGCACCGGCCCGAGACCGTGATCCGCGTCGACGGCGACGCCCCGGACCGTCGAGCCCACCCGCACATACACCGCCGGCACCGCGCCATGCGGGCCCGCGGATGATCCTGCCGGCCCCGTCAGGCCCAGCGCGCTCGTTGCGGCCGATCCGTTCGAGTCCGCCGTGCCGGTGCTCGCGGGCAGCGCCGAGCCCGTCCTTGGCAGCTCGACATCGAGGCGCAGCTCTCGCCCCTGGACCTGGTGCAGCGCGGTGAACGATCCGACGTAGCTGGTGGGCGCGGCGGGGTCGACGATCTCCGCGGGGCGCAGGCGGTACAGGGCGCGCCCGGGCATCCGCTCGCCCAGGGTGGCGGTGACGGGGCCGAGGTCGGCGGCGTAGAGCACCCGGTCGTGCAGCTCCGGATCATTGCGCAGGATCTGGTAGGGGACCTGGGTGTATCGGCTGGGCGTGTCCGGGGTGACCACGACGACGGATGGGCCGGGCAGCGCGTCGGGCAGCAGCGCGGCGAGCAGTGCGTCATGGTCGTTGACCCAGTCCTGGCCGCGCAGCTTCGCCGGCAACGGCGAGAGCGTGAAGCCGAACGCCGCCGTCACGGCCACGAGCGTGAGCCCCGCGTGGGCGACCCGGGCAGCCTGGTGGCCGCCAGCCTGGCGGCGGACGTCCTGCCCGCTGGGGGCGAGACGGTGCAGCGCCGAACCTGCGGCCGACCACAGGCGCCGGGCCCCGTCGGCGCCGAGAACGACCACCGGGGCCACCGCCGCGAGGTGGTAATGCGGGCCGAGGCCGTCGCGCAGTCCTGGTCGGGCGAACGCCGTCCCCCACCAGAACAGGTAGCCGGTGACGACCGTGCCGGCCATCGCCACCAGCAGCAGCCGGTGCGTTCGGCGGGGCCGGGCGAGCGCACCGACGACGCCGCACGCGACCAGCAACGGCCCGCCGAACAGCCAGCCCGGCGCCGCGTCAAGGGTCTCGACGGTGGCATGCAGGGCCAGGCGGCGGCCGAAGGCGAACGTCGGTTCGGAGGGCAGGATGCGTCGCGGGCCGAAACCGAAGCGGTCCAACGGGTCCGATGCCGACAGCGGCATGCGCAGCGGCGAACCCGTCACCGCGGTGTTGAAGGCGAGCAGCAGGACGGCGAACGGTGCCGCGCCCAGCAGTACCCAGCCGACGCGCCGGGCGGCGAGTGCCGGCGTGCGGCGCAGCCGGGCCAGCGCGAACACCGCGGCGACGGCGAGCACGAGGAGCGCGTCGTAGGGTCGCAGCAGCATCGCGAAGCCGGAGCCGGCCCCGCCGGCGAGCAGCAGCGGGCGGCTGCCGGTGCGCGCCCCGCGCAGCAGGACCGCGGCGGTGGTCGTCAGCGTCGCGGCACCGCAGGCATAGGCCAGTGGCAGCGCCGTGTGCAGCAGCACCAGCGGACTTGCCGCGATCACCGCGGCGGCCAGCACCGCGCTCGCCGCGTCGTCGAGGACCTCCCGGGCCAGCAGGTAGGTGCCGGCGACCCAGCCGGCCGCCACCGCGGCCGGCGCGACGGCCATCGTGCCGAACAGGGCCTGCGAGCCGGCCAGCAGCGCCGGCCAGCCCGGCAGGTACTTGGTGAACAGTCGACCGTCGTGCTCGCCGGTCAGCCAAGGGCGAAAGAACGGCTCCATCCGCGCGGCGTCCAGGGTGAGCTGCCCGTGCAACAGCATCCGGGCCTGCAGGACGTAGGCGGCCTCGTCGGCGTCACCGGAGCCCTGCCGCAGCAGCGTCGCCTGCAGCAGAAGGCTCGCGGCGAACGAGAACACACACAGCGCCGCGACCACTGCGGCCGGCCTCGTCCACGGCCAGAGGCCGCGTAGCCGGTGCCTGGCCAGGCCCGGCCTGGCTGACCAGAACCTGGCCCACACCCGAGACCGTCGCCCCACCGCTGCCGTCCGCGCCCGCGATGGCGTGACCCGCGGCGCAGGCACCGGCGCGTTCTCCGCCCAGGGCAGTGAGAATGCGCGCATGTCCCCATCTCCACAGCGCGGCCGGATCAGCCCATCCCGGCCGAGGACGTCCTGTCCGAGAGATTTGTGCGCTCTCAGCGTAGTGGGGAGATAAAACAGATTTCGTACCCGGGTGTCCTCCGAAGGTGCCGTCCGGCCAGGGAGGTTGCGGCCCCGTCGACGCTGGGCGGAAGGAATGGCCGGCGGGTGCGGTAGCCCTTTCGGGCCTCGAATCGTCGACGAAGGCACGCGCGCAGGGGGCGGGCCGGCGGCTGCCCTCCGGTTACGGCTGCCCTCCGGTTAGGTCTGGTCTCCCATCGCGTCTGGCCGCACGGGTCCGGGTATCCGGTCGGGATCGCCCGGAAACACCCGCGGCGACACGCCGCGTCGAATAGCGCCCAGGCAGGGATTTCGGCCGGGATGGACTTCTGCGGGGCCTACCCGCCCCGTGCGACGGACTGGAGCCGCGGGTCAGGTGGAACGGGCGGTTTCAGCGACGGTGGGTGGTGCGGCATCGCCCCAGCGGGCGCGCCGTGCCCAGCGGAACTCGTCGCGGCGGCTGCGGGCGACGACGGTCTCGCCCCGGCCGTCGGACGTGCACAGCACGAGCCGGACATGACCGGAGTGCGCCCGCGGCGCACGCAGCACCCGCCCGGCGGCATGTGCCGGCTCGCCGCGGGAGGCCACCAGATAGGCGAACTTCTCGTCCTCGTGGCCGAGGTCGGCGTCCTTGAGCGCCCGGTGCGCCGCGCTGCGCTCCACGCGGCGGGAGAAGTGACACCAGTCGCCCGCCGGCAGCGGGCAGGGACCGTCGGACGGGCACGGCGCCGTGATCGTCGCGCCGTCGGCGAGCAGTGCGGCGCGGGCGGCAAGGATGCGGGCATACCCGTCGGGGGTCCCGGTGTCGATGAGGACCAGTGCGCCGTTGGTGGCATGCCACCAGGCGGCGAGGGCCGGGCCCCGCTCGTCGGCGGGTAGTTCGCCCAGCAGGTAGGACGCGAGGGTGAGGTCGGCATCGTCGACGGGGGGCGGTGCCTGCGCCGCGCCCCGATGCCAGCGGGCCGACCGCAGCGCCGTGGCCGCGCCCGCACCGACGTCCGTGACGGTCGTGGCGGCGGTGGCGGTGGCGGTGGTGGCGTGGCTGGCGAGACGTTGACCGGCGCCGATCATCCGGCTGGAGCGCTCGACCAGGTCGATGCGGGTGATGCCGGCGAACGTCTCCAGCGCGGCCCACATCGCGGGCCCGGGACCCGCGCCAAGGTCGAGCAGGCTGGCTGGCTGCCACAATGGGCGACGCTCGGCGAGTTCGACCAGCACCGCCCGGCTGGCGGCGAGCGTTGCCGGCAGCCGGGCAGCAAGGTAGGCCTGGACATGCCGGTCGGTGAGCGCGGAGTCGTCAGGTGTGTCCGAGCCGCCGCGGTACCGCGCCGAGAGCTCACGGTAGGCGCGAGCCAGATCCCGCCGGGGCCCGCCCTCGCCGTCGGCCGCGGCGGCTCTGAGCAGGGCGTCGGCATCGAAACCGGTCCGCGTCCGGATGGTCACGGCAACAGCCTAGTGCGCTGGGATTCCCGGACCACGGCGACCAACCTCGGCCCATATGCGTCGGCACCCCGACGGGACTACTCGGCCGGATGAACCGGTTCGACCGCGGCCGTTCGACGATGATCGAATACCAGACTCGTGCGCACCTCGCACACCTCGGGCCGCTCGGTGATCCGGTCGACGACCAGCCCGTACAGCCCGTCAACATCAGCCACGGCGACGTGGAGCAGAAAATCCGACGCACCCGTCGTGGAGAACACGCTCACCGTTTCCACCAGGCCGGAGGCCCAGTTCCGGAAGTCCTCCATCACCGGGCGGGCGGACGGGCGTACTCTTACCGATACCAGCGCCTGCACCGGACGTCCGATGGCGGCCAGGTCCACTTCGGCGCGAAACCCGCTGATGATGCCGCGTTCGATCAGTGAACGGACGCGCTGCAGCGATGTGGAAGGCACAACCCGCGTCGCCAGGGCGAGATCCCGGTTCGTCCGCCTGCCATTTTCCTGAAGCAGGCGTAACAGGGCGCGATCCAGGTCGTCCAAGCGTGTTCCCCTCCCACCGCCGTCATTCCCGTGCGTGGCGACATCCTAACAAGATGTCGGCGATACGGGCATTTACCGAACAGCTCATCCTTGCATCGTCAACAACCCCGCCGTGCCTCGGTCCGGCGGGCGCGCAGGTCGGGTGCCGCCCCTCCCGTCCACGCCACCACCACCGCGGCACAGCAGTTCCTTCGCATCCCCCATCCCGCCTACGCGTTCGTTCGCCCGCCCCCCTTGGACGCGTTGTTTTCTCCCGGCGGGCGCGGCTTCCCAGGTCGGGTCAGGGACAGTTCGCGGCGCCCGGTCAGGGACTGGTGCGCTCGACCGATGGGCCGCCGCCTGGCTCCCGACCTGAACCGGCTCCCTGGGCACCCATCGAGCCAGAACCGCCATCCGGGCTGCGCGGGGCACCGGGGCTGTACACACCGTCCGGGCTGTTCGCACCGCCGTCCGGGCTGTTCGCGCCATCCGGGCTGGGGCCCTGCGGGTCAGTGCCAGTCGGGTCAGTGCCTTCCGGGTCAGGGCCAGTCGGGCTGGGGCCTTCAGCCGCGCCGCGGCTGCCATCTGGACTCCTGATGTAGTCCGCGCTCTGACCACTGGCCGGAACGAGGCCCCGCGCGGTGGGGGTGCCGCCGCCTGGCCCGAACCCGCCACCCGTGTTCAGGCTGGGATCCGGCGAGCCGCCCGTGCCCGGCCCCGCACCGCCCGGTGGCGAGGGCCCGTCCGCCCCCAGGCTCGCGGACGGCCCCGCACCGCCGGTGGGCTCGGAGTCCGAATGGGGGAAGATCGTGATCGTCGGGCCCGGGATGCTGGCGGCACCAGTACCGGTAGCCCCGGCAGTGCCGGTGGCGGACGTGACACTGACGGGGGCACTGGCATTGGCACTGGCGGCGGCAGCGGAGCTGCCAGTGCCAGTGGCCGAGGCGCTGGCGGGGACCGAGCCGGTGGGACTGGCCTCCCCGGTGGGACTGGACCTGACAGTAGGAGTGGTGCCGGCGTGACGGCGCGTGGGAATGCGCTGGGTGCCCACGGTGCCGCCCGCGGTGCCGCCCGCGGTGCCGCCCGCGGCGGCTCCCCTGGCTCTCGTCGCGCCCGCTTGGGGTGATCCACTGGCCGTGCCTGCGCGGGAGCCGTTGCTCTGCCGCGGGCCCGGTTCCGGTCCCGGCACGGCGGTCAGCCCGGGTAGGGACGCCGTGGCCCTGGTCTGGTCCGCACCAGGGCGGGGGCGCAGCTGCAGCAGGACCATCGTGAGCGCCAGAAGAAGGGCGGTCCCCAGGGCTGTCGCGCCCACGGCCGCGGCACCCAGCCAGCGCGGTCGATGCGGGCCGTTCGGCCACCGGCCGCACTGGCCATGACGTCGCGACCGCCGGAGCCGGGTCAACGGCTCCGGGAGAACCGCGGTGGGCGGTCCGCTCCAGTGGTCATCGCGCTCGGGCGCCGCCAGCCGGGACGGACTCGGTGAAGGGAGCAGGTTTGGTGCAGGGGGCAGGCTCGGCGGGCCCGGGACGCCGGGCGTCGCGCAAGCGCACGGCTCTGCGGCCGACACTTCGGACGGGGTCGAGGCGCCGCGAGCCGAACCGGACGGGTCGGACGGGTCGGACCGCTGTTCCCTGCCGCCGGAAACCTCCAGGGCTGGGCTGATGGCGGTGGCCCCGGATGTGCTCACCACGTCAGGTGTCTGGGCGCGGGGTGTCGGCCGTGCGGACTGGACAGCCATCCGCGCATCCGGGGCCCCGGCCGAATGCACCTCCAGGGCTGCTGGCGCCGGCACAACTGCCGGCATCCCCACAATGGCCGGCATCCCCAGAACCGCCGGCATCTCCCGGGTCGCATCGGCGATGGCGGCCGGCTCGGTGTCCGGCGTCGCTGCGCCCTGGCCCGCATGGGGGGTGTCCTGGCCCGCGACAGGTACCTCGGTCCCATGGCCCGAACGGGCCGGGTCCTGGCCTGGTTGGGCGGCACGGAGCAGGCGGGAGCGCGGCAGGAACACGATGCGGTGGTCGAACAAGGCGGCCTCGTCCCGGTCCGTCTGGAGGGACTCGGCTCTCGCCCGCAGGACAAGGCGGAACGGTCCGCGGCCCGGCGGGCCAGCGCCCGGCCCGCGGGATCGCCGGGTATCCGAAGGTGGCGGCTCGGGCGGGCCGGACGGGTCGGGCATGCCGGACGGGTCGGACGGCCGGACTGTTCCGTTGGACGTCGGGAGTATCTGGCCGGGCGAGGATGCGAGGTCACCATCCGGAAGTGAGCTCGGGCCCAGGTCGATGGCCGAGACCGGCGACGCCGTCTCGTTCGCCAAGGGGGGCGACCCCGGCGCGGTGGTTGACGGCCGTGGCACGGACAGCGATACCGGCGGCGCCGGAGCGGTCGCGGGCGAGACCGAGGGCGATACAGGTGGCGGCGCGGGCGGCGATCCGGGCGCAACGGGAGACGACCCAGGAGGTGCGGGAGGCGACGTGTCAGGCGACGCGGGCGGTGGTACGGGCCCGGCGGTCCGCGCGGCCGGCACCGGGCCGCGCACGGCGGGGCCGGGAACCGTCCCCGGCCCGGCACCAGGCGCCCCCGGTCCGCCGGAGCGCTGTGCGGCGGACCGGGACGCGCCGGGCCGCGGACCTGCCGGTGGGCCGGTCAGGGGGACGGCTCCGAACCGAGCGGCGGGAACCGGAGAGGCCGGCAGGATGTCCAGCCGGCTCGTGATGATTGTTTCCGGGTCGGCCCCAGGGCGGATCAGCCGGCGGAGCAGCTCGTCGGCACGGGGGCGCGAGGAGGACTCCCGCCGCATCGCGGCGCGGACGACCGTGGCCAGCGCGACGTCACCGAGCGCGGCATCGAGCCGGTCGAAGGCGGGTTCGTCGCGTTGCAGACGACGTAGCTGTTCGGCGGTCGGCCCGGTGCCGAAAGGAGGTTGGCCGGTCGCGGCGAACACCACCAGTCCGCCCCAGGCGAAGACGTCCGTGGCGGTGCTCACCCGATGTCCGCTGGCCTGCTCGGGGGACATGAACGCCGGGGTACCCGCGACCCGCCCACGCGGGCCCCGCGGAGCGTCGTCGGACACCCGCGCCAGCCCGAAATCGATCACTCGGGGTCCGAGCGGGGACAGCAGCACGTTCGCGGGGCTCAGATCGCGGTGCACGAGGCCCGCGCCATGGATGGCGTTCAGCGCGGCGACCACACTCACCGCGATCCGTTCGACGTCGGCCGGCCCGAGCGGGCCATGGGTGGTGACCGCGCGGGCCAGTGTGAGGCCGTCGACGAACTCCGTGACCAGGTAGAGCGCGCCTTCGGCATCCTGGGCGACGTCGAGGACCTCGGCGGTGCAAAAGCGTGCGACCCGCCTCGCCATCGCCGCCTCCCGAAGAAACCGCTCCCGGTAGCGGGGGATCCGGGCGATCTCGGCCCGGATGACCTTCACCGCCACCAGGCCCGTGTCCCGCCCTCGACCGAGGAAGACCGTGCCCATCCCGCCCTCACCGAGCCGGCCGAGGATCTGGTACTCCCCCAGCACGCGTGGGTCACTGGGCCGCAGTGGATCGGGCCGGGTGGTCAGCCCGCTCGGCGGCTCCTGCACCGCTGCGGGCCGGTCCTGCGACGCACGGACGTCCTCGTCACGTGAATCCACATGTCCTCCGTACGGCCAAACCGAAATCGGGCGCGGTGGGCGGCACCTGCCACCTGACGACCAGCGGCGGGCTGCCGCCGACGGCCGGGTCGTTCCTATCGCGAACCCAGCAGGTAATCCGGCTGCTGCCACCCGGACAGGTCATACCGGGCCACTGTTTCCTCGACGACGGACGGGAATCGGGGTGATTGACCCATAGGCCCGAATAGGCCACTCGTTCGGGTCTTCTGGTCGCACTCGGCCACCTTCGCGTCCTTGTGACGTTGCTGCCGACCCACTATCCCATCATCCCGAAACCGCCACGTCGGCCGGGCATCAGACTCACGTTTCCCAGCCATCGGACGCTTCCCAGGCCTACTTCCGGGCCGCTTCCGCAGCAGCCGCGACCGGCGCGCCTCATTCGGGCAGAATCGCCGCATCCGACACCGATTCCTGGCCGGCCCGACCGGAAGTACCAGCTCAGCCCGCCGTGGTCAGGCGGCGCGGGCGGACCCACCCACGCCGCCCACGCCGCCCACGCCACCCACGCCCGTCCGCCGTCCGACCAGGAAACAAGCGAGGATAACTACTATCCGACAGATATCCTTATCCTTTTCCTACGACCCAGCACGCCAGGAATCGACACCTTGATTCCGCCCGCCATCTTGTTAACCTGAGTTTCACACCGGGCGACGTTTCAACCCCAGCTCAACCGCTACCATTCCCCTCGGGTTCGCCGCACGGCATTCCCGCTCCGACCGGCACCCGCCGGAACGAAGTCGTAGGCCAGCCACGGGATGACCGGCCACGCGGCCATCGCCCCGTGAATGTCGATCGGAAATGAGGGTCCCCATGGCATTCGTCATCATGGCCGGTTGCATCGACGTCAAGGACGGCTCCTGCCTCGAGGGCTGCCCCGCCGACTGCATCTACGAGGGCGACCGCAAGATGTACATCCATCCGGATGAGTGCACCGACTGCGGTGCCTGCGCCGTCGCCTGCCCGATCGGTGCCGTCCTCAGCGACGACCGGGTGAAGGACAAGGACCAGGAGTTCCTCGACAGCGAGAGCGCCTTCTTCTCCGATGTCCTGCCCGGGCGCGACAAGCCCATCGGCGAGCCCGGCGGCGCGACCGGCTTCGGCAAGATCAAAACCGACACTCCCTTCATCGCCGCTTACCAGAAGTGACGGTGGTGGAATCGGCGTCCAGTGAGGCCCAGAATCATCGACAGAGAGTGATGCTTTTCGCCCATCCATCCCACCCCAAGCCAGCCTTGGTAACAGCACGTGATGATGATCAGCGGGGCGCTTTCACGTTGTGATGGTCGCTGGCACAACGCTGGCACGCGCGGTGGTCGCGGACCGCTGCCGCCGTGGGATGAAATTCTCGATCGCCACGGCGGCCTGCTCCGCAAGCTCCTCCGCGACCACCGCGTACACATCCCACGTGAACGACGCCGCCGTCCCGAATCCTCGTGCGTCACCCCACAGCAGACGCTGCTCCACCTGCCACCCACCTGCCGGTTCCGCCGGCCAGCCACCGCCGAGGCCACTACCGTGAGATGGACATACGGTCACGGAGGGGCGGATCGTGGTCTGGAACAAGAGGGGTGCGTCACGCGGTGGTGCATCCACCGGACGTGACGGCATCAAACGCGGCGGTAAAGACGGCTCCGCCGGCAGCAAAGGCACCCCGGACACCGAGAAGGACTACGCCAAGCGCGGCGCGGCGAAGTCCGAAGACCTCGACAAGGTTGAGACCGCGGACTGCACCGCCTGCAACGGCAGCGGCTACCAGCAGTCCGACCGGGCCGAAGCCGACGCGGACGGCGGGTTCACCGGAACACAGACGCCACGCTGCACCAGCTGCGACGGATCGGGACGGGTGACGAAAAAGTGAGCGACAGCGAACCGGCCGCGCCCGGCGAGGTCATCGCTGCGCTGCTCGTCCTGGTCGCCTGCAACAAGTGTCGCCGTCGCCGTGGCGCCCAGCTGCACAGGACGGGCCGCGGTGAACCGGTTCCGCGGCGAGGGACCTGCCCACACGGCAAGCCCCTGCGCACCCTGTGGGCACCCGGCTACGGTCCCGGTTCCCCCCCGAAGGTCGACCCGTCGACGCCGGAGGAACGCCGCTGGGGCGCGGTCTAACCGCGAGGCACCCGACCCGCTGATCGTGCATCCGCCTGTGGGGACGCCCCGGATCCGGCTGACCCCACCAGACCCAACGAATGCCACAACCGCTTACCAGAAGTGACGGTGGTCGGCGATGCGCTGGTCATCAACCACCGCTGTGCCCTGGCACCGGCGGCCCCCCGGAGGTGGTGGCGCGGCGGGTTACGGGATCCAGTACAGCTGCTGAGTCCGCCCCACGTCCGAGGTTGCCGGACCGGAGGTACCCGGACGCGACGTCCGCGGGCGGGTGACCGACAGCGGCATCGTGTTCTCCGGGTCGAGGTCGGCCCGCGGCGCCACGAGGGCCCGGTCCGAGAGGTGATCCACGACCGGACCCTGGGCCGGGGCCGGCGTCGTGAGCGGACCCGCCGCGGACCTGGGCGCCGCCCGCGGTGCCCGGTGGGAGCTCGAGCGGGTGCGGCTCCCCTGCCCCGGAAATTTTCCGTTGAACAGTTTCCGGAGCAGGGGTGACGGCGCGATGAGGAAATGGTGGATGGCCAGGGTGACACCGATGGCCAGCAGACTGAGGAGCAGCATCTGCGGCCAGTGCAGTGACGTGTCGAACCCCAGCAGGGTAGCCAGCACGTAGATGAAGAAGAAATGGAACAGGTAGACCGTGTAGGAGGCATCGGCGAGGTAGCGCGCCGCGGGGTGCGGGCCGGGGACCAGCCACGCGCCGAGAGCGAACAGCGTGGCGACGAGCGCCACGGAGACAACAGCCTCGCTGAGGACCAGCCCGGTTCCGGAGGCGAGCGGCGCGACCCCGTGGTTGGCGGCGAACAGCGCGAGCCCGGATCCGGCGAGCAGGATCGGTGCGGGCCGCTGGAAATGGGCCAGCAGCCGGTTCCGGTCGAGGTGGAGCAGGACGCCGAGGCAGTAGAAGGGCAGGAACTCCAGCGTGAACCGGGCGAGTTCGCCGACGGTGCCGGTGCCGAGCAGTGGCTCGACGACGGCTCGCCGTCCCCCGCGCAGCACGATGGTGAAGGCCAGGACGGCGACCACGACCACGGTCATGGTGCGCAGCCGTCCGGCCGTGGCCCGCCGAAACGCCGTGGTCGCGACAAGCCGGGCCAGGATCGCGACCACTACGGGCGTGCACAGCGCGTAGACGAGCAGGACGATCAGGAACCACAGGTGCAGCGTCCAGTGCAGCTCGCCCTGCGGGTGCGCGAGGGTCCGGCCGCGGAGGAAGTCCAGGAACGAGACGTCCGGATCGTTGTGGAAGTTGTAGGTCATCCACAGCGTGGGCGGGTTGAACAGCACCAGGGTGCAGACCAGCGGTGTGCCCACGGCGGCGAAACGTCGGCGGACGGTCTGGGCGGCGCCGTACTTTCCGACCAGCATCGCCGAGAGAAAGCCGGAAATCAGGTAGAAGCCCTCCATGCGGAACAGGCCGGAGGCGTACCCGATGGCGTGAAAGACCCGGTCGTCGCCGAGTGTGGCGACATGCACGAACACGCCGACGAGCATGAAAGCGCCGCGCAGCGCGTCGAGATGATGGTAATGGCCGTCTGGCTCGGACGGCCGCTTCGGTACCCGCACGTCTGTGCCCCCAGTGATGCCGCATCGCCCGGGCATGCCCCGGACCGGATGCTCACGCGGGTCAGGGACAGGCGTCCCCCGGCGCCCCGATGCTGGTCTCGCCCGCGCGGAAAGGTAGGAAATCCGGCCTGGGTGACTGTCACCCGCGCGGACTCCCCGGGTCCGCTGATCGACACAGGCCAGACTTTAGCGAGAAGGCCTCACCAAAACACCGACGGACACACAACACCATCCGATGCCGCGGTGCATTCGGTATGTTTTCCGGTCACGGCCCACACGGCGACCACACCGGAGTCCGTATGGGAGCCCGCTGGCAACCCACCGTGCTGCTGGTGCGCGCGGTTCCTGGTGCGCGCGGCGACGCGGCGGTCCGCGCGCCGGCCAGGTCAGAAGGTGCGGTGCTCGGTGGACAGGGCTGCCAGCAGTTGGGCCAGGGTGTCGGCGACGGCGGCGTGCCGCTCGACCAGGTAGAAATGCCCGCCCGGGAACTGCCGCAGGTCGAGGGAGGCCGTGGTGTGCCGGTGCCACAGCTGCGCCTCGGCGGTCGTCACCCGCGGGTCGGTATCGCCGATCAGCGCGACGACCGGGGTGCTGATCACGGCGTCCGCGTCCGGTACGTAGGTCTCGATGGCCTGGTAGTCGGCCCGGGTCGGGGGGAGGATCAGCTCCAGCAGTTCGGGTTCGGCGAGGACGCGGGGATCGGTGCCGCCCAGGGTCGCCATCTCCGCGACGAACGCGGCTTCGGGTAGCAGATGGTAGGCCTCGTCGCGCTGCGCGGACGGGGCGCGCCGGCCGGAGACGACCAGCAGCGCCGGGCGCGGTCCGCCGGCCGCGGCCAGCCGCCGGATCACCTCGAACGCGACGATCGCCCCCATGCTGTGCCCGAACAGCACCAGCGGACGATCGTCGGGCAGGCCGCTGATCACCTCGGCGAGCGCGTCGGCCAGCGGCGCGATCGAGGTGTGCAGCGGCTCGAGCCGCCGGTCCTGGCGGCCCGGGTACTGCACGGCGAGCACCTCGGCCACCGGGGCCATCGCCTTCGCCAACGGTATGAAGAAGCTCGCCGCTCCGCCGGCGTGGGGGAACAGCACCAGCCGCGGCCCGTCGGGTGGGCCAGGCTGGAAGCGCCGCAGCCAGAGCTCGGCGGACAGGGTGCCGTGATCAGTGGACACGCTGGTCTCCCGGTCCTACCGCCCGGTCCGAGCGGCGGCTGTCGTCGTCGGCACCGCGGGTCCGGCCACGCGGACACGTGCCGTCGCTACGCTGTGCGGGCGTCCCCATATCCACATCATAGAAGTCCCACACGCCTAGACCATCCGATTGCGGTCACCGCGGTCACCGCGGGGGGCTCGGCCTACAGGCCGCGGCCGGGATTGAGGATGCCGGTGGGGTCGAAGGCGGCGCGCAGGCGCTGCTGGAGGTCGTGCTGGTGGGAGCCGAGTTCGGTGGCGAGCCAGCGGCGTTTGAGCCGGCCGATGCCGTGCTCGCCGGTGATGGTGCCGCCGAGCTCGAGTGCGAGGGCGAAGATCTGCTCGGCGGCGCTCCAGGCCGCGGCCGGGATCTCCGGTTCGCCCGGGTCGACGACGATGATCGGGTGCAGGTTTCCGTCGGCGGCATGGGCGAGGGTGTAGAGGTCGACGCCGGTGGCGGCGCCGATCTCGGCGATGCGGGCGACGGCGGTCGCGAGCCTGCCGCGCGGGACGGCGATGTCCTCGATGAGGGGCCGGCCGAGGCGCTCGAGGCTCGGCAGGGCGGCGCGGCGGGCGGCGAGCAGTGCCTCGGCGCCGGACTCGTCGCTGGAGCGGTGCACCAGCCGGGCCCGATCGGCGAGGATGGCCTGCACCTCGTCGGCTTCCTCACCGGCGCCCGCGCCGTCGGTCTGGACGAGCAGGAAGACGTCACCGTGCGCGGCCAGTCCGCTGCCCGTGGCGGCGTCGACGGCTCGGACGGTGGGGGCGTCGAGCAGCTCGGCGACGGCGGGCACGATGCCGGCGGCAGCCAGCGCGGTGACGGCGTCGACGGCGTCGGCCACCGTGTCGAAGTAGCCGACGAGGGTGACGGTGGCCCGCGGAATCGGTCGCAGCCGCAGGGTGGCGCCGACGACGACGCCGAGGGTGCCCTCGGAGCCGACGAACAGGGCGGTCAGGTCGTATCCGGCGACGCCCTTCACCGTCCGCCGCCCAGTGGAGATCACCTCGCCGTCGGCGAGGACGACGTCGAGGCCGAGGACGGACTCGCGGGTGACGCCGTACTTCGCGCAGCGCAGCCCGCCGGCGTTGGTGGCGATGTTGCCGCCGATGGTGGAGATCTCGGCGCTCGCCGGGTCCGGGGCGTAGCTGAGGCCGACACCGCGGGCGGCGGCGTCCAGGTCGGCGGTGATGACGCCGGGTTCGACGACGGCCACGGCGTCGGTGACGGACAGCTCGCGGATCTGGTTCATGCCGGAGAGGTCGAGTACCACCCCGCCCGCGCTGGCCGCCGCCCCGCCGGCAAGGCCCGTGCCGGCGCCGCGCACCGTGACGGCGACCCCGCGGGCGGCGGCGACCCGCAGGACGGCCTGGACATCGGCGACCTCCCGGGCGAAGGCGACGCCCAGCGGGCGCCCCGACGGGATCCAGCCGGAACGGTCGAGCCGGTGCGCGTCGACGACGGCCGGATCGGTGCTCCAGCGGCCCACCGGCAGCGCGACGGCGAACGCCTCGGCCACCAGCGGCCGCGTCGCGGCCCCCCGCCGCCCCGCGGCCTCGGCCACGGCCACGGCCGGTGTGCGGGTCCCGGTCCCGGGCGACGGGCCGCTGCCCGAGACCGCCGCGGCCGGTGCGGGTGTCGCGGCGGCGGACGGGAGGCCGGTGCTCATCGGGCGCCGGTGGCCACGGGCCGGGCCGGATCCGACGACCACGCCGACCAGGATCCCGCGTACAGGGCGGCGTCGACGCCGGCGATCGCGAGCGCGGCGATCTGGTGCGCGGCGGTCACCCCGGATCCGCAGTACACGCCGACCGTGGCGTTCGCCCCGTCGGCCGGTCCCGCCTGTGCGGGCACCGGCGGGACCGCGAGCACCGTCGCAGCCGGGGCGCGCAGGGCGGACGCGGAGCTACTCGCCGCGCCGTTCACCGAGCCGGCGCCCGAGGCGGCGGCAGCGGCGCCTGCGGGGGTGGGGGCGGGGGCGGAGCGGGAGGCTTCGGCCGTGGCGCGAACGGGGACGCCGAGGGCGGCGAAGCGGGCGCGCAGCTCGTCGGCGGGACGGAAACGTCCGGTGGCGTCGAGGTTGTCGCCGGTCGCGGCGCTGATCGCCCCGGGGATGTGTCCGGCGCGCGGGTCGACCGGCTCGACCTCGCCGCGGTAACGCTCGCCTGCCCGGGCGTCGAGCAGGATGCCGTCGCGGGCGAGCGCGCCGGCCGCGTCGGCGTCGAGGACGGGCAGGTGCCCGCCGGTCAGGACGACGTCGCCCGGCGCAGGGATGATCTCCCCCGTTTCCAGGGGCAGGCCGGCGCCGCGCCAGGCGCGCAGCGCACCGTCGAGGATGCGCACGTCGCGCACCCCGGCCCAGCGCAGCAGCCACCAGGCGCGGGCGGCGGACAGGCCGCCGGCGTCGTCGTAGACGACGACCCCACGCCCGGCTCGCAAACCCCAGCGGCGCGCGGCGCGCTGGAGCTCGTCGACGGCGGGCAGGGGATGACGTCCGGCGGTGCCGCCCGGTGCGGCGGCCAGCGCGTGGTCGCTGAGTTCGGTCTCGAGGTCAACGAAGACAGCGCCGGGCAGATGACCCTCACGGTAGTGATCGTGGCCGTCCGGATCGCCGAGCGCCCAGCGCACGTCGAGCAGCAGCGGCGGCGTGGCCGAGGTCAACTCGTCCTGCAGCGCCTTGGCCTCGACGAGTACCTCGCCGGCGACGACTCGGCCCGCGGGGCCCGCCGCTGGGCCGGTGGTGGCGGTGGCGGTGGCGCTGTTGGTGGCGGCCAGGGCCAGCAGGGCCTCGAGGTCGTCGTCGCCAAGGCCACCGGGGCGGGCGCCCAGGCGCGAGGCGGTGGCGATGCGGGCCTGGACTCCGGCGTTGATCGGCGCGGTCAGTCCGTGCAGCCGGGCGAGCAGCACGATCTCGCCGTTGAGGTAGTCCGACTCGACCGAGCCGCCGCGGGCGAGACTCTGCCAGGTCGAGCTGCCACCGCGGGCGTAGCCCGGAATCTCGGCGATGGTGAGTCCACTGAGGTCCAGTGGGCTGGACCGCACGTCAGCCACGTCGATGCCGGCGGCGGCGAAGACCCGGCGGGCCTCGGTGACAAGCTCGGCGGCGACCGTGTCGCGCCGCGGGCCGGGTGGGTAGATCGCGTCAAGGTTGTAGGCGAGGTTGCCCAGCAGTTTGCCGGCCTTCCAACGCGTGATGTCGTCGACGACGAGCACCGCGGACGCCGCGCGGCGCAGGTCGCCGGCTATACCTTCCACGACAGCACCGTCCACGACAGCACCGTCCACGACAGCGCCCGGCGACCCGCCAGGCACCGCGGGCGCGAAGGGGGCGCGCCCGAGCAGGAAGCCGGCGACACTCGGCCTGGCCGGTGAGATCACCTCGGCGGGCCGCAGATGGGACGACGGGCTGTAGACCACGGCGTCGAGGACGGTGGCGAAGCGGCGCAGCGCCGCGCGGGCACTGTCGAGGCCGTTCTGCAGCAGTACGACGGGCAGCGCCTCGGCGGCCGTGCTGGCACCGCCGTCCACGGGTGCCCAGGCCCACTGTGCCAGCACCGCCTCGCTGTCCTGGGACTTGGTGGCGAGGACCAGGACGTCCCCGCTGCGCAGGTCGGCCTCGTCCGGCCCGGCCAGCACCGGCAGGTCGAGCTGGTGCACGACGGCGGGACCGCCGACGGAGCGCGGCGGCCGGATGTAGCGCAGGCCGCTCTCGCGCAGGGCTGCGAGGTTCGCCCCGCGGGCGACCAGGACGACGCCGATCCCGGCGAGGTGAAGCTCGGCCGCGACGGTCGCGCCGACCGCGCCGGCACCGATGATCACATAGCGCCGGCTCGCCGCAGTCGAGTCGGCTGCGGGTGCGCTGCTGCCCTCCAGGTCCGCGGTCAATGCCTTCGTCCTTCCTGTCTGAGGTCGACGGGGGCCGCGCTGGGCGTCCCCGCGCCGGTGGGAACGCCCGCGGTCACGGGTACGTCGATCACGGGCACGGGCACATCGGTCACCGGCGTGCCGGTCGCGGGTGCACCGGCCGCGGGTGAGCCGGTTTTCGGTGCGGCGAGGTCGGCGGCGAACCGCTGGCCGGGTACGGCGCCGAGCAGCTCGCGGGTGTGCTCCTGCGCCGGGGCGGTGAGCACGGTGGCCGCCGGGCCGCTCTCCACGATCCGGCCTCCGCGCAGCACGGCGACGTGGTGGGCGAGGGCGGCGACGACCGCCAGATCGTGGGAGACGAACAGGTAGCCGATCCCGAGCTCGTCCTGCAGCCGGGCGAGCAGGGTGAGGATCTGGTCCTGCACGGAGACGTCCAGCGCCGAGACCGGTTCGTCGAGGAAGACGAGCTCGGGTGCGAGCGCCAGCGCCCGGGCGATCGCGACCCGCTGGCGCTGACCGCCGGAGAGCTCCGCGGGGCGGCGCTCGGCGTAGGCGGCCGGCAGGGCGACCTGGTCGAGTAGTTCCCGGACCCGGGCGGCGCGGGACGCCCGGTCGCCGACACGGAAGGAGACCAGCGGCTCGGCGATGCTCTGCCCGACGCTGAACCGCGGGTCGAGGGAGGAGAACGGATTCTGGTGGACGAGCTGGAAGCGTCGCCGCAGCGGCCGCAGCTGCGACCAGCTGGCGCCGGTGATATCGGTGCCGTCGAGCCGGACCCGGCCACGGGTGGGACGTTCCAGCCCCATCGCGATGCGCAGCGCCGTCGTCTTGCCCGAGCCGGACTCGCCGACCAGGCCGAGGGTCTGCCCGGCGCGCACGGTCAGCGTCACGTCGTCGAGGGCGGCGAACAGGCGGGTGTCGCCGCCGCGGGGCAGCCGGAAGTCCTTGCCGACGCCGTCCAGGTGCAGCAGCTCGGGCGCCGGTGCCACCTCGGTGTGCCGCGGCACGACGCCGCCGGCGTGCGACAGCGCGGGTGCGACGGCGATGAGGTGGCGGGTGTAGTCCTCGCGCGGGTGCAGCAGGATCTCCCGCGGTCCGGCCTGTTCGACGATGCGCCCACGGCGCATCACGATCACCCGGTCGGCCCGGTCCGCGGCGACTCCCAGGTCATGGGTGATGATCAGCAGGGAGGTGCTGGTCTGTCGGGCCAGCCCGGCGAGATGGTCGAGGATGCGCTGCTGGACGGTGACGTCCAGGGCGCTGGTCGGCTCGTCCGCGACGATGAGGCGGGGGTGGCCGGCGAGCGCGATGGCGATGAGCACCCGCTGGCGCAGCCCGCCGGACAGCTCGTTCGGGTATTGGCGGGCCCGCATCGCCGGCCGGTCGACCCCGGCACGTTCCAGGGCCTCGAGGACCTCCGCGGTCACCAGGCGGCGGTCCACCCCCCGGCGGCGCACCGCCTCGCCGACCTGCCCGCCGATGCGCATCGTCGGGTTGAGCCCGACCATCGGATCCTGGGGGATGAGGCCGACGACCGGCCCGCGCAGCCGGCGCAGCTCCCGCTCGGGGGCGCCGGTGACATCGGTGCCGGCAAGGGTGATCCGCCCGGCGGTGACCACACCGTTGGCGGGCAGCAGGCCGAGGATGGCGTTGGCCGTGGTGGTCTTGCCCGATCCGGACTCGCCGACGACGGCGACGGTCTCCCCCGCGGCGACGGTCAGGCTGACCTCCTGCACCGCCGGGACGACCTGGCCGTGCTGCCGGTAGCCGACGCTGAGCCCGGCAAGCTCCACAAGCGGCCGGTCGGCAGCGCCGGTCGGGGCAGGGCTGGTGGCCGTCTCGGCCGGGTTCGGCGCGCTCACCGGCGCACCTCCTCGAGGGTGCGGGCCAAATGGTTGAGGCTGAACACGACCAGGGCGACGAACAGGCCGGGCAGCAGCGAGAGCCACGGACTGGTGATCAGGTAGTTGCGTCCGCCGGAGATCAGGCTGCCCCACTCGGGGGCGGGTGGCGGGGCGCCGAAGCCGAGGAAGCTCAGGGTGGACACGAGCAGGACGGCGGTGCCGAAGTCGAGCACGGCGAGCACTCCGACCGGGCCCCACGAGTTCGGCAGGACGTGGCGCAGCGTCACCCGCAGCCAGGAGGCGCCGCCGGTGCGGGCGGCCTCCACGTAGGGCTGGGAGCGCACCCGCAGCACCTCGGCGCGGGTGGTGCGGGCGAACCCGGGGGTGATGCCGACGGACACCGCGACGGCCATCGGCACCAGGCCGAACCCGAGGGCGGTGATGATGGTCAGGGCCATCATCAGGATCGGGATCGCGAGCAGCACGTCGACGACGCGCATCAGCAGCGCGTCGATCCAGCCGCCGAAGAACCCGGAGATGACGCCCAGCGCGAGCCCGGCGACGACGGCGATGAGCACCGACGCGCCCGTCACCTTGATCGTCAGGGTGGAGCCGTGCAGCATCCGGCTGAACAGGTCACGGCCCAGTTCGTCGGTGCCGAACGGGTGGGTGAGGCTCGGGCCGTGCAGCTTCTCCGCGGGCGAGGTCGCCGACGAGCTGTGGGAGGTGAACAGCGACGGCACCAGTCCCGACACGATCACGAACAGGACGAACAGGAACGCGAGTACGAAGCCGGGGCGGCGCCCCCCGGCCCGAAGGGCGGGTGGCGGCCCCCCGCGACCAGGGCGCGGAGCTGGGTCAGCGTGGGCTGCGGACGAGCCATAGATCA